>NZ_CP113432.1:1800000-2100000 GCF_026686735.1 Pseudomonas triclosanedens | reverse complement strand
CGGTCAGCTTGGACAGGTCCGGAGCGGTGGACGGATCGAACGCCAGCTTGCTCAGCGACTGGGTACCGCCCGAGCCACTGTCGGTAACCTCGATCTTGAGGTCCTTGCCTTCGCCGGTCTTGTTGCTGGAGACCACCAGGCGCGAGCCCTGCGCATCGTTGACGATGGTGGCGGTGACGCCCTGGCTCTTGCCGGCCTTGTTGATCGCATCGCGAACGCCGGCCAGGCTGTTGTTGCTGCTATCGATGGTGATGTCGTCGAGCTTCACATCACCCAGGGAAATCTTCAGCGTGCCGCTGTTGAAGGTCGAGCTGCTGTCGGCCGGCACCGCGCCCAGCGCGATCTTGCTGGCGGCGGCCAGTTGCTCTACCTGGATCTGGTAGGAGCCGGCAACGGCTTTCTCGGTGGCGCTGCCCTTGAGCACGTCGTTGTTGGACGATGCGAAGCTGCGCGCCTGGAACTGGTTGATGGTGTTGAGCTTGCCCAGCGCGGTCTGGAAAGTGCTGATGGCACTCTTGAGCCCACCGATAGCGGTGATCTGGGTGGTGGTTTTCTTCTCCAGGGTATCGATCTGGTTCTGCTTGGGTGCCTTTTCGGCATTCACCAGCGAACTCACGATGCTGTCGATATTGAGCCCCGAACCCAGGCCGGTAATACCTGCCATCTCCCACCTCCGTCAAAAAATCATTCGCTGTCGCGCGGTTGCCCGAAATAGAGCAATTGCCGTACCAGCTTCACCAATCCCGCGTCATGCCTGGGCTTCGAACATCAGGCTGCGCATATCGTCGAGTCGAGCGGCAAGTTTCAGCACTTCCTCGGAAGGAATTTGCCGCACCACCTTGCCGGAGTCGCCATCGATGACCTTGACCACTACATCACCGGTCGTGTCGTCGATGCTGAAATTGAGATTGCGGCGTACGCCCTGCACATGCTTCTGGATATCCGACACGGCGGCGTCCAGCCGCGCGCGCGAATCGCTGCGCTCCGTCGGCTCACCCTCCCCTTCCTGCCGGCCGGCAGCGGGGGTTGCGGGGAGCGCGGGATCGCTGCGCGAGGCGCTCTTGAACGCCGAAAGCCCGGCTATGTTTCCAACGTCCATCGTTCACTCCTTCGAAAAGGCAAAAAGGAGGAAGGGTTGCCCCTTCCTCCTGTGGTCGGATCGAAGACCCGCCAACCTTTAGCGGAGCAGGCTGAGTACAGACTGCGGCAGCTGGTTGGCCTGGGCCAGGATCGCGGTACCGGCTTGCTGCAGAACCTGGTTCTTCGACAGGGTTGCAGTTTCCGAAGCGAAGTCGGTGTCCTTGATGCGGCTACGGGCTGCGTCGACGTTCTCGGAGATGTTGGTCAGGTTCGAGATGGTGTTGTCGAAGCGGTTCTGCACAGCACCGAGGTCGGCACGCTGGGCGTCGATGGCGGCCAAGGCGTTGTCGATCACGGCAATGGCGTTCTGGGCGCCATCGGCGGTAGAGATGTCGATGTTGGCGACAGTGCTCTTCTGGGCAGCGCTGGCGTTACCGAAGATCTGCGAAGCTTCGGTGCCGGTGCCGCTGACCGAGTAGGCGGTCGGCGAGTTCAACTGGACATAGCCGGTGACAGTGCTGGTGGCAGCAGTCAGCACGTCGTGGGTGGTAGCCTCGAACTTGCCGTTGGAGCCACGTACGGCCACGTCGACGGTGCCGGTACCTGTCTTGTTGCTGAAGGACACGTTCTCGCCAGTGGCGGAGGTGACGGTCAGCACGCCCTTGTCGTTCACGCTGGCGGTGATGCCGAGCTTGGAGGCGTTGGAGTTCAGCTGGTCAGCCAGGTCCTGGGTGGAGGTAACGCCTGCCAGGTTCACGGTGTTGTTGCCGACTTTCACGTCGAAGCTCAGGCTGTTGCCGGTGGTCACGTTCACAGCAGCGGTGAACTCGGTACGGGCACGGGCGGACAGGTTCGGGATGGAGCCGTCGATCTTGTCGGCGATGACCTTGGCGCTGTCGCCGTCGGCGAGCTTGATGGCCTTGGTCTGGCCGCCGCCAACGATATTGATGGTGCCCGAGGCGGTGCCGCTGGCAGAAGCAGTGCCCGCTACGGTAGCGGCAGCGGTGGCGCCTTCGCTGCCGACCTGGTAGGAGCCGATGGCGCTGGCCGAGGCGTTCTGCAGGCTGACGTCGATGGTTTCGTAGGCGTTGGAACCGACCTGGAAGCTGGAGGTGCCGAAGGAACCGTCGAGCAGCTTGCGGCCACCGAAGGTGGTGGTGTCGGCGATACGGGTCAGTTCGGCCTGCTGGGCGGACACTTCCTTCTGCAGGGCGGCACGGTCGGCGTCGCTGTTGGAGCCGTTGGCGGACTGCAGGGAGAGGTCACGAATACGCGACAGGATGTTGGTGGACTGCTGCAGGGCACCTTCAGCGGTCTGCGCCAGGGAGATGCCATCGTTGGCGTTGCGGGTGGCAACGTTCAGGCCGCTGATCTGGTTGGACAGACGGTTGGAGATCTGCAGGCCGGCGGCGTCGTCCTTGGCGCTGTTGATGCGGTTACCAGTGGACAGACGCTGCAGCGAGGTGCTCAGCGCGTTCGAGGAACCGTTGAGGTTACGCTGGGTGTTCAGGGAAGCAATGTTGGTATTGACGGTAAGGGCCATGATGGTCTCCTTCAGTGGTCCTGTTCGTTCCTGAGCTTGCGATATCTCGGCCTGCTTGCTCAGGTACCCCAAGAATTCGCATTCGTCCTTTGTATCGGCGCCCCCGCGAAGAGCTTTAGAAAAAAACAGGAAGATTTTTTTCCTCTTGCTTTTCAAGCCCTTGCATACCGCACGCGGAGGTCTTCAGGCGACTTGCCAGATCAATTTAGGCACTTGCGTACCGACATCCGGAGCATCGGCGCAGGCAACGGAATCTTTAGCCCCCAACGCACCCGGCGGCATGAAAAAAGGGACCTCACGGTCCCTTCGTTCAGTGCAACGATGTCAGTCGGGCAACCAGACCCTGGCCCAGTCGTGAAGATTCGCCCCATCGAGCATCCAGTTCCGGCGTACCGCTTCCCGCAGGGCATCGCCGGCTCGCGCGGCGGCATCCAGATCGGCGAGGTGCGCGCGGATCGCATCGACCCAGTCGCGGTAGCGGTTCTTCACCAGGGTCACCGGCAGGTCGCCTCGGTACGGCAGGATGTCGCTGCAGATCACCGGGAAGCCGAGCACACCGTATTCGAGCAGGCGCAGGTTGCTCTTGCACTCGTTGAACCGGTTCTGCTCCAGCGGCGCCAGGGCGAGATCCAGGTTCAACGACGCCAGCCGAGCCGGGTAATCGGCGATGGCCACACCCGGATGCCATTCGTGGATATAGGGCCGCAGCTTGTCGGGGCAGAGGCCGAAGAACACCCATTCCACTTCCCCGGCCAGGTCGCGAACCACATCGGCAATCAGCTCCAGATCGCCGCTATGCCCTACTCCGCCGGCCCAGCCGACACGCGGTTTGCGGCCAACCCGACGCTGACTGGAAAGCCCACCCCACCAATCCACCGGCAAGCGGTTGGGCATCACGCGGATGTCAGCATGCAGGTCGGCGAAGGCTTCCGCCAACGGCGCGGTGGAAACCACGAAGCGGTCCATCATCGATACCGCGCGACGCAACGAACGCAGCACATCCTTCGGCATCTCCTCGCGGTGCAGGTTCTTCATCGGCAGGTTGGGCAGGTAGTCGTCCAGCTCGTAGACGCGGAAGGCGCCGGTCAGGCCCCGCGTCCGCTCGATCGACGCCAACTGCGCATCCGATGTCTGCCGCTGATACACCACGACATCGGCCTCGAAACGCGCCAGCTCCACTGCATCGAGCAGGTTCTCGCTCAGCGCGCCCTCGATCAGGTCCTGGCGCAGCAGGCTCTGGAACGGCTGGCGCACACGGTAATGCCCGCAGCCGAAGTGGTCGGCGGGATAACACAGCACGCGCGGGCGCAGCGGCTGGCTGAACGGCTGCCACGCCAGGTTGCGGGTCAGCTCCACCTCGAAGCCAGCGCGGCCCAGGCTGAGGTTGCGGTTATATGCCGGGTCGCGCGCGAGCAGCGGCAACCACTTGCGGTACATCGCCTGCTGCTCGCCCTGGAAGCGCTGCGCCTTTTGCGCCTGGGTTGCCGGGTCGACGTGCTTCTGGCTCACGCTGCCCTCGTGCAGTACCTCGGCGTAGGGCGTCCATACCGCGAGATAACCGGCCTCGCGCGCTTTCAGACAGAGGTCGACATCGTTATACGAGACCTTGAAATCGACCTCGTCCATGCCCTGCACGTCATCGTAGAGGCTGCGGCGAATCATCAGGCAGGCGGCCGTGACGGCGCTGTAGTTCTGGTCCACCAGCAGGCGGTGCATGTAGCCGGGCGCGTTGTGCTCCGCGCCCATGAACGGATGGTCCGCCGGGCCATTCAGCCCCAGCACCACGCCGCCATGCTGGATGCGTCCGTCGGGGTAGTAGAGCTTGGCGCCAACCACGCCGACTTCGGGCCGCCGCGCGTGGTTGAGCAGTGCATCGAGCCAGCCGCCATCGATGATCGCGGTGTCGTTGTTCAGCAGCACCAGGTACTCGCCACGCGCCTGCCGCGCGGCGAAATTGTTCATCGCCGAGAAGTTGAACGGCTGTGGATAACGCAGCACTCGCACCTGCTCGCTATCCAGGGCATCGATACCGGCCAGCCACTGCACCGCATCTGCGTCCTGGCTGCCGTTGTCGATGATGAGCAGCTCGTAGTGCCGGTAGCGGGTCTTATCCAGCAGGCTCTCCACGCAGCGCTGCAGCAGCGGCAACTGGTCGCGGGTAGGTACGAGGATGGAGACCAGCGGCTGCTCCGGGTAGTCGTAGGTGACCCGGTTGATCATCGGCAGCACGCCCGGCTCGATGCGATGCGGCACCCCCAGGCGCTGGAGGTGTGCGGACACCACGCGCGGCACCTCGGCGACCACGCGCTCATCGGTCAGCCATTGCCCCAGGGAACGCTCGCCATGAACCAGCACTTCGGCGATGTGGCCGATGCTGTCCAGCCCCCTGGTCTCCGCCGCGCGCAGGAACAGGTCCACCGTGGCCAGACGCCCATGCTCCGGGTTCAGGCCACCCAGCTCGGACAGCGCCCTCGCGTCGAGTGCCACGCAGGCTCCGACATAGGGATAGCTGCGCAGCAGATCCAGATTGAAGTCGGGCTTGAACACCGGCGCGCTCGGCACGCCGTCCACGAGTTGGTCCTGATCGAAGTAACAGCAGGCCATGCCCGGCTCCGCCTGGGCACGCTCGGCCAGCAGCACCAGCGCATGGTCGACCAGTTGATCGCCAGCCTCCAGCAGTACCAGCCAGCCCGAAGGCGCATCCTGAAGCCCGGTGTTGATGCGTTCGACCCATTCCTCGCCCTGCGGGCAACACTCGATGGCCAGCCCGGCGACCCGCCGCGGCGCTTCCGTCAGGCCGTGCACGCGCACCGCGAGATTGAAGCCACCCTGCTGTCGGGCCAGGCTGGCGAGCGTGCGCTCCACCGCCTCGACCGCACCGTCTGCCGCGAGGATCTCGATACGGAAATCGAAGGCTGGCGCCAAGTGCTGCACCAGCGCTTCCACTGAGGGAGCGGACTCGTCCACCACGCGCTCCGCGATCCAGCGGTCGTAGCTGAAGCACGGCGCGTCGGAACGGGGCTGCGCCAGCCAGTCACGAGCGAGCATCGAGCGCTCGCCGTGGGCACGCGGCTGGTCGCCAAGTGCGGCATAGATGGCTGCGAGAACACCTGGCAGCTCCGGGTGATCCGGCGTGGCCAGGGAAACCTGCAGCGCCAGCGCATAAGCCTTGCCGGTGCCCAGCAGCGGGCGGCCGCAGTACTGCTGATCGAGTTGCAGGCAATGCCGGGCCAGACTCAACCGGGCAGCCCCCACTTCCAGCTCGTGGCCGGCAGTACCCGGCGCATGCACGAAATCGAAGATCTTCTCGATAGGCCACAGATCGATGGCGCTGAGCGCCACCATCAGCGTCTCGTAGCGCGCATTGGCACGAACGCCGTCTAGGTTGGTGATACTGCTCAGGTTGCTGTCGTGCAGACGGTACTTGACCCAGACCTCGTCGACACGCACCAGTTCGTGCCGCGCCAGCAGGCGTACCCACAGGTCGTAGTCCTCCACTGCACGCAGCTCGGAATTCCAGGCGCCCTCGGCCAGCAGTACGTCGCGGCGGGCGATGGTGGACGTCGCGCAGAGGAAATTGCCGGCGAGCAGCTCCTGGCGCATGGACGAGAAGTCCTTGTTGAACACCGTCTCCACCTGGAGCTCCCTGCCCTGCGCATCGATGGCGCCGACCCTGGAGAAGGCAGCCGCGACATCCGGGCGGCTGTCCAGCAACGCCACGCCCTGCTCCAGGCGCTGCGGCGTCGCCACGTCGTCGGCGGCCAGGAAGGAGATGTAGCGACCCCGGCACAGTTGCAGCCCCAGCCGCGCCGAGCGCGCCTGGCCGCCGTTCTGTTCGAGGAAATGCGCGCGAATCTTCTGCGGATAGCGCTCGACGTAGCGCTCGATCAACGCCCGGCTGCCGTCGGTGGAAGCGTCATCGACGATCACCAGCTCCCAGTCCTGCCAGGTCTGGGCAAGGATCGAGTCGATCGCCTCGGCAATGTAGCGCTCGTAGTTATAGGACGGGATGAAGACACTGACCGTGGGCTGACTCATGCGCTGCGCCGCTCGTAGAACTGGTGAATGACATCGACGACCCGGTCGACCTGGGCATCATCGAGATGGGAGCCCATCGGCAGGCTCAGCACGCTGGCGGCCAGCCGTTCGCTGACCGGCACCGCGCAGGCGGCCGCAGGCGTCCCCTGATAGGCAGGCTGGCGGTGCGGAGTCGTGGGGTAATGGATCAGGGTCTGCACCTCATGGGCAGCCAGGTACGCCTGCAGGGCATCGCGCTCCGCGCTGCGCACCACGTACAGATGCCACACCGGCTCCGCGCCCTCCGCGGTGGCCGGCAGCCCGAGTTCCGCCAGGCCGGCGAGCCCCTGCGCGTAGCGCGCGGCGATCTGCCGGCGACGCTGGTTCTCGGCTTCCAGCGCATCGAGCTTGACGTTGAGAATGGCCGCCTGCAGCTCGTCCAGGCGCGAGTTGCAGCCCAGCTCCTCGTGGGCATAACGCACCCGCGAGCCATAGTTGCGCAAGCGTTCCACCCGCTCGGCGAGGGCATCGCTCGCACATACCACCGCGCCGCCATCACCCAGCGCGCCAAGATTCTTGCCGGGGTAGAAACTGAAGCCGGCCATGTCGCCAAAGCTGCCGCACACCCTGCCGTGCAGCCGCGCGCCATGAGCCTGCGCGGCATCCTCCAGCACCGCCAGACCGTGGGCGCTGGCGATGTCCAGAATAGCGGGCATATCCGCGGGATGGCCGTAAAGGTGCACCGGCAGGATCGCACGGGTACGCGGCGTGATCGCGCGCTCGATCAGCATCGGGTCGAGGTTGGCGGAATGCTCGCAGACATCCACCGGCACCGGCTCGGCCCCTACGGCAGTGACCGCAAGCCAGGTGGCGATAAATGTGTGGCCGGGCACGATGACCTCATCGCCCGGCCCGATGCCCAGCGCACGCAAGGCCAGCGTCAACGCGTCCAGGCCATTGCCGACGCCTACCGCCCTGCGACCTCCGCAGTAGTTGCCGAAGGCGGCTTCGAAGGCCTGTACCTCGCGCCCGAGCACATACCAGCCGCTGTCGAAGCAGCGCTCCATCGCCGCCTTGATCCGCGACTCGTAGCGGGCGTTGATGGCGTGGAGGTCGAGGAACGCTACCTTCATGCCGGCTTGCCGAGCACATCGTGCTGAAATTCCGCGTAGTCGCGGTAGTAGTCGGCCTCGTCGAACGGTGCGGAGGCCAGCACCATACACACCGAGCCGGAGGAGAAGTTGTCGATCTCGCGCCACATCATCGGCGGGATGTACAGGCCGTAGTAGGAGCGGTTGAGGTGGTACTTGAAGCGGGTCTTGCCGTCGTCGAGCAGGATGTCGAAGCTGCCGGACATCGCGATGATCAGCTGGTGCAGCTCGCGATGGGCGTGGCCACCGCGATGGGCACCGCCCGGCACATCGTAGAGGTAGTAGACACGCTTGATGTCGAACGGCACATGGTTGCCGCCCTCGATGAAGGTCAGGTTGCCCCGCGGGTCGAGGATGCGCGGCAGGTCGATGATGCGTACGTGTTGCAAGGACATGCTCAGCCCCGCCTCAGACAATGGAATTCATGAACGATGGTGTGGGCGCCGAAGCCTTCCTTGAAGTCGATCAGCCCCTCGTTGAGGCGAAGCCCCTGGGCTTCGCTGGAAATGCCGAAGTCGAACCACGGGCTGCGGGCGAAGACATCCGAAACCAACATGGTGAACAGCAGGTCGAGGGCGCCGCTCTCGCGCCCTTGCGCAGTGGACGCAATGTATTGGGCGTGCGCCACCTGGCCGCTGTCGTAGATTACGCTGCCGGCCAGCCAGCGCTCGCCGGCGAAGCAGCCGAACAGGCGGATGGCCTGCGGGAATCGCGAGGCGAGCAGCTCGATTTCCGCCTCGCTGTGCACCGGAGCCGTGTCGTGGCGGCTGGCAAGATTCTCCCGCAGCACAGACCAGAAGCCGCGCCAGTCGGTGCTTTCACGCACCTCCAGAACCTGCTTGCGGGCCTTGCCCAGGCCACGCCGGCGACGGCTCGACAGATCCAGGTCTGCCGGTGCCAGGCAACTGCTCGGGTCGCACCGATAACGCTCTGCGCCGAAGCGGAACAGCGCATAGCGATCCTCTTCGCACGGGCGCACGTGGTAAATGGCCGGCACGCACTTGTAGCGCAGCTCGGCTACCTCCAGCGCCGACAGGCTGTCCAGCAGGCACTCGAAAATATCCATCACCTGCCGCTGCCCGGTTTCCGGCGCCAGCAGCAACCCGCCGAAGGTGAGGCCGGCATGGCTGTGCAGCACACCATCCTGGCGGTTGGCCGGCAGGATGGCGCTGATGCGCTCGTCGCCATCGACGAACAGCAGTGAGCAATCCTCGAAACGGCCGGCGTGGTAATCCATGTAGCCGCGCTGGAACAGGAACACGCCATTGCGTGCGGCACGCACGGCATCATCCCACAGGCCGCGATGCAGGCTGGCGTCATAACGGACGGCCTTCATGCGTCGTCTCGCACGGCGACGCCGATGCCGTCGCGGCCGAAGTCGTTGCCGTTGTAGAAGCAGTAGGTGCGCTGGCCCACACGCAACGCGGCGGCATACATGATCGCCTGGCTGTCCCAGCCTTCAGCCGACACATCCAGCCCCATCGCGGCATCGTCGCGCCGCCAGTCCAGGCCATCCACGGACGTTGCGAAACCCAGCCGGTAAGCCCCGAGCGATGCGCGGCGAATCGAGTAATACAGGTGGTATCGGCCTTCTTCGCGCATGACCCAGGGACGCCCGAAACCGTGTTCGTCGCGCTGGGGATCGAGCGCCATGCACAACTGGCCGGTATCGCCCCAGACAAGGCCATCGGGCGACTCCAGGTAGCGCAGTTCGTAAACCGGCATCGGCTTGCCCTGCACCTGGGTCCACTGGCTGCCAGCGATGTACCACATGCGGTAGCCGCCGGCCTCGCGCTGCACGAACGGCCCGCAGCGGAAGAACAGCTCCTTCGGGCTGCGCTCAAGCGCGGGCGTCTCGCGCCAGCGGCGCCAGGTCTGGCCGTCGTCGTCGCTCAGGGCGATACCGGTGAGCAGCCGATAGCGAATCCGCGTACCCAGCTCGAAGCCTACGTAGTACATCAGCCACTGGCCCGGTACGGGGCCAGGGACGACCGAGCACACCACCGCGCCGTTCTCATCGAAGGTACCCGGACGGCCAGCATCCAGCAGCGGCTCGGCGCAGACATGCAGTACCTGCGTGGGGTCGTCGAGCGCTACCTCGACATAGCCGGGCCGGCCGATACCCTGCCCGTCCAGGCAGGACACGTAGAGGCGGATACGATCCGCCAGCAGCACCGGGGTTGGGATCATCGCGTGGCTCACCGCCCAGTCGCCAACGCGCGGCGATGGAATCAGCCCCAGCTTGCGCCAGCGCATCAGTCCCTGACCTTGAAATAGCGGCGTGCGCTGGGACCTGCACTGCCGGGCGCAGTCTTCACCAGACTGTCCTCCTCGACATCCTTGGCCACCAGCGCACCGGCACCGATCAGGCAGTCGTCACCGATTCGGATGTTGTTCACCAGCGTGACATTGACGCCGAGGAAGCAGTTAGCGCCGATCTCGCAGAATCCCGACACCACGGCATGGGAGGCGATGAAGCAGTTGTCACCGATACGGCTGTGGTGGCCGATGTGGTTGCCACTCCACAGCACCACGTTGTCGCCAATGCCAACGAAGGGTTGCACGGTGTTGTCTTCGAAGATGAAGCAGTGCTCGCCCAGCGTCACGTTGCGCCAGAGGAAGGCGCGCGAACTGATGTAGCTGGCCGGCGTGTAGCCACGAGCCTTGGCATCGAGATACAGGCGCGTGCGCAAGCGGTTGAGCTGGGTGTAGGTGGCCGCGGCGAAGAACGCATGCTGCGCTGGCGCAAAATGCGCTTCCAGATCCTCGAACGGCACCACCGGCAGGCCGAACAGCTCTGTCTTGCGCAGGTAGTCGCGCTCCACGGTGAAACCCACCACCTCGTACTCCGAATCGTGGGTGAAGTATTCGTAGGCGATCTCGGCGAACGCGCTGTCGCCAGCGATGATCAGCTTGTGGCTCATGGCCGTGCTCCGGGGCGCTGGAACAGCAGGTCTTCACGACGGTTGGCCATTGGCAGCGAAGACGGCTGCGGCACCAGCCAGGCGTCGAAGCCGGCGGCGCGCGCACGCGCCATCAGGCCCAGAAGCACCGCATCGTCGATCCGGCCCGGCTGCAGTCGATTGAAGTGGACCTCGGGGTCTTCGTCGCGCCCGCTGTACTGGCGGTGGTAAGCCTTGCCGCTGTCGGAGGCGAGGAAGCGCTGGAGCATACCCGAACTGGGCAGGTCGCCGATCAGCAGGCGGCCACCAGGCGCCAGCAGGGCCAGTGCCTGGTCGAGGAAATCGAACGGCCTACCCTCGGCGAAGACGTACTGGAACACGCTGTAGCAGAGCACCGCGTCGAAACCGCCGCGCCAGCCATCGAGATACTCGCCCAACTCCTCGGGGAAGCGCCCCGCCACCTTCTGGCTGCCCGCCGATTCGGGCAGGGCCGCCAGCACCTCGGCGGAGTCGTTGAGCAGCAGGCGCTGCTCAAGCACCCGGGCCTGGCGTTGCATCTGCAACGCCAGCTCGCCGCAACCGGCGCCGATATCCAGCACGACTGCGGCAGGACGGTCGAGCGCCGGCAGCTTGGCGCGCACGTCGGCGAGAATCACCTGGGCAAACCCTTCGCGATACTCGTTGGGAAAGCCGATCTTCTGGTGCAGGCTCAGGTCGTCGCGCGACGCCAACTGGCGGAAGTCGTCGTAACCCAGTTGGCGATAGTCGGCGAAACGGTCCTTACTCATCGACGCTCCGCGGTACTCAGTTGAGGTAGTTGAACAGGCTCAGCCCGCTGATCTTCACGTAGCTCTGCTGTGCCGCCTGGAGGATGGTGGACTGCATCGACAGGCGCGACAGCGCTTCGGCGTAGTCCAGGTCCTGGAGGTCGGAGATCACGCCGGTGTTCACCAGCTTCACGTCGTCGATGAAGGTCTCGGTGGAGTCGATCACGTTGAGCCGCGCGCCGATCTTGCCCTGCCCGGAAAGCACCTGAGTGTTCACCGAGTCGAGGTTGGAGATGGCCACGGCGGTGGCGTCGCGGATCCGGTAGTTGCCTTCCTGGTCGTCGGTCGCGCTCGACAGTGCCTTGCGCAGGTCGGCGACCACGTTGAGCAGCCCCTTCTTCTCGGTGGACGGGTCGCGGTTGATGGTGAAGGTGTCGCCAGTCGCGGGCTTGCCATCGATCTGCACCTTCACGCCACCGTACTCGATGAAGTCGTTGGTCTGCGGGTTGTCGTCGATGGCCCCGGTCTTCAGCGGCGTGTAGCTGCCCGGCAGGGCCGGGTCGTTGAGGTCGTAGACCTCGTAGTTCTTGTCGTCGAGGAAGCGGATGCCGATGCCATCGGTGGCGGCCGGCGGCACGCTCGAGGGGAAGGTGCCGTCGTAGGCCTGCTTGTCGTTCACCAGCCCCAGCGAGATGCGCCCGGTGCCGGTGTTGGTGCCGCCACTGCCGGTGGTCACGCGGTTGACGTTGTTGGCGCTGTCGAACAGCAGCTTGCCGCTGTCGCTGATGCCGAGGAAGGTGCTACTGGCGATCTGCACCTGGCGCTGGCTCTCATCGCCCTGGTAGGTATAGGTGCCGTCCGGGTTGCGCACGAAGGGCTGGGTGTCGCCCTGGCTGCCGGAGAACAGGTACTTGCCGCTGGCGTCCTTGCTGTTTAGCAGGTTCATCAGCTCGTCCTCGCGCTGCGCGAGTTCGGTGGCCAGCGAGTTCTTGTCGGAGGAATCCTGCGCGCCGTTGCCGGCCTCGACGGCGATCTCGCGGATGCGCTGGATGACGTTGCCCACCGATTGCAGCACCGCCTCTTCGGAAGTCAGGCTGTTCTTCGCCGCCGTGATGTTCGACTTGTACTGGTCGTTGAGCGCCTGCTCCTGGCTCAGTTGCAGCAGGCGCACCGAGGCGACGGGATCGTCGGCCGGAGTGAGGATGCGCTTGCCGGTGCTGATCTGCTCCTGGGTGCGGGTGACGCTGGAGTAGTTGCGCTGCAGGCCGCTGACCGAGTTGTTGTATGCCTGGATGGTGGAAATTCGCATGGTCGAGTCCTCTATCAGCGGAACGCGCCGATCAGCGTATCGAACAGCGAGCGGGCGACCTGGATCACCTGCGCCGATGCGCTGTAGTACTGCTGGAACTGGATGAGGTTGGCCGCCTCTTCGTCCAGGTTCACGCCCGACAGCGAGTCGCGGCTGTCCTGCGCCTGCTTGAGCACGGTGATGCTGGCGTCGGCATTGTTGCGCACCTGCGCAGTCAGCGTGCCGATGCGCTCCACCAGGCCGCCATAGGCGTCGTTGAAGCTGGCGCCGGTGCTGCCGGTGCCGCCCACCGTGGCCTTGCTCTGCAACGCGGAAAGCGCCAGGGCGTTGCTGTTGTCGGAGATACCCTTGCTGTTCATGCCCAGGGTGAAGCTGTCGCCGGCCTGGGGCACGCCGCTCAAGGTGAATTCGTAGCTGTAGCTGTTGCCGGTGCCCGGGTCGGTGTAGTCCAGGCGCATGGTGTTGGTCTGCCCGGAGGTCAGCCCGGTGGTCGAGGGCGACAGGTAGCTGAGCGTCGCGCCCGGCGGCAGCGTACCGGTCAGGGAGTTGGTGGCGGCGTCGAAGCTCAGCGTCAGGCCGTTGGCGCCGAACAGATTCTGCAGGTCGCTGACCACTACCGGAGACGGGCCGTTGGTGAGCTTGGGCTGGCCGATGGCGCCCGAGCCACGGTTGTTGGTGGTGGCTTCGCTGCGCGCAGTGCCGGCGAAGGCCAACTGGTCGGCCTTGGTCAGCACCGTATCGATGTCGGCGGCGCCACGGCGGGTCGGCTGCAGGGTGAAGCCGTCGCCGGCCGGCGGCAGCGAGTTCATGGTCACCTGGAAGCCCTGGTCCGCCCCGCTGCCGTCGGCGAAGCTGAGGGTGTAGGGGCCGGTGCCGGTCACGGTGACGCTGATGGCGGCGTTGTCGCTCAGGCGGCGCGCGGTGAAGTTGCTGCCGTCGTACTCCAGGCGATAGTCACTGGCGCCCAGCTTGCTGGTGTCAGTGATGTTCAGGTTGGGGCTGACGGTGCCGGTGTTGGTGGACTGCGCCAGCACCCGCAGCGCGGTGATGGTCGGGTCGTTGATGTCACCGAACAGCTTGCTGCCCGCGTTGCCGGCCAGGTCCAGGCCCTGCCCGAGCTGTTTGTTGACGGCGTCGGCGAAGGTCAGCGCGATCTGTCCGAGCTTGTTGTACGAGGCATCCAGCGCGGTGTCGCGGTAGGCGATCAGGCCGCCCATCTGGCCGCCGGAAATCTGGTTGGTGATGGTCTGCACGGAGCTGCCGCTGACCAGTTGCACCTGGAAACGGGTCGGGTCGCTGGTGCCTGGCACCACTTGCAGGGCCGAGGTGGTGTTGCCCACGACCAGAGGCTGGCCGGTGCCGATGAACAGGTTGACGGTGTTGTCGTCCTGCGGCACCGCCTGCACGCCGATCAGCTCGGAGAGCTTGCGAATGGTTTCTTCGCGGGCGTCGATCAGGTCGTTGGGCTGGCCGCCGGCGGCCTTGGCCTTGGCGATGGCGTCGTTGTAGCTGGCCACGCTGGACGCCAGGGAATTGACCTGGTTGGCCAGCGAACCGAGCTGCTGGTTGATCAGGCTGTTCTGCTTGTCCAGTTGGTCGTACAGCGTGTTGAACGACTTCGAGATGCCCTGCGCCTCGGCCAGCAGCGCCTCGCGACCCTCGGTGGCGGACGGGTTGGCAGCGGCGGTCTGCAACGCGGCGAAGAACTTCTGCAGCGCCGGGCTGATGCCAGTAGTGGTATCGGACAGCAGCGAGTCGAGCTGCTCGATCTGGCCCTGGAAGGCGTTCAGTTCATTGGCCTGGCTGGTGGCGGTGCGCACCTGGGAGAACAGGAAGTCGCTGGCGAGCCGGCGCACGTCCACCACCTGGCTGCCCGAACCGATGTAGCCAGCACCACTGTATTGCGGGATGCCGGTCTGCTGTACCGATTGCTGGCGGGAGTAGCCGGGCGTGTTGACGTTGGTGATGTTGTGACCGGTCACCGTCAACGACGTCTGGCTGGAACGCAGGCCCGACAGGCCAATGGAAAGTAGATCGCTCATCGTTCTTGGTCCTTATCCCAGGGGCGGGGTGTCCGCCGCGGCGACCGCCTGGTACACCTGCATCTGCTTGGCGATCTGCGCGACCTTGCGCGCATAGTTCGGATCGGTGGCATAGCCGGCGCGCTGCAGTTCCTTCATGAACTGCTCGGGGCGCTCGGTGGAGCCCAGCGCGTCCGAATAGCGGTCGTTGTTCTGCAGGAAGCTCACGTAGTCGTTGAAGCTCTGCTCGAAGGAGTCGTAGGAGCGGAACGCCGCGACTTCCTTCACTTTCTTGCCGTTCTCGTATTCGCTGGTCAGCGCTCGCGCGGAGTCGCCGCCCCAACTGGAGCCGGCCTTGATGCCGAACAGGTTGTGGCTGCTGGAGCCGTCCTGGTCGCGAATGATGGATTTGCCCCAGCCGGTTTCCAGCGCGGCCTGGGCCACCAGGTAGCGCGGATCGACGCCGATGCGGTCGGCGGCCTTCTGCGCCATCGGCATCATGGTGGCGACGAACTCGTCGGCCGAGGCGAACGCCGACTTGCCCGGCGCCAATGGCGGCTGGGCGTAGCG
The DNA here is from genome assembly GCF_026686735.1 of Pseudomonas triclosanedens. Lineage (NCBI taxonomy): Bacteria > Pseudomonadati > Pseudomonadota > Gammaproteobacteria > Pseudomonadales > Pseudomonadaceae > Pseudomonas > Pseudomonas triclosanedens. The sequence continues at coordinate 2,084,639 of NZ_CP113432.1, read as the reverse complement.
GCGGCCGCTGACGTCCTGGGCACCGGCGGCGGCATCGATGGCGTCCACGGCGCTGGCGTAGGACCTGGCGGTCTGCCAGTCGTTGCCGGCCAGCGGACTGCCCCGCTCCGGCGCTGTCGCAGCGCCCGGCACGATGCCAGCCATCACGCGGTCGGCCAGCTTGCCCGGCAGGGCCAGGCGGCGGGCGTTGAGCAGCTTGGAGTCGTCACGGCCCTCCTGCGGCTGCGGCAAAGCCTTGCCACTGGCGTTGACGCCACTGGTGGAGGGCCAGGTGGAGGTGCTGTGGAGCTTCGAGTTGGCGCCGGCGACGTTGGCGAACGGGTTGCTCGCGCCAGCGCGCTTGCCGCCATTCATCTGCGACAACTGACGGGTCATGACGTCCGACAGACCGATGCCGTGCCCTTTGGTGGAGAGGCTCACGGACAACTGCTGGTCGTACATTTCCTGGTATTGCTTGGTGGTCGAGCTGTTCATGTAGTTGCCTTCGGCGAGTACGTCATTGGCCGAGCGCATCGACTTGAGCATCTCGTTCATGAACAGCGATTCGAATTCCTGGGCGACCTTGCGGATGTTGGCCTGGCTGTCGCGGCCGGCGCCACTCTTGAGTTGCGCCAGGCGGTTGAGGTCGGTATAGGCCCCGGAGTTGGTGCCGGAGGTACCAGCGGAAAGCAGCTTCGCGTCCATTGCAGCGCCCTCAGATCACGATCAGGTCGGCTTGCAGCGCGCCGGCCTGTTTCAGGGCTTCGAGGATCGCCATCAGGTCGCTGGGCGCGGCGCCCACCTGGTTCACGGCGCGTACGATTTCATCCAGCGTGGTGCCGGGGCCGAACTTGAACATCGGCTTGGCTTCCTGGTCAGCATTGACCCGCGAGCGCGGCACCACGGCGGTCTGGCCGTTGGAGAACGGGCCCGGCTGGCTGACGATGGGGTCTTCGGTGATGGTCACGGTAAGGCTGCCGTGGGTCACGGCGGCCGGCGACACGCGCACGTTCTGGCCGATCACGATGGTGCCGGTGCGCGAGTTGATGATGACCTTGGCTACCGCCTCGCCGCTCTGCACTTCGAGGTTTTCCAGGACCGACATGTAGTCCACGCGCTGGTTCGGGTCCAGCGGCGCGCTGACGCGCACCGAGCCGCCGTCGATGGCCTGGGCCACACCCGGACCGAGCAGTTCGTTGATGCGGTCGACGATGTGCTTGGCGGTGGTGAAGTCCGGGCGGTTGAGGTTGAGGGTCAGGCTGTTGCCCTGGTCGAAGCCGCTCGGCACCGCGCGCTCTACCGTGGCGCCGCCGGGGATACGGCCGGCCGACGGTACGTTGACGGTGATCTTGGAGCCGTCGCGGCCCTCGGCGTCGAAGCCGCCCACCACCAGGTTGCCCTGGGCCACGGCGTAGGTCTGGCCGTCGATGCCCTTGAGCTGGGTCATCAGCAGGCTGCCACCACGCAGGCTCTTGGCGTTGCCGATGGAGGACACGGTGATGTCGATGGTCTGGCCCGGCTTGGAGAACGGCGGCAGGTCGGCATGGATCGATACCGCCGCGACGTTCTTCAACTGCACGTTGCCGACGTTGGCCGGCACCTTGATGCCGAACTGGGCCAGCATGTTGTTGAAGGTCTGCAGGGTGAAGGGCGTCTGGGTGGTCTGGTCGCCGGTCCCGTCGAGGCCGACCACCAGGCCGTAGCCGATCAACTGGTTATTGCGCACACCCTGGATGGTGGCGATGTCCTTCAGGCGCTCGGCATGGGCGGCGGGCATCGCCAGCAGCACACAGAGCATCGCCAGGACATGGAAGCGGACTCTCTCCGCGATCTTTGCCAGCGCACTTCCAGAGACAATCATCGTCATCACCCTCAGAACGGGAACAGCGGGCTTAGGAAGAAGCGGTCGAACCAGCCAGGCTGGCTCGCGTCGGCGAATGCGCCGGTGCCCGAGTAGGTGATGCGCGCATCGGCCACGCGGGTGGACGACACGGTGTTGTCGGTAGCGATATCGTCGGCGCGGATCAGGCCGGCGATGCGCACCAGTTCGTTGCCGGTGTTCAGGGTCATCCATTTCTCGCCGCGCACCGCCAGGATGCCGTTGGGCATGACCTCGGCCACGGTGACGGTGACCGAACCGGTAAGGCTGTTGCTCTGCCCTGCCTGGCTATCGCCCTTGGCATCGCGGGAGCCGCCGTATTCGGCGCTCAGGCTGAGGTCGCCGCTGCCGACCGGGTTGTTGGTGGTCAGGCCGCCGCCGAACATCGAGGTCAGGCCCAGCTTGGTCTTGCTGTCCTTGGAAATGTCGGAGTTGGCTTTCTTGCTGGCCTGGGTCTTCTCGTTGAGGGTGATGGTAATGATGTCGCCGACACGGAAGGCCTTGCGGTCGCCATAGAGGCTGTTGTCGAAACCGGCCTGGTAGATCGAACCGTTGTTCTGCGCGGCAGGCATCGGGGTGCGCGGCAGCACCGGAGCGTAATAGGGGTCGTCCGGCTTCGGCGGAGGACTTACGCACCCGGCCAGCGCGGCGATGGCCAGCAGCGGAAGGAGGTGGGAACGGTTCATTTACATCTACCTCTCGGGGAGAGCGACTACGGTTTCAGCGCGGGCCCGAGGGCCCGCTATTCACTACAAGTTCTGGGTCACGAAGGACAGCATCTGGTCGGCGGTGGAGATGACCTTGGAGTTCATCTCGTAGGCGCGCTGGGTGGTGATCATGTTCACCAGTTCCTCGACCACGTTGACGTTGGAGTTTTCCAGGGTGTTCTGCTGCACGGTGCCCAGGCCATTGAGGCCCGGCGTGCCGACCTGCGGCGCGCCGCTGGAGCCGGTTTCCAGGAACAGGTTGTTGCCGATCGCCTGCAGGCCTGCCGGGTTGATGAAGTCGGCGGTCTGGATGTTGCCGATGATCTGCGGCTGCGGGTTGGCGTTGGTGGTCACGGAGACGGTGCCGTCCTGGCCGACGGTGAAGGTCTGGGTCTCGTTCGGCACGACCACCGCCGGCTCCAGCGCATAGCCGTTGGCGGTGACGATCTGACCGTCGGAATTCAGGTGGAAGCTGCCGTCACGGGTGTAGCCGACGGTGCCGTCCGGCATCAGTACCTGGAAGAAGCCGCGACCGTTGACCGCCATATCCAGCGGCTGGTCGGTGGTCTGCAGGCTGCCTTCGGTGAAGTTCTTCTGAGTGCCGACGATGCGCACACCGGTGCCCAGCTGCAGGCCGGAAGGCAGTTGGCTGTCCTGGGTGGAGTTGGCGCCCGGCTGACGTTTGATCTGGTACAGCAGGTCCTGGAACTCCGCGCGGTCGCGCTTGAAGCCCGTGGTCGAAACGTTCGCCAGGTTGTTGGAAATGGTGGTCAGGTTCATGTCCTGGGCCGAAAGACCCGTCTTGCTGACCCACAGTGCCGGAAGCATCGTCGTTCTCCTCGGGCGCCGGATTCATGGCGCCTCGATCTGGTGATTAGCTAAATTGCAAAACCCGCGCCATTGCCGCCGAATCGTCTTCGGCAGTGCGCATCATCTTTACGTGAAGCTCGAATTGGCGGGACAGAGAGAGGATCGAAGTCATCTCTTCCACCGCGTTGACGTTGCTCGCTTCGAGGAAACCCGACTCGATCCTGGCGTTGGCATCGGCCTGCGCCGCCGGCTGTCCGGGCTGCTGCTTGATGCGCACGAGGCCATCGGCGCCCTTCTCCAGTTGCTTCGGATCCGGGGTGACCAGCTTGATGCGGTCCACCTCGGCGACGACGCTGGGGTTGTCGCCCAGGCCGCGAATGCTGATGGTGCCGTCCTCGCCGATATCGATCTTTTCCTGCGGCGGCACGGCAATCGGCCCACCGTTGCCGATCACCGGCAAGCCATCGCCGGTGCGCAGCTGGCCGAGGGCGTCGATTTCCAGGCTACCGGTGCGCACGTAGGCTTCGCCGCCATCGGGAGCCTGCACGGCGATCCAGGCGTCGCCCTTGGCGGCGACGTCGAGGTCACGGCCGGTTTCCTGGAGGCTGCCAGCGGAGAAGTCGGTGGCCGGACGCTCGCTCATCGCGTAGACCCGCGCCGGGAAACTGTCGCCGAACACCTGCATCGAGCGTGCCTGCTCGAAGTCACGGCGGAAGCCGTTGGTAGAGATGTTCGCCAGGTTGTTGGCATGAGCGCGCATGGCCAGGGTGTTCTGGCTCGCTCCGCTCATCGACACATACAGCATCTTGTCCATCGAATCCTCCAGGCCCGCGCAGATTGCCGGTCGCGGGTGTCATGAAGGCTATTCAGCAAGCGCCGTGCCAGAGTCGAAAAAATCTTACAAGCTGCTGTTTTTAAAGGATTTTAAAAAAGAAAAGGCTCCCGAAGGAGCCTGTCGAGGCCGGTGGCGGCGAGGGTCTGCCGCCACCGGCAAAGGGGATTTGCCGCCCGTATCGCCGCGGCATTGCCGGCGCCCCCATTCGCCCGTGGCCTTATATAAGGTCGCGGGCAATGGCCTTAGCGCAGGTTGATGATGGTCTGGGTGACGGCGTCTTCGGTCTGGATCGTCTTGGCGTTGGCCTGGTAGTTGCGCTGCGCCACGATCAGATCCACCAGTTCGTTGGACAGGTCCACGTTGGAGGCTTCCAGCGCGCCGGACTGCAGGGCGCCGAGGGTGCCGGAGCGCGGAGTACCGATCACCGGCTCGCCGGACTCGGAGGACTGCACCCAGGAGGTCTTGCCGATCGGCGTCAGGCCCTGGACGTTGGCGAAGTTCGCCAGCACCACCTGCCCCTGCACCTTGGACTGACCGTTGGTGTAGCGCGCGAAGATGTTGCCCTGGTCGTCGATCTCCAGGCCCGAAAGCTGGCCGGTGGTGTAGCCGTCCTGGTTGACGCTGTTCACCGCGAAGGCGGTGGCGTACTGGGTCGACTTGCGCAGGTCCAGCGTGACGCCGCCAGCGTTGGCGGTGGCGCCGTTGGCGCTCCAGGTCGCCGGCGTCTTGCCGTCGGAGATCGCCGGAACCCAATCGCCCATCACCAGGGTGCCGTCGGTTGGGTTGACGCTGAAGGCGTTGCCGGTGGTGTTGTTCACCGGAGTCTGGGTCAGCAACTGGCCGGCCGGGCTGAAGGTCATGTCGACCTGGTACGGGCTGCTGCCCATGCCACTGACGGCGGCCAGGACGCTCGCGGGGGTGGCCCCGGCCGCACCGGCAGCGGCATTGGCGGCGGCAATCGCGGCAGCCGAGGCGCCAGATGCGGTGACCGCGGCGGCAACGCTTGCCGCATCGGCACCCGCTGCGCCGGCAGCGGTGGTCGCCGCGGTGATGGCGGTGGCGTCGTCGGTCGGGTTGGCCGGGTTACGGCCATCCACCAGCACGTTCATGGTCCAACTGTTCGCACCGGTCTTGGTGAAGTACTGCGTCAGCACGTGGGCATTGCCCTGGCTGTCGTAGATGTTCACCGAGGTCGAGGAGTTATAGGTAGTCGGGTCGGCAGCGTTGAACGGCGTGACCGTCGGCGTGGTGTTGGTCGAGTTCAGGTTGAAGGTCTGGGTGATCTGGGTGGTGGCCTTCGGCGCCTGGTTGGAGGTTTCGATGCGCAGGTCGCCGACCACGCCGTTCTGCAACTGCCCCTGGGCATTCACCGGATAGCCCTGCAGACGGTAGCCGTTGTTGTCGACCACGAAACCATTCTTGTCGGTACCGAAGTAGCCGGCACGGGTGTAGTTGATCGAACCGTTGTTGCTGGTGACGAAGAAGCCGTTGCCGTTGATCGCCATGTCCAGCGCGTTCTGCGTGGAATCGATGGTGCCCTGGTTGAACAGTTGCGAGACATTGGACAGCAGTACGCCGCTACCGACCGGGTTCTTGCCGGTACCCAGCACGGAGGCGGCATAGACATCGGAGAACTCCGAGCGCGACTGTTTGAAGCCGACGGTGCTGGCGTTGGCGATGTTGTTGCCGGTGGTGTTCAGGTCGCTGGAAGCGGCCTTGATGCCACTGAGTCCGATATTGAAAGACATGCTTTTCTCCTTGTCGGTGTCGCCGACTCGAATCTGTTCACGAGCTTCTGTGCGCCCATTGGGCCGCGCTGGCTCGAAGGCTCCCGGCCTGGTCCGTTACTGACCGATGATCTGCACTTTGGACAGGCCGATGCTGCCCAGCCCGGCGAGATTCAGCGTCAGCTCGCCGCCGTTCTGCCCGAGGGTCACGCTGTCGACGTTGGCCGGCAGGAAGGTGGTCAGGCCGTAGGTCTGGCCTTCGTAGTTGGTCTGCGCCTCGAACTTGTAGCGTCCAGGCGGCATGAGGTTGCCGCTGGAGTCCTTGCCGTCCCACATGAAGTTGACGTTGCCGGCGGTCTGCTGGCCCATCTCGACGCGGTTCACCAGAGTGCCCTTGTCGTCATAGATGTTGACCCAACTGTTGGCCGTGGAAATCGGCAGGGTGTAGGTGCCCTTGAAGGTCTCGGCGGTATCCACCATCGACTTGTCCGTCGGCACGATGACCTTGCGCCCCACCAGCGACGAGGCCTGCAGGGCCTGGGACGACTGGTAGTTGGAGAGGATGCTGTCCATGCTGCTGTTCAGCGACTGGATGCCTTCCACAGTACTGAACTGCGCGAGCTGGGCGATGAACTCGCCGTTTTCCTGGGGCGACATCGGGTCCTGGTTGTTCATCTGCGCCACCAGCAACTTGAGGAACTCGTCCTTGCCAAGGTTGTTCTTGCCGGTGGTGCCGCTGCTCTGGTTCTTGACCGAGTACTGATCCAGTACGGAGTTGGCGCCGTTGATGCTGCTGTTATCGATGCTCATCGTGCTTCCTCAGCGCTTACTGACCCAGGGTCAGGACCTTCTGCATCATTTGCTTGGCGGTGTTCATCATTTCCGCGTTGGTCTGGAACGCGCGACTGGCGGAGATCATGTCGGCCATCTCCTCCACCACGTTGACGTTCGGGTAGTACACGTAGCCGTTGGCATCCGCCGACGGATGATTCGGCTCGTAGCGCGGAATCAGCGAGCTCTGGTCTTCGATCACGCCCAGCACCTGCACGCCGGAGCCGGACTGGTCGGTATCGGCGAACAGCGAACCCTGGCCGCCGATGCCACCCTGGGCCTGCTGGAACATGGTGGAGAACACCGGGTGCCGCGCGCGGTAGGTCTTGTCCACGCTGGAGGAAACGGTCTCGGCGTTGGCGATGTTCGAGGCAGTGGTGTTCAGACGGGTGGTCTGGGCACTCATGCCGGTACCGGCGATGTTGAAGACACTGGCGAGCGACATGGCGATTACTCCCCGCGCAGGGCGTTCATCAGCCCTTTGAATTTGTTGTTGAGGAAGGTGAAGGAGGCCTGGAACTGCACGGAGTTCTCCGCGTAGCTGGCCTGCTCGATCTGCTCATCCACGGTGTTCTGGTCGATCGAAGGCTGGAACGGCGTGCGGTACTTCAGAACGTCTTCGCCCATGCCGAAGCCTTCGGCGGCGATGTGGCGCTCATTGGTACGAGCGGCGTTGAAGGTGCCGTGCTTCGCCTTGTCCGACTGGGCAGCCAGCACCGAAGCGAAATCCAGGTCACGCGCCTTGAAGTTCGGCGTGTCGGCGTTGGCCAGGTTGTTGGCCAGCACTTCAGCGCGCTGGGAGCGGAAGCTCAGCGCTTGCTGGTGGATACCGAGGGCTTTGTCGAAGCTGATGCTCATGGTCGCGAACCTGTTTGCCGGTGTGGGCTTGCCAACACTTCAGCAAGGTGCGTGCCAAAATATAAAATCCTTTTATTTCAATGAGTTGAGAGCAATCAGAGAGCGGCAAGGGGCGGCAAACAGCGGCAAGCGGCAACCGCTTTCCCATTGCCGGCGGCAAGCCTTGCCGCCCTTTTGCCCGGGGTGCGGCAACGCGAATCGCGCACAAAGCACGCTCCAAAGCAGCAGCGTCACGGCAGCCTGCCAGGATGACATGGAGCGGAGCGACACCCATCGAGCATCGCCCGGACCGTGCGATAGGTAGAGCAGGCGGCGGACGATGCTATCGAGGAGAGGAAAGGCAGCAGCGACCTGCCGATCACTTGGCCTTGTAGATGATGCCCGGGCTGCACTGGACCATCTGGTAATGATCCGGCAGGGCATTGAGCGCTTCGGAAGCGCCAAGGAACAGGTAACCCCCGGGTTTGAGCGTCGCATGGATACGCAGCAGGATGTCGCGCTTCACCTCGGCAGAGAAGTAGATCAGCACGTTGCGGCAGAACACCATGTCGAACTTGCCGAGAGTGGCGTAACTGTCCAGCAGGTTCAGCGCCCGGAACTCCACGCGGCTCTTGATCGCCGGCTTGACCGTCCAGCGCCCCGGCGTCTTCTGGTCGAAGTAGCGGGTCAGACGCTCCTGGGACAAGCCGCGGCCAATGGCCAGGCTGTCGTACTCACCTGCACGGCAGGCATTGAGCATGGAGCCGGAAAGATCGGTGGCGACGATCTGCACGCCAGCCTTGAGCTGGCCGAGGTTGGTCCGCTCGAACTCGTCGATGGCCATCGACAGCGAGTACGGCTCCTGCCCCGAGGAGCAGGCGGCCGACCAGATGCGCAGGCGCTGGTTCGGCGAAGCCTTGATCATCTCGGGCAGCACCCGGTTCTTCAGGACTTCGAAAGGATAGGTATCGCGAAACCACAGGGTTTCGTTGGTGGTCATCGCATCCACCACCTGCTCGCGCAACTGGCTGCGGCCCTGGACCTTCTGCACCAGTTCCCCGAGGGACTTGATGCCTTGCTGCTCCATCAACTTGTTCAAGCGGCTGGAGACCAGGTACTGCTTGTTAGCGCCCAGCAGAATGCCGCAGGTCTTCTCCAGGAAATCCCGGAACAGCTCGAAATCAGAATTGGTGGATGTCACAGATACGCCTCTCAACTCGTTGACGGTTGCCGCCAGGACGGCGGCAATCGCCTGACCGGTGCTCAAAAAAACATAGCCGAAGACCGGCTCCGGGGCGGTACCGGCACCGCCCGTCTACCCACAGCGGGCGATCAGGCCGCGCTGCCGTCCACCGCCTTGATCCGATCCGCCACGCGGGCAGCCAGATCGTCGGGACGGAACTTGGCGAGGAAATCGTCAGCGCCGACCTTCTTCACCATCGCCTGATTGAACACCCCAGACAGTGAAGTATGCAGGAGAATGTGCAGATCCTGCATGCGCGGGTCGTGACGGATTTCCGCGGTCAGCGTATAGCCGTCCATTTCCGGCATCTCGATATCCGAAATGACCATCAGCAGATCGCTACCCGGATGGCCGCCCGCCTCTACCATCTGCCGCAGGTAGTCCAGCGCCTGGCGCCCGTCGTTGAGTGCGAGAACCTCGACACCGACGGTTTCGAGGCAGCGCACCAGTTGCTTGCGCGCTACCGACGAGTCGTCCACCACAAGCACACGCTTGGTTACAGCGCGCGCCTGGGTATCGGCATCGAGCACGCCCTCGGAAATTTCCTCCGGCGTCGGCGCCACCTCGGCGAGGATCTTCTCCACATCGATGATTTCCACCAGTTGCTTGTCGACCCGCGTAACTGCCGTCAGGTAGTGGTCGCGGCCCGTGCCCTTGGGTGGCGGATGGATTTCTTCCCAGTTCATGTTGACGATGCGTTCCACCGAGTGCACCAGGAAACCCTGCACCTTGGTGTTGTACTCGGTGATGATCACGAAGCTGTTGGCGATATCACGCAGGCCTTGGCGCCCGGTGGCCATCGACAGATCGAGAATCGGAATGGTGCCGCCGCGGATGTTCGCCACACCGCGCACCACCTGGCTGGACTTGGGCATCACGGTCAGGCGCGGGCACTGCAGCACCTCTTTCACCTTGAACACGTTGATCCCGTATAACTGGCTGCCGTTCAGCCGGAACAGCAGCAGCTCGAGACGATTCTGGCCGACCAGCTGCGTACGCTGGTTGACTGAATCCATGACTCCGGCCATTGAGCCTCCCCTGCACGCAACGCCACCTGAACCATCAGGCGGCACGACCATTGCTTAACCCGTTGCATGAAGCAGGCAACGACATTTTTCCGACAGCTCCGCAGCATGCGCGCCCTCGCGGGCACGCTGCTCGCTGTAATCGGTGCGCTGACCGCCGGCCCCACCAGGGCCGAAGGCTTCACCGCGCCTGAAATCCTTATCGGCTCCACCCAGGGCTTTCTTGAGTTCAAAGTGGAAGATTATCTGCAGACCAGCGGAATCGACGCGCGCTACGAAATCGAAGTCGCGCGCATCGACCCCCGGCTGCGCCTGGCGCAGTGCGACAGGGACTTGACGCAGGCTCTGGAAAGTCCGGCACAGCCCGTTGGTCGGGTCACGGTTCGGGTCCGCTGCGACGGCAGTTCCCCCTGGACCGTATTCGTGCCGGCCACAGTGAAACTGTTCCGCCAGGTCGTCGTCACCACCCTGCCGCTCAAGCGCGACCACGTCATCGAAGCCGCCGACATCTCGCTGGTCGAACGCGACGTCGGCCCGCTGACGCAGGGCTACCTGACAGACCCGGAGCGAGTGATCGGCCTCAAGCTCCGGCGCCCCGCGACGAACGATCAGGTGCTCGCGCCGGTCTTCCTGGAGCAGGCCGAGGCGATCCGCAAGGGCGACCAGGTGGTGATCCGCGCACGAACCAGCGCAATCAACGTGGTAATGCCCGGCGAGGCGCTCTCCGATGGCGTGCCTGGCCAGCAGATCCGCGTGCGTAACCTGCGTTCGCAGCGTATCGTGAAGGCGCGTGTGGTGGAGCCCGGAGCGGTGGAAGTCAGCCTGTAGCGAGCCGGGTCTGGCATGATGGGCGCAGGCTTCACTAAACTGTGCTCGGGTGCGCAAAAAATCGGCCTAAAGTTTTCAGCCAGCCAGCCGAAAAGCTTGGCAAGCGTCCAAATACCCCCAGAGGTTTCCAACATGGTTATCGACTTCAACCGGCTGAACCCGGCCTCTACGCCAGCCACTACTGGCCGTAGCGGTGCTGCCCAGAGCGGTCGCAGCGAAGCCCCGGCCGAGTCCGCCCCCGCCAACGCCCCCGCCAAGAGCGGCGAATCGGTACAGCTCAGCGATACCGCGCAGCAGTTGCAGAAAGTCAGCGATCAACTGAAGGACCAGCCCGTGGTCGACAAGGAAAAAGTGGCCCGCATCAAGCAGGCGATCGCCGACGGCAGCTATCAGGTCGACAGTCAGAAAGTCGCCAGCAAGCTGCTCGATTTCGAATCCCAGCGCTGACTGACCGTCGCGCCGGCCAACCGCTAGCCCGTATGCCGAGCCCAAGATGCCCGATGCCCTGCTTTCCCTGATCAACGGCGACATCGACGCAGCCCACCAGTTGCTGCAGCTGATCGACGACGAGTACCAGGCGCTGCAAGCGCGCGACCTCGCGCAACTGCAACGACTGCTCGAACGCAAGGTGCCGCTGCTGCAACAGCTCGAACGCAACGGCCGCGAGCGTACCGCCCTGCTGCAGCAGGCTGGCGTCAGCGTGGATCGCCAGGGTCTGGCGCAACTTGCCGAGCGCAACGGCGATGCCGACGTACTGGCGCGCGGCGATGAACTGTCCGCCCTGCTCGACCAGTGCCAGGAAGCCAACCAGCGCAACGGCCGGATCATTCGCGCGGGCCAGGCCAGTACTGGCCGCCTGCTCGACATTCTGCGCGGGCAGGACACCCCCAATCTCTACGATCGTCGCGGCGGCTCGACCCAGAGCAGCCGGCAACGCCCGCTCAGCCAGGCCTGAGCGCTGGCCTGACGGCCAGCCTTTGGGCACAATGCCATCATCGGCATCGCGCCGAACCATTCCAATAACAACCCCGTTCTAGATGGAGAACCGCGGACCGTGGCCAACCTGTTCGTCGAGGAAAACGGCCCTCAACCACCGAAGATGCTCAAGGCTCCGGTGGAGATCCATGCCACTCTGCGGATGCTGATGGACAGCCATGATCCCCTGGTCATCACATTCGCCGACCGCAACCAGCGTTTCCAGAGCTTCGTCGTCGAGATAAACCGCGACCGCAACATCATCGCGCTGGACGAAGTCATCCCCAACGACGGCGAGCGCTTCCTGCAGAACGGCGAGCACTTCCGCGTCGAGGCGTTCCACGAAGGCGTGCGAATCGCCTGGGAGTGCAAGCAGAACGCCTACTTCTCTGAAATCGACGGCGCACGCTGCTACTGGCTGCCCGTGCCGGATGAGATGCTCTACCACCAGCGCCGTAATGCCTATCGCGCTCCGGTAAGCCAGAGCCAGCCCGTGGCGGTGGAGATCGCCGGGGAGAAGCTCAAGGCGCCGATCAAGGGCATCCTGATCGACATTTCCGCGACTGGCTGCAAGATCCGCCTGGAAGGCAATGCCGCCGAGCGCCTGCAACCGGGGCAGATCTACGAGCAGTTCACCGCGCGCCTGCCGTTCGGCGCCGTGACCCTGGAAGTGGAGCTGCGCCACGTCCACTTCGAGGACAAGGTCGGCTACAGCTTCGCCGGGCTGCGCTTCACCCAGGTCAGCGGCCTGGTGCAGCGCAACATCGAGCGCTTCGTCTACCAGTTGCAGCGCGAAGCACGGCGCTTCGAGAAGGACGAGCTGTTCTAGGGCATCCCGTCAGGCGGCAGCACGCTTTCAATCAGGCATCCAACCCGGCCAACGGGAAAGGAAAGCGCCACGCCGGGATAGTCCGGAGCCACCACGAAGTACGAAATGCTTGCGGTGCCACGCTCAAAATCGAAGGCAACCTGAGTCAGGTCAAAGACCTATTCATCGGTGTGGCGCTGCGCAAGACTGTCCAGAATCCTGTCGACCAGCCGCTTCTAAAGATTGTCGGTCCCGAGGAAGGCCAGCAGGGTGTTATCCATTCCACATCCCGTACGCAGCCATCGGGCACCTTACGCCGGCCTGCTTTCCTCTTCCGCCTCGGGCGCCGACGCCGGTGCTTCGTTGCCCTTCATCTGCTCCTCCACGGTCTGGTCCGCCACGCGCGGATCGAGTGCTGCGGAGAGCGGCGAACTCGCCAGGCTGTCCGGCGTCGCCACATGCTTGACCGGTGCCTCATCGACCCGGTGCACGCCACTGACCTTCTCCGGGCGCACGCGCCAGATGAGGATCAGCGAGCAGGCGCAGACGAAGGCGTAGAGCATGTTGGCGCCCAGCAGCTTCATCAGCGCGCCGGTGACCAGCGGGCCGATACAGGCGCCGACGCCAAAGGTCACCAGCAGCATGGCAGTCAGCGAAACACGCCGGTCGCCCTCGACATGGTCGTTGGAAAACGCCACCGCCAGCGGGTAGAGCGTGAACTGCACCAGGCAGACGATGAACCCCATCGGCAACAGCAGCGCCAGGGTGAGGTCCGGCAGTGGTAACACCGGCCAGATCGCCAGTGGCAGCGCCACCAGCAACAGGAGGATCGCCGCGTTACGAATCAGCGCGGCGCGATCGAAGCGGTCAGACAACCAGCCCAGCGGCCACTGCACCAGCAGGCCGGCAAAGATGCAGCCGCCCATGAACAGGCCGACCTGCTCGTTGGACAGGCCCTGGCGGGTGGCATAGAGCGGCGCCAGGCCGTAGAAGGAACCGATCACCAGGCCGGAGACCAGCACGGTAGTCAGCGATTGCGGTACGCGCGTGATGAAGAAGCGTGGCTCCAGCGGCGCCGGACGCAGCGGCGCGGGGTGGACCTTGTGGGTGATCGCTACCGGCACCAGCGACAACGCGAAACTCAGGGCAATCATCATCGGCAGTTCCTGGCCCAGCGTGGGGTGCACCACCAGCACCAGTTGGCCGGCGACCAGGCCGAGGTAGGACGCCACCATGTAGCCGGCGAACACCGCGCCGCGCTGGCGGGCTTCGGCCTGCTCGTTGAGCCAGCTCTCGATGACCATGTACTGGCACATCATCCCCAGGCCGATCAGCGTCCGCAGCACCAGCCAGCTCGACAGCCAGGGCAACAGGCCGATGCCCAGCACCGCCGCGGTAACCATGCCGCCACAGGCGACGTAGGCGCGGATGTGTCCGACGCGGGCGATCAGGCGGTGGCCTATCTTGCCGCCCAGCACCAGCCCCAGGTAATAGGCCGCCATCATCGCCCCGACCCATAGGCCGTCCACTTTCTCTTCCGCCAGCCGCAAGGCGAGATAGGTACTGAGCAGGCCGGATCCGGTCAACAACATCACGGTGGCGAAATACAGCGCGCGGAAGGCAGTGAAAATCCGGTGCATCGGACCTCCTGGTCCAGAACGGTTCCGGGCGCGGCTGGCGGCGCCCGAACAGCGGAAAGCGGGACGTGCGAATCACACCTTAGAGCCTGTCGGACGGCGCGTCGAGGGGCCTGCCGGGCCTGGAACAGAGGGGGGCGCGAAGCGTATTGCGAAGCATCCTGAAGGATGACGGCGGGATGAGCGAGGATGCCGGAGAAATACCCGCCGATCGCAGCCGCACCGCAATTTCGGCGCGGCTGCATCGGCGTGCCCGCGCGCAGATCAGGCCTGTGCGGCCAGCACGCGGCGCTCCCACGGGGTGATTTCGTCGAAGTAGCTGGTCAGCTCCATCGACTTGGTCGCCAGGTAGCCATCGATGAACTCGCTGCCGAATACTTCGCGCGCCAGTTCGCTGCGCTTGAGGCGCTGCATGGCATCGTACATGGTGCACGGCAGCAGCAACTCATCGGGCACCTCGAACTCGCCCTGGATCGCCGCCGTCGGCTCCAGTCCGCGTTCGATGCCGTGCAGGCCGGCAGCCAGGCTGGCGGCGATGGCCAGGTAGGGGTTGGCATCGGCGCCGGCCAGACGGTTCTCCACTCGGCGAGCCACTGGTGCGCTGGCCGGAATGCGCAGGCCGGCGGCACGGTTATCGTGGGACCAGCAGGCATTGTTCGGCGACGCGTACGGATGGCACAGGCGCTGGAAGGAGTTCACGTTCGGCGCGAACAGCAGGGTGAAGTCCGCGAGGCACGTCTGCTGGCCACCGATGAAATGACGGAACGCCGGCGTGGCATCGCCGCTGGCATCGGTGAAGATGTTGCGGCCTGCGCCGTCGACGATGCTCTGGTGGATGTGCATCGAGCTGCCCGGCGTATGCGCCAGCGGCTTGGCCATGCAGACCACGATCAGCCCGTGCTTGAGCGCCACTTCCTTGAGCAGGTGCTTGAACAGGAAGGTCTGGTCGGCCAGCAGCACCGGGTCGCCATGCAGGAAGTTGATCTCGAACTGGCTGGTGCCCATCTCGTGCATGAAGGTGTCGCGCTCCAGGCCAACGGCCTCCATGCAACGGTAGACGTCCTGGAAGAACGGACGCAGGCCGTTGTTGGACGACACGCTGAAAGCCGAGTGGCCAATCTCCCGGCGACCATCCGAACCCAGCGGCGCCTGGAACGGTTCGTTGGCGTCGGGGTTGGGAGCGAAGACGAAGAATTCCAGCTCGGTGGCCACCACCGGGCTCCAGCCGCGCTCGGCGTAGCGTGCCAGCACCCGCTTGAGCAGGCCGCGAGTGGACAGGCCGGAGGGTTTGCCGTCGAGCTCCACCGCATCGCAGATGGCGAAGGCACGCGGCTCGTCGCTCCAGGGGAGGCGATGGATCTGGGTCGGCTCGGCGATCAGTGCCAGATCGCCATCGTCGCTACCGTAGAATCTCGCGGGCGGGTAGCCGCCCATGATGCACTGCAACAGCACGCCACGTGCCAGTTGCAGGCGGCGGCCGGTGAGGAAACCTTCGCCGGTCATCACCTTGCCACGCGGCACCCCGTTGAGGTCGGGGGTGACGCACTCGATCTCTACCACTCCAGCCAGACGTTCGGCGAGTGGGCTGTCTAGATCGCTACTCATGACTTCTTATCCTTGTTCTTCGTGCCCTGCTAACAGGACGCCGCGCGAGGTGCGCGAGCCCGTACAAAATACGCACCACGCGTTCGATATTTCAAGCACTCATGGAGCAAAGCCATCGCGGCATAGGGGTTCGAAACATCAAGGCTGACCCAGCCGGGCGACAACGGCGCACGAAGAGGTTTTCCTGCAATGGCAGGGCGCATGCCGCGATCAAGCCCTTCCCCTCGACGACCCTACTCGCGCATCGCATTCCAGCTTTGGCTTTGAAGGCTTCGCGAGAAACGCGCGAGCGCTCCCCCACTCAATAGTCATCCCGCTTGCGAAACGCCCAGCGCCCCGCCAGCCCGGTGAAGCTCGCCACAAGCACCACGAGAATCCAGAACCCCTCCGGGTCGCTGGAGAATGGAATGCCGCCGACGTTCATGCCGAAGAAGCCCGCGATGATGTTGATCGGCAGCGCCAGCACCGTCACCACGGTCAGGGTGAACAGTGTGCGGTTGCTCTGCTCGTTGATCTTCGCGGCGATCTCCTCCTGCAGCAGCTTGATCCGCTCGCCGAGGGCGGTCAGGTCGCTGATCACCAGGGAGAACTCCTCGGTGGCCTCGCGCAGTACCCGCACATCGTCATCCTGCAACCATTCGGGCGGGCGATTGAGCAGGCGCATCAGCGATCCCGGCTCCAGCGCCAGCAGACGTTGCAGGCGCACCAGCACGCGGCGCATGGCGCCGAGGTCGGCGCGGTTATCGGAAAGCCGCGACGAGAGCAGTTGGTCCTCGATGCGGTCCACGCTGATGCTGGTATCGCGGACGATGCGGGTAAGAATGTCGCCCTGGTCGCGCAGCAGGTGCACCAGCAGTTCCAGCGGCGAGAGAAAGCACTCCCCGCGCTTGACCGACGAGCGCAGCGTATCCACCGAACGCAGCGGCTGCGCGCGGGCCGTCACCAGGAGGCGGCCACGGGCGCAGACCCAGAGCGTGGCGACATCCGAGGACATGCGGCTGCTGAAGTCGAACACCACGTCGTTGACCACCGCCAGCAGCGCGGAGTCGACATGCTCGATGCGGGTGGAACGCGACCCTTCGCGCAGGGTTTCGAAGAAGTAGTCCGGCAGCTCCAGGTGCGACTTCATCCAGCGCTCGCAGGCCGCGTGCGCGAGATTCAGGTGCAGCCAGAGGAACTCATCCTCGGCTCGCGGCTGCTGCAAGCGCTGCAGCGCGGTGGGCGAGTCGATTTCCAGACCCGGCTGGCCGGGACGAAAACTGAAGCCATAGAGCAAGCCGAACAGGTCGGAATCCTGGTGGCTCCGGACGATGCTGTGGTTCATGGGACTCCGCTGAACCTGGAATGTCTGACGCAGGGCGAATGACCGCTTGCGGTCATCCGCCGTGGCGGATGAAGCGCTCCACTTCATGCGTCCTACGAAAGCCGAATCGCCCTTCCGGTGTTAACAGAACCCGGTGAACGGCAGATGACAACCTTGTGGCAGCCTCAGCCGAACAGCCCGGCGATGGTCCGCTCGCCCAGCGCCGGCCCTACGCTCATGCCCACGCCAGTGTGCATCAGCACCGCGGTGACGCCGTCCGCCGCGCGCAGCACCGAGAACGGCCCCGGCCCGCGCGAACCGTAGACTCCCTGCCAGCGCTCGACCACTTCGACGCGCATGCCCAGGGTGTCTTCGGCCAGCTCCAGCATCAGCCGGTCGACGAACTCGGCGTTGAACGGCACCGCGTCACTGCCGTAGTGGTGCGAGTCGCCGATGATCAGCTCGCCGTGCGGCGTCGGGCTGATCAGCAGATGGATGCCCTGCTCTTCCAGCTCTGGAGTATCGCGGCGAATCTGCGCCCGGATCGCTTCGGCCTCTGGCAAGTCGGCGAAGGCGCCGTAGTGCACGCAGCTCAGGCCGGTAAGCACCGCGTGACCCAGGCCGAAATCGACCTGCGGACGCGCACGCAGCATCTGCAGGCGGCACACCTGCGGCTCCAGCGGCGCGATGGCCTCGGCCAGCAGGGTCTGGTAGTCGTGCCCGGAGCAGACGATCACTTGCCCTGCGGTGAAGGTGCCCTCGGTGGTGCGCAGCGTGCCGCTATCGACATCGCGCACCAGGGTAGAAAAATGGAACTGCACGCCGAGCTCGCGGCGCAGGTATTCGATCAGGCTCGGCAGCGCCTCGCGGGAATACAACTGCTGGTCGTCGAGCCCCAGCAGCGCCGCGCGGTGATGGCGGAAGCGGCCCTGGTAGAGGTCGTTCAGCGCGCTGCCGCGCCTCAGCTCAACGTTATATCCCAGCGCTGGTGCACGACCGGCACAGAAAGCCTCCAGCAACGCTTCCTCCGCCTCGGTACGGGCAAACAGCAACGAGCCGTTGCGCCGCAGGGAGAACCCGGCGCCTTGCGCCCATTGCGCCCAGATCGGCCGGCTGGCGCGCGCCAGGTCTGACATCACGCCCGGCGGCTGGCCGGTTACCAGCGCCTGGCCGAAGTTGCGCACCGAGGCGCCCAGCGGCGTCGCGGTGCGCTCGAATACGCGCACGCGAAGGCCGCGGCGGGCAGCGGCGTAGGCATGGGAAAGTCCGAGGATGCCGGCGCCGACGATGGCGACGTCGCAGTGGGTCTGGGTCATGGGGAATCCTTCTTGCGAGGTGCCTTCGCGCAGCCGGCGACGGCATGCGCGAAGGTCGAACGATGTGGCCGCTCCGGCACGCGGGTGGTGCCGGGGCGGCACCCTCCTCCGTGGCGAAGGAGGGTTCACGCGCTTACTGCTGCGCGACCTTTTCCGACTTGCCGTCGTAGCGCTTGCGCCACTCGGCGAGGATGCTGTCGCGGTTCTTCGAGGCCCAGGCGAAGTCGTTCTTGATCAGGCGCTGCTCGTAGTCGGCCGGCAGTTCGGTCTGCGGCTTGGCGATGCCCGGCTGGGCCAGCACGGCGAAGTTTTCCTTGTACAGCTCCATCGCTTTCGGGCTGGCGGAGAAGTCGGCGAGCTTCTTCGCCGCGGCCTCATGCTGAGTCCCCTTGATGATGCCGGTAGCTTCGATTTCCCAGCCCAGGCCTTCCTTCGGCAGGACGATATCCAGTGGAGCACCCTGGCGCTTGAGCTGCACGGCCGGGTACTCGAAGGATATGCCGATCGGGAACTCGCCGGCGGCGGCGAGCTTGCAGGGCTTGGAGCCGGAGTGAACGTACTGGCCTATGTTCTCGTGCAAGGCATCCATGTAGGCCCAGCCCTGCTTCTCGCCGAAGGTCTGCAGCCAGGCGGAGACGTCGAGGAAGCCGGTGCCGGAGGAAGCCGGGTTCGGCATCACGATCTTGCCCTTGTACTCGGGCTTGGTCAGGTCCTGCCAACTGATCGGCTTCTCCAGGCCCAGCTTCTCGGCCTCCACGGTGTTGAAGCAGATGGTGGCGGCCCAGACGTCCATGCCCACCCACGCCGGCGGATTGGCCGGGTCGCGGTAGTTCTTGCCGATGGCGTCCAGGTGCTTGGGCGCGTATTTCTCCAGCATGTCCTGCGCATCGAGGATGGCCAGACTGGAAGCGGCCAGGCCCCACACGGCGTCAGCTTGCGGGCGGTCCTTCTCGGCCAGCAGCTTGGCGGTGACGATGCCGGTGGAGTCGCGCACCCACTTGATCGTGATGTCCGGGTTCTCGGCTTCGAACGCCTGCTTGTAGGCGGTCAGCTGTTCCGGCTCCAGGGCGGTGTAGACGGTCAGCTCGGTGTCGGCGGCATGGGCCTGTGCAGCGAAACCGGCAACTACGGCGGCCGCGAGGGCAAGACGTTTGAACATGTGGAGCTCCTTTATTCATTGGCCCCCGCGTTGGCGGGGATGGCGATCGGTGCAACGTTGAAGTTCAGGTTCGGTGCGGCAGGTGAGGCGCGGCGCAAGTGCAACGCAGGAATCTTCGGGCGATCACTTCCTCCAGGCCTGGGAGCGGCGCAGCAAGCCTCGCGAGGCAGCGGCCAGCAGCAACGACACGGTGGCGGAGGTGAGCAGGATCAGGGTCGACATGGCTGCGGCGCCGCCGACGTTGCCGGAGTCGTCCATGTTCAGCACGGCGACGGCGGCAAGGATGGTGTCCGGGTTGTAGAGGAAGATCGCCGCCGACACCGTGGTCATCGCCGAGACGAACAGGTAACGGATGATGTCCAGCAGTGCCGGCAAGCAGATCGGCACAGTGACGCGCAGGTAATGGCGCCACAGCGGCATTTTCAGCGACAGCGCGGCGGCTTCGAACTCGCCGTCGAGCTGGCGCAGCGCGGCGGTGGCGGTCATCTGTGCGGTGGTCAGGTAGTGGGCGATGGTGCATACCACCAGCAGCGCCATGCTGCCGTAGAAGACGTGCAGCGGATTGCTCGGCAGGTTGAAGAAGAACACGTAGCCAAGGCCCAGCACGAGGCCGGGCACGGCCATCGGCACGAAGCAGAGCATGCGCAGCAATTGGTTCAGCCACTGCTGCTCGCGGGTTTTCTCGATCAGGTAGGCGCCGGTGAAGATCACCGCGCTGCCGATGATCGCGGTGCAGGTGGCCATCGTCAGGCTGTTGCGGTAGGCCAGCCAGCCACCGCCGGCGGTGGCGTCGAAATCGTAGTGGCGCAACGACAGCGACAGGTTGTAGGGCCAGAATTTCACCAGCGAGGAGTACACAGCCATGCCCAGCACACCCAGCAGCACCGCGCAGATCAGTACCACGATGGCCAGGAAGGCAGCATCGCGGCGGCGCGACGGCCTGGGATGGTAGACCTGCGCGCGACCGCTCATGGCCTCGCGCTGACGCAGGCGCAGCCAGGTGTCCACGGCAAAGCTGAGCAGCGCCGGCAGCAGCAGGATCATGCCGATCTGCGCGCCGCGTCCGAACTGCTGCTGGCCAACCACCGCCTTATAGGCTTCCAGCGCCAGCACCTGGTAGTCGCCGCCAACCACCACGGGCACGCCGAAATCGGTGATGGTCAGGGTGAACACCAGGCAGAAAGCGGCGAACACGCCCTGCCGCGACGCCGGCCAGGTGATGCTGCGGAATGCCTTGAACGGGCTGGCGCCCATGCTCGACGCCGCATCGAACAGGCGCGCGTCGGCCAGCGATAGTGCCGACAGCAGGATCATCAGCGCGTGGGGGAAGGTGTAGATGGCCTCGCCCAGGACGATACCCCAGAAGCCGTAGATGTTGTCCGGTACCCAACTGCGCAGCAGGCCCTGGTTGCCGAACAGGTAGATCAGCGCAATGCCCGGCAGCATCGACGGCGCCAGCAGCGGCAACAGCGAAATGCCGCGCCACAGCCCCTTGGCCGGAATCAGCGTGCGTTGCAGCGCGTAGGCGAAGGCATAGGCCGCCGGCACCACGATGCCGGCCACGCTGAGCGATACTTTCAGGCTATTGCCCAGCAGCCAGTGGAAGTTGTCGCTGCGCAGCAGTTCGCCCATCGCGGCCAGCCCGCCGCCCTGCCCCGCCGCACTGCTGAAACCGCGCCAGAAGATCGCCAGCAGCGGCAACAGGATCGCGAGGATGAGCAGGACCAGCAGCAGCCACTTGCCGCCGCGCACGAACAGACGATCACCCAGATCGCCACGAAGCCTGCCGGCGGACAGCGCCGGACTGCGATTCACCACGGCCTCCATCTCAGGCGAACACCTGCAGGCTGCGCGGCGGGAGCGATACCCAGATATCCGGCGTGCCCAGGCGCGGCATGTCTTCGGGCGCCAGTTCGGCGAGCAGTGGATGGCCGGGCAGTTGTTCCAGCTCGAAGCTCATTCGGCAACGGTTGCCGAGGAAGGTGATCTCGCGGATCTGCGCGCGGAACAGGTTTTCCTGGTGCACGGCAGGGTTCACGCTGATCGCCTCCGGGCGGCAGAACAGCCGGCCCGAGGCGCTCGCCGCCTGATTGTGCAGGCGCAGGCTGAGGCTGCCGACGCGGGCATGTCCGTCGCTGGCGCGCTCGAACGGCAGCCAGTTGCCCTGGCCGACGAACTCGGCGACGAAGGGAGTGCTCGGTGTGCTGTAGATCTCCTGGGCGGTACCGTACTGCTCGATGCGACCGTGGTTCATCACCGCGATGCGGTCGGCCATCAGCATGGCTTCGTCCTGGTTGTGGGTCACCATCACCGTGGTGATGCCCAGGCTCTTCTGCAGTTGCCGCAGTTCACCGCACAGGTGCTCGCGAACACGGGCGTCCAGCGCCGACATCGGCTCGTCGAGCAGCAACAGCGACGGGCGGGGCGCCAGCGCACGGGCCATCGCCACGCGCTGCTGCTGGCCACCGGAAAGCTGGCCAGGATACTTCTTCTCGCTGCCGGAAAGGCCGACCAGTTCGAGCATCTCGCCAACACGGCGGCGCGCTTCATCCTTGCTGGCATTCGCCAGGCCATAGGCGATGTTCTGCTCGACGGTCAGGTTGGGAAACAGCGCATAGGACTGGAACAGAATGCCGTAGTCGCGCGCCTGTGGCGGCAGCAGCGAGACGTCACGCTCGCCCAGGTGCAGGCTGCCTTCGTCCTGGCGCTCAAGGCCGGCGATGCAGCGCAACAGCGTGGTCTTGCCGCAGCCGGAGGGTCCGAGGAGGCAGACCAGCTCGCCAGCCTTGACGTCCAGCGACACACCGTCGAGGGCGACGAAACTGCCGAAGCGCTTGCGGATGTGGCGCACGCTGAGCGGCGTGCCGGCGATGGTCTGGAACATGGCGATACCTCGTGTTCTGTGGTCCACACCGGAGTGGCCGGTGTGAATTGACGAGGTCCATGCTAGGGAGCGATTACGACGACACTATTTCCATGACGAAAACTGCACCGATAGATCCATAGGCAGATTTTGGTATCGGGGTGAAATTTTTTGCGAATGATCGAGCGGTTTGCCCTGCGCCGGACGGCTGGCGCGGCTGGCCTCGATGCGGGGCTGATCACGGGCGAAGTTCGCTCCAGCGAAAGCCATGCCTACCGGAAACGAAGCTGGCCGTGGGATGGGGCCTGCGACAGACGGCTACAGGCTCGATGGGTATCGCTTCGCTCCACCCATCCTACGAACCTGCCAGGGCGGTTGCTTCTACGGCTGCGCCAGTGCCAGGAACGCACTGGGCAGGCGTGCCTGGCGGCGGTCCTTCAGGCAGTAGAGGTACTCGTCGATCAGGCTCGCGCCGTTGATCTCCAGCACGCACAGTTGCGGGTTATCCGGCACTTCCTGGCGGGCGATGATGCTGACGCCCAGGTTGCGGATCACCGCTTCGCGGATCGACTCACGGCTGCCGATCTCCAGCATCGAGGCCGGCACCACTCCCGCTTTGCGCAGCATTGCTTCGGTGAGCTGGCGGGTGGTGGAGCCGGCTTCGCGCATCAGCAGGCAGTGGCTGCGCAGGTCGCCGAGGACAACGGACTGCTGGAGCGCCAGCGGATGGCTGCGGTGCACCGCCAGCACCAGTGGATCGCTGCCCAGCACCACGCGGGTCAGGCGGGCGTCATCGACCTGCTGCGACGAGGCGGCGAGATCGACCCGGCACTCGCAGAGCGCCTCCAGCACCTGCTGCGAATTACCGATCTCCACCGACACTTCGATCTGCGGATAGCGCTCGCGGAAGGTCTTGATCAGCCCGAGCACATAGTAAGGAGAGGTTGCGCCGATCCGCAGGGCGCCCTGCATCTGCCCACAGTTGCGCAGGTAGAACTCGATGTCCGCCTCCTGCTGGAGCAGCGCCTCGACCATCGGCAGCAGGCGCGCACCCTCGTCGCTCAGGGTCAGGCGGCGACCGCCACGGTAGAACAATTCTACCGCGTACTGGCTTTCGAGATTGCGTACCTGGGTCGTCACGGTGGGCTGGCTCAAGCCGAGCTTCTTCGCCGCCGCCGTGATGCTGCCCAGCTTCGCCACCCGGTAGAAGGCTTTCAGTTCCGCACTCAGCATCCGCTGGACCACCCATCAGAAATAATCATCAACATTTTCGGGCGATGCCGGCAAACCGGCGCCAGCCCTTTGGCCGCGGAAGGCATGGCTGCGTCGCGGCAAATTCCATAAAGGTCAACCAACCTGACCTGGATCACTGGCACCGGGGCATCGTGCTGGACAGTCCGGGCATCAGCGACTTTCATTGCCCAAGGTGAATTCCCACACGGAACACCTGACGCGCCCCCACAAGGGACGCCCACGGAGCAATGATGAGATACAAAGTCACTATGGTCTTCGGGACACGCCCCGAGGCGATCAAGATGGCCCCTCTTGCGCGAGTACTGCGCCGCACCCCGGAAATCGAGCTGCGCATCTGCTCCACCGGCCAGCATCGCGAGATGCTACAGCAAGTGCTGGACTCCTTCGAACTGGAGGTGGACGAGGACCTCGACGTGATGACCCAGGGCCAGACGCTCAACGGCCTGGCGCTGCAGATGATGTCGCGCCTGGATGACAGTTACGACCGGCATCGCCCGGACATCGTACTGGTCCACGGCGATACCACGACCAGTTTCATCGCCGCCCTCACCGCCTTCCACCGACAGATTCCGGTGGCCCACGTCGAGGCCGGACTGCGCACCGGCAACATCCGCCAACCCTGGCCGGAAGAGGCCAACCGCCGGCTCACCGCAGTGATCGCCGACCTGCACTTCCCGCCGACCAGGAGAGCCCGCGACAATCTGCTGCGCGAAGGCGTGAGCATCGACCACATCGAAGTCACCGGCAACACGGTGATCGACGCGCTGCTGTGGATGCGCGAGCACCTGCACGAGACGCGCTGGACGCCCGCAGCCGACTCTCCGCTGGCGCAGTTCGCCAACGACCGCCGCCTGGTGCTGATAACCGGCCACCGGCGGGAGAACTTCGGCAAGGGGTTCGAACGCATCTGCCTGGCCCTCGCCGAACTGGCGAAGCGCTTCCCCGATGTGGACTTCGTCTACCCGGTGCACCTCAACCCGCAGGTCCAGCAGGCGGTCTACGGCATGCTGTCGGACAAACCCAACATCCATCTGATCGCCCCGCAGGACTACCAGAACTTCGTCTGGCTGATGGACCGCGCCTACTTCATCCTCACCGACTCCGGTGGCATCCAGGAAGAAGCGCCGGCGCTGGGCAAGCCGCTGCTGGTGCTGCGCCGTGTCACCGAGCGGCCGGCTGTGCTGGAAGGCGGCACCGTGGTGCTGGTAGGCACGAACACCGCCCGCATCGTCAGCGAGGCCAGCCATCTGCTCAACGACGATGAGGTCTACGAGCAGATGAGCCGGGTATTCAGCCCCTATGGCGACGGCCACGCCAGCGAGAAGATCGTCGCCCGGCTGCTGTCCTGGTTCGGAGAAAACCGCACGGATAGCGAGGTCGAATGAGTCTCGAACTGGTCGACATCCTTGCCTATGTCCTGTTCGCGCTGAAGTACCTGGCAATCGCCCTGGCCGCGCTGATGTTCCTGCTCGGCCTGGACGACCTGTTCATCGACCTCGTCTACTGGGGCCGCCGGCTGGTCCGCGTCTTCCGCATCTACCGCAGGTTCGACCGCGCCGACGAGGAACGCCTGTTCGCCGAGCCGGAGAAGCCGCTGGCGATCATGGTGCCGGCCTGGAACGAGGTCGGCGTGGTGGGCGAGATGGCGCGCCTGGCCGCCTCCACCCTGGATTACGAGAACTACCAGATATTCGTCGGCACCTATCCCAACGATCCGCAGACCCAGGCGGACGTGGATGCCGTCTGCCTGCATTACCCCAACGTGCACAAGGTGGTCTGCGCCCGCCCCGGCCCCACCAGCAAGGCCGACTGCCTGAACAACATCATCGACGCCATTCTGCGTTTCGAAGCCGATGCGAAAGTGGAGTTCGCCGGCTTCATCCTCCACGACGCCGAGGACGTGATCTCGCCCCTGGAACTGCGGCTGTTCAACTACCTGCTGCCGGCCAAGGACCTGATCCAGATTCCGGTGTACCCCTACGCCCCGGAGTGGACCGGTTTCACCGCCGGCCATTATGTCGACGAGTTCGCCGAGAACCACGGCAAGGACGTTCCGGTGCGCGAGGCGCTGACCGGCCAGGTACCCAGCGCAGGGGTCGGCACCTGCTTCAGCCGCCGTGCCATCGCTGCGCTGCTGGAAGACGGCGACGGCATCGCCTTCGACGTGCAAAGCCTCACCGAGGACTACGACATCGGCTTCCGCCTGAAACAGAAAGGCATGAAGTGCATCTTCGCCCGCTACTCGGTCAGCGACCCGAAACTGGCGCTGAAGTCCACCTGGGTGCCAGGCATGGACAGGCGCTTCTCCCAGGTCATCTGCGTGCGCGAACACTTCCCGCGAACCTGGCAGCATGCGATCCGGCAGAAGTCGCGATGGATCACCGGCATCGTCTTCCAGGGCACGCGAAACCTGGGCTGGAGCCGCAAGGCCATGCTCAACTATTTCCTCTGGCGCGACCGCCGGGGGCTGATCGCCTATCTGCTGAGCTTCCTGGTCAACCTGCTGTTCCTGGTGCTGATCACCATGTGGCTGATCACCAGGCTGTCGCCCAATGCCTGGCACTTTCCCTCGATCCTCGAAGGCAGCCAGTTGCTGGTGGTGCTGCTGTATCTCAACGGTTTCATGCTGCTCAACCGGCTGTTCCAGCGCTTCTGGTTCGTCACCCGCTTCTACGGCATCTTCGAGGGGCTGCTGTCGGCGCCGCGGATGATGTGGAGCAACTTCGTCAACTTCTTCGCCAATCTGCGTGCGTTGCGGCAGGTAATGGAAATGGGCGATTCGCGGCGCGTGGCCTGGGACAAGACCACCCATGAGTTCCCCGCCCTCGCCGGCCCGCAGCGCACGCCGCTGGGCCAGCGCCTGAAGGAGCAGGGGTTGATCAGCGAAGAGCAGTTGCAAGCCGCGCTGACCAACCCGGTGCGCCGCCGCCTCGGCCGCGAACTGCTGCTGCGCGGGTTGATCAGCAGCACCCAACTGGTCGCCGCCCTGGCCGAGGAGCTGGACGAGGAATGGGCACCGCTCAACCCCTTCACCCTCGACCCGAAACTGATCGAGGCCCTGCCGCGCAAACTGGCGCTGCGCTATGCCGTGCTGCCGGTGGCGGTCGACGGCGACGTCCTGATCCTCGCCAGCGAGCAGCAGATCAGCCAGGTCTCCCTCGGCGCCATCAGCCGCCAGCTCCAGCGCCCGGTACGCGGCCGCCTGGCGCCACAGGGACGCGTGACCCTGGGCTTGCGCTACTGGTACGGCGGACGCCACCACAGTGAGGAAACCCGCACCATCCTCGACATCCTCAAGCGGCATCAGGGCGATGACGCACTGATGGAGCGCATCTGCGGCCACCTGGTGCTGTTCGGCACCTTGCTGCAGGTGCGCGGCAAGGTGCCGTCGACCCTGTTCAACCAGGCCCTGATCGACTTCGACCCCGAACAGGACTCGCTGGGCGAGCATCTGGTCAAGCGCGGCATGATTACCCAGGAAGTGCTCGACGGCGCCCTGGAGGAACAGGCCAGCGAACAGCATGAGGCCTATCGCATCGCCCGGGAGGCCGCGTGAAACTGCAACAACCTCTCGTCTTGAGCCTGGTGCTGGCAACCCTTGCAAGCCCCACGCTGTATGCCACCGAGCAACTCACCGAGTTCCAGCGCTTCCGCAGCTATCCCTTCCTCGACAAGGGCTACAAGGAAGCCAGGAAGAACAACTGGGCGGAGGTGGAACGGCTGATGCGCCACCTGCTCGGCCGCGTGCCCAACAACAACGAGGCCCGGGCCCTGCTGGTGCAGGCGCTGGCCAGGCAGCAGCGCTACGATGACGCCGAGAAGGAAGCCCGGGCGCTGGCCGGCACCGAGGAAGGTGCTAACGCGTTGGCCGAGCTACGCATGGACCTGATCGAGAACGGCCCACCGCCCGAAGCCCAGGTCAACCAGTGGCTGGCGCACACCAGCGACGTCAACCAGCGCGTGCGGCTATGGCAAGCCTACAGCCTCAAACTGGGCCAGACCCAGGGTGCGGCCAAGGCCCTGGAGTGGCTGGGTACGGTGCCGCACGGCAACGACGAACGCGTACTGCGCGAAGCTCGCGCCAACTGGGCCGAACAACTGCGCGACTGGGACACCACCATCGCCCAGCTCGCCCCGCTGGCAGCCAGCCGACAACTCAGCAAGGACGACTGGCGACGGCTGGCCAACGCCTATGCCCAGCGCCTGGACGAGAAACCACTGGAGCAACTGCTGCTGCAGGCTCCCGACCCGGCCTCCGCACGTCAGGCGCGGTTGGCGCTCATCGACCGCGCCATCGCGGTGGACCATACCGAGGTTGCCAAGCGCTGGATGCAGGGGCTGCCGGAGCAGGATCAGCGCGATCCGAAACAACAGGCGCGACTGCTGGAACTGGCGCGGCACAGCGACGATGTCCCGCTCGTGGGCAAGCTCAGCGATGAGTTGGAGCGCCCATGCCTGGAAACCGCCGAATGGCTTTCGCGCCATGACCAGGACGAAGCACTGCGCAGGCTCCGCCAGTGCAAGCCCCAGGATGACCCGCAGACCTGGCTGGTACTGGCCCAGCGCCTGAACGCCACAGACCTGCTGGAGAACACCCGGCTACCCGAGCCGTGGGATGCCCGCCGCCGCGCACAACTGATCGACACCTGGCGCGCCCAGGGCCGCAGCGACCTGGCGCTGGCCTGGTTGGCACGCCAGCCGCAGACGCCGGAGACTGTCCGCCAGCGTGCCGAACTGCTGCAATCCCGAGGCCGCACCGGCGAGGCGGCGGTGCTGTGGGAACAACGCTACCGGCAGACCGGCGATCTCAAGGCATTGGACCAGGCTAGTTACCTGGCCCTCTCCGCCGGTCGCAACGAGCACGCCCGGCAACTGCTGGAAGGCGCCTACGACCGGCGCGGCGGCAACCTTCCGCCCGCGCTGATCGAGCGCCTGGCCGGCATCCACGCCCGCAGCGACACGCCGCTCAACGTCACGCGTATCGAGTCGCTGCTGGCCAGGGCCGGCCCGGGTACACGCGGACAGTTGCTCGGCCGTCTCGCCGAAGCCGGCCAGTGTGACGCGCTGCAACGCTATCTCAGCCCAGCCCCCAGCAGCCCCGGCGAGCTGCGCGCCCTTGGCCGCTGCGCCATGCCGGCGCGCCCCGGTGAAGCGGTGGTGTATTACCAGGCGGCAGTCGCCCAAGGTGACCGGGACAGCCAGCTCCCGCTGGCCTACGCGCTGGAAGCGGCGGGCGATCCGGCTGGCGCCCTGCGCATCTTCGACACGCTGCCCGCCAGCCAGCTCAACGACAACGCCCGCCTGACCGCCAGCCGCGCGGCGCTGCTCACCGACGACAACGCGGCAGCCGAGCGCTACTGGCAACAGGCAAGCAAGAACAGCGCGGATGACTGGGCGCTCGGTGCCACCATCGCCGATGCCCGTGGCGACTATGCCGAGGCCCTGGCCCGGCACCGCCAGGCGCTGGCGCACGAGCCCAATGGCCAGCACTTCTACAATGCCGCGGCAAGTGCGCAGAAAGCCGGCGACCGCGAGCAGAACAAGGCATGGCTGGCCGAGGCGGTGCGCCTCGAACCGAACAACCCGCGCTTCCGTGCCGACTACGGCATGCGCCTGGCCGGTACCGACACCCCGGAGGAGCGCCGCACGTCGATCCCCTATCTGGAGCGAGCCACCCGCGACTACCCCGAGGACTACCGCCTGGGCGAAACCCTGGCCTGGCGCTACGACGAGGCCGAAGACAGCTTTGCCGCGCGCCGCGAGTTGCGCAGAGTCATCGACCTGGAGCAGAACCCGGTCGCCGGCGACGATGACTATGGCAGCCTTGAAGCCCGGCGTTTTCGCCAGCGCCGGGCACATCAGGTCCTCTCCCAGCGTGACAACCTGACCATCGCCAGTACCTGGTCGCCCGCTGGCGTCTCGACCAACGACTTCAGCCGCCTGCAGGACGACGGTACTCTCCATAGCGGCAGCCGCCGCCGCGCACAGTCGCAGAACGTCCAGATGGCCATCTGGGACCATGCCCTTGGCGATGAACCAACCCGCGACGGCACCAGCCTGTCGGTCTATGGCCGCGCGCTGGTCGGCGGCGACGAGCGCGACCGCTACGGGCGCTACGTCGCCACCGGCCTGGGCCTGCGCTACAAGCCCCTGAGCGACTACAACCTCAACCTGTACAGCGAGCTGTACAAGCAGAACTCCCTGGACGAAGGCTGGGACGGCCTGCACCTCCACGACCTGCTGTCCCCCGACAAGGTCAACGAAGGCATCCGCGATCACAAGCGCGACGGACGGACCTCCACCGACTTCCTGCTGCGCGCTACGGCCTCCTTTCTTGACCAGGGCGAGTACCGCAACGACTGGCGCGTGGACGAAAGCCACTGGGGCGAGCGCTTCCTCTACCTCGACTACGCCTGGTGGACCCATGCCGGCGACCACCAGTGGGTATCGCGCTATCAGCAGGGCCACGCCTGGAAGCTGCCCACATCGACGCCTCAGACGTTCATGCCGTACGGCTTCGGCGAGTTTTCCACCCAGGACCCGGGCAACGACTGGCGCCAGGACCTGCGCAGCGGTGTCGGCCTGCGCTGGCAGTACTGGTATGGTGACGACCGTTACAACGCCTATCGCGCCCACGTTACCGTGCGCACCGAGTATCAGGTGGGCCTGGCCGGCAACCTTTACGAGAAGGCCAATGGCTGGCTGGTCGGCCTGGAGGTGAACTTCTGATGCGCCGCCTGCTGGTCGCCCTCGCCCTGTTGTTCGTCATCGCGCTCCCGGCCCAGGCCGACGAGCGCCTGTTCTACCAACCGCTGAACGTGGACGCCGCACTCACTCCCGCACAATGGCAGGCGCTGTGGAAAGCCAGCGCGGCGCAGGGCGCGAAGACAGTCATCGTGCAATGGACCGCCTATGGCGACTCCGACTTCGGCGGCCCGGACGGCTGGCTCGCGCAGTCGTTGAAAAGTGCCCAGGCCCAGGGCTTGCAACTGGTGCTCGGCCTGTACATGGACCCGGCCTATTACCAGCGCCAGGGCGAGCTGGACACCCCCGGCCTGGAAAGCTATTGGCAGCATCAGTTGAGCCGTTCGCTCAGCCAGCAGCGGCGGCTGCGCGAACACTGGAAACTGCCGGTAAGCGCCTGGTACCTGCCAATGGAGCTGGACGACTGGCACTTCCAGGACAGCGAACGCCGCCGGGCGCTGCAGCGCCAACTCAGGGACTTCGCCCGCCAACTGGACGCGCCGCTGCAACTGAGCGCCTTCAGCGGCGGCAAGCTGGCGCCGCAGATCTATGCCGACTGGCTCGGCGGAATCGCCGCACAGGGCATTCAGGTCTGGTGGCAGGATGGCTCCGGCACCGGCACGCTGCCGCCGCTGGTGCGCCAGGCCTATGCCAACGCCCTGCCCTGCTCTGTGGGCATCGTGCGCGAGGCGTTCCGCCAGACCAGCACAGCCGGCCAACCATTCCGCGCCGAACCGGCCACGCCATCGAGCGTGTCGACCGGCTGCCATGCCAGCGCGGTATTCGCCTTGCGCTATCGTCCCTGGGGCAAGATCCTGCTGGACAATCAGCGAGCCCGAGCCACGCCCTGAACTCGGTCGTGCCTTCCCTGCGCGCGCGTGCGACGACGCGTCGCGCGGGGTACACGAGTTCGGCTATTGTCGCGCGAGCGATCCCACACTCGCACAGGGCGGTTCATGTTCAAAACGATCGAATCCGAAGTACTGAAGCAGCGCATTTCGAACGAGCTGCGAACCGAGTTCCTCCAGCACGATTTCGAGCGGCTTCACAGCTTCAGCATGCTGGTGCTCTACGTCAGCATCTGTATGTGGTTCCTGCTCGACCTGATCGTCAGCTTCCAGGCCGGCCAGGGTTTCAGCTACATCTCGGTGCTCTACCTCGCGGTCTTCGCCGCCCTCGCCGCCCTTGCGGCCCTGACCCGCAAGGCACGGCACTTCTATGTGATCAACCTGTTGTTCGTCATCACTTTCGGACTGGGCGCGCGCATGGTGATCGAAGGGCTGCCCAATAGCCTTCGTCCCGCCTGGCTGGTGATCGCCGCCTCGACCGTGCTCTACAGCGCCACAGCGATGCCGCTCAGCCGGCCGGCGTTCTTCTCGGTTCTGGCGGTGACCTGGGTTCTACTCAATCCGTTGCTTGGCGATGTCCCCGACTTTGACGAGCGCCGCAGCCTGCTGGTCTGCTACCCGCTGTTCATCAGCGCGCTGTCGGTCTACATCTTCCACCACCTGCACAACGCCAAACTGTACAACTATGCGATGGCGCGGCTGTTGCTGGACCAGGCTTACCTCGACGCACTCACCGGCATCCCCAACCGCCGCTCATTCATGACCCGGGTCACACGCAGGCTGAACGAGGACACCAGCACCGAGCGCTACCTGGCAATGGTCGATATAGATCATTTCAAACGGGTAAACGACGCTTACGGCCACGACATCGGCGACGAGGTGCTGACTCGCGTTGCGCAGAAGATCGAGAGTGAGCTGGGCGAATTCGAGATCGCCCGCCTCGGAGGAGAAGAGTTCGGCATCTTTCTCTGGGGAATGACAGCCGAGGAGGCCCAGGTACGCATGGAAAGACTGCGCAGCGCCACCGCCGCGCTACCCGGAAAGCCAGCAGTCACCATCAGCCTGGGACTCGCGCACCTGACCGTGGACAGCACGCTAAGCCAGATGCTGATCAAGGCCGACCGGGCGCTGTACGACTCGAAGCACAATGGCAGGAACCGGGTGACCTATGCCCCCTGAAACGAAAAAAGGCCCGCTGATGCGGACCTTGGCATGCTGGTGTCCCGGAGAGGGGTCGAACCTCCAACCTTCCCCTTAGGAGGGGGACGCTCTATCCAATTGAGCTACCGGGACACGGTCGGGCGGCATGTTAACCATCGACGACGAATTTGTCATGCCGCTGCCACCACTCGAGTCCATAATTTTCCCAACAAAGGGGGAATTGCCGTGAACAGCAACGCACCGAGCCACGAAGCGACACCCGACTCGCCGTTCGCCACCTTCGACGTGCGCGTCGCCACGCCGGACGACGCCCCGGCCCTCGCACCACTGCTGCAACAACTGGGCGCCCACGATCCGCGTCCCGACACCGCGCTGCTCGCCCTCGAATTGGGCAATCAGCGCCCGAGCCGAGTAACGCTGGTTGCCGAGCGCGACGGCAACCTGCTGGGCACCTGCACCCTGCACCTCATCGAGCACATTGCCCACGGCTTCGCACGTTCGGCGATCCTCGAAGACATGGTGGTGGACAGCCGCGCACGCGGCCAGGGCGTCGGCCAGGCGCTGATCCGGCGCGCGGAGGAATGGGCGCGCGGCTGGAACTGCTACAAGCTCGCGCTATCCAGCCATCAGGACCGGGAGATGGCCCATCGTTTCTACGCGGCGATGGGGTTCGCACCGCACGGCGTAAGCCTGGCGCTGCACCTGGACTGAGCGGGCTCAGCCAGCCTCTGCGGTGGGGCCGTCGAGCAAATCGAGCAGGTTGCGCACCGTGATATCAAGCGAAACCGAGTTATCCAGCTCTACTAGCGGCCCAGGCAAGCCGGCGGCAAAATGCGCATTGCGCGCAAGGCGCGCCTCGATCTGCGCCGGAGTCTCCCGCCCGCGCGCAACCAGGCGCGCGCGCAAGACATCCGGCGCAACCCGAAGCAGCACGGCGACGAGATACGGATAGCGCTCCCGCGCTTTCGGCAGGTACTTGCGCGAACCGTTGACCAACACGTCATGTCCGCCGGCCAGCCAGGTGTCGATTTCCAGTGGAATGCCATAATGGAGGCCATTGGCACGCCAGCTCATGGCGAACGCGCCGCCCTGCTCCAGGCGCTCGAACTCCTCCACGGTCACCGACTGCGCATCCTCGCCCCGCGCCTCCGCCGAGCGTGTGATGACCCGCCGCGCAATGCGGCACCCCCTGGCAAGCAACGGCTCAGCAGCAGCCAGCAACAGGCTGTCCTTGCCGGAGCCGGAAGGGCCCATCAGGTAAATGAGTCTGCCTGGAGTCATGACACTCTCTGGGCCGGCGGCTCGGCGCTGATTCGTTTGTGTGTCCGCAATTACGAATAATACCGCCAGCGATCGGAAGAATCGCCCGCCGAATCATCCCAATCCATGATCCACCTCTGCCCGCGAGGGGCTCGTTGTGCCATCATGTGTGTCCGCAATGGAATGCCCTCCGAACACTTTGCCCGATGAACCGCGGCGCCCGTAACAATTCGTCTACGCTGTCTGCATTGGGCATTTCCTCAAAAATCCCAACGAAAGAAAGGTCTGCCGAGAGCGTCGCATTTCGGACGATTGGTGCTGGCATTTAGCCTTCACTCGCGCCACAATATGTCGCAGAATTGACGTCAAGTTATTGATGATTTTTCTCAAAATCGCTGATGACGCGCTGAACGGCCAACGGAAAACGCTGTCAAAGGGCCTGAACAATCGCTGACCCCTGGCATCGGCCTCCCTGACTTACAGGTTTAATGTATGCGCCCACTGAAACAGGCAACCCCTACCTACTCCAGCCGCACCGCTGACAAATTCGTCGTACGTCTGCCCGAAGGCATGCGCGAGCGTATCGCTGAAGTCGCTCGCAGCCACCACCGCAGCATGAACTCCGAGATCATCGCGCGTCTCGAGCAGAGCCTGCTTCAGGAAGGTGCGCTGCAGGATAATCTCGGCATTCGCCTGGACAGCCCGGAACTGAGTCTGCACGAGCGCGAGCTGCTGCAGCGCTTCCGCCAACTGACCCATCGCCAGCAGAATGCGCTGATCGCCCTGATCGCGCATGATGCCGAAATGGCTCAGAACGACGCCTGAGTCGTCTACAGCACGAAAGAGCCGGCCTTGAGCCGGCTTTTTCGTGCCCGGAACTTCCCCAAGCCAACAGATTCCAGGTACAAAAAAGCCGCCTCGCGGGCGGCCTTTTCGGCGGGACGGACTACATCAGGAACAACGTAGCCAGCCCGAGGAAGATGAAGAAACCACCGCTATCGGTCATAGCGGTAATCATCACACTGGAGCCCATTGCCGGGTCGCGCCCCAGGCGCAACAGCGTCATTGGGATCAGCACGCCCATCAACGCCGCCAGCAGCAGGTTTAGGGTCATCGCACCGGTCATCACTGCGCCCAGCTCCCAGTTGCCGTAAAGGTAGAAGGCAACCAGGCCGATCACCCCGCCCCACACCAGGCCGTTCACCAGCGCCACGCCAAGCTCCTTGCGCAGCAGGCGGTTGGCGCTGTTGACCTGCACCTGATCCAGCGCCATCGCGCGCACGATCATGGTGATAGTCTGATTGCCGGAGTTACCGCCAATGCCTGCCACAATGGGCATCAGCGCTGCGAGAGCCACCAGCTTCTCGATCGAGCCTTCGAACAGGCCGATGACCCGCGAAGCGATGAAGGCGGTGATCAGGTTGGTCGCCAGCCAAGCCCAACGGTTTCGCACGGACTTCCAGACTGAGGCAAAGATATCTTCCTCCTCCCGCAGACCGGCCATGTTGAGCACTTCGGTCTCGCTCTCCTCGCGGATAAGGTCGACCATCTCGTCGATGGTCAGACGACCGATGAGCTTGCCGTTCTTGTCCACTACGGGCGCAGAAATCAAGTCGTAGCGCTCGAAGGCCTGGGCGGCGTCGTAACCGTCCTCGTCCGGAGTGAAGGTCACCGGATCCGTGGCCATGACTTCGGCCACGTCCTTGTCAGGATCATTGACCAGCAGGCGCTTGATCGGCAACACACCCTTGAGCACACCGTCGTAGTCGACCACGAACAGCTTGTCAGTATGACCGGGCAGCTCCTTGAGGCGACGCAGGTAGCGCAGCACCACTTCCAGGCTAACGTCGTCGCGGATGGTAACCATCTCGAAGTCCATCAACGCACCGACCTGATCCTCCTCATAGGACAGCGCCGAGCGCACTCGCTCGCGCTGCTGCGCATCGAGGCTTTCCATCAGCTCATGGACTACGTCGCGCGGCAACTCCGGAGCCAGGTCGGCCAGCTCGTCGGCATCCATCTCCTTGGCGGCGGCGAGAATTTCGTGATCGTCCATGTCGGCGATCAGGGTTTCCCGTACGGCGTCGGATACTTCGAGGAGGATATCGCCGTCGCGCTCGGCCTTTACCAACTGCCAGACTGTCAAACGGTCATCCAGAGGCAGCGATTCGAGGATATGGGCGATGTCTGCCGGGTGCAGCTCTTCAAGCTTGCGCTGCAGTTCGGCAAGGTTCTGGCGGTGCACCAGATTTTCAACGAGATCGTGATGCTGGCCTTCCTGACGATGAGTCAGATCTTCCACCAGCTTGTGCTTGTGCAGCAGGTCGACCACCTGGTTGAGGCGGTCCTGCAAGCTTTCCTGCGGCTTTTTGGCTTCTACTTCGGTCATAGCACGCTCCACCCCCAGTGGCAGAACGCGCCAGAGGGGATCAATACATCAGGTCGTGTGTACGCAATCGGGGTTCTGAGTAACTACTGGGTAAGTCCATGGTGGTGTCCCATGCGCCCATCGAGGGCAGATGTGGGAAATAATAACACTCCGGTGTGCGGGACGCGTTACAAAATCGCGGCTAGAACAACCGCTTGCGCTTGAAAGCTCATTACCGGGTCATTGCAGGTTCGACGCACGAATAGTCTGACAAGACACCCAGCCCAACCCTACAAACAAACCCGTTAATCTGGGAGCGAGGCCTGTCATGGAGGACCCAGCATGCGCCCAGGAATCGCGTTCCTGACCCTGTTCATTATGTTACCGACGAGTGAAGCAGCCACCGTGTTCCGCTGCACTAACGAGGCAGGGAAAATAACCTTCAGCCAGTATGGCTGCACACCGAACCAGCATCAGAACATCCAGGAGGCCTTCAACCCCTCCCCTGGCACCGGAACTCCGGTACCGATGGCCAAGGTCAAGCCTGCAAGCGGTCCCGCGACTCGCCCAAAGGGCGGGCACGGCAAGAGCAACGAAGTAGTAGTCGTTGGAGAGCACCAGAACGAGTGCGGCAATCGCGTTGTCGGAGGCGAGCGGCGCAAGGCGATCATCGAGGGCAGGATCAAGGCTGGCATGACCAGAAGCGATGTGGAGAGCGCGCTGGGCAGGCCTGACACTATAAGCCAGCAGAACGGCAGCACGCATTT
This sequence comes from Pseudomonas triclosanedens, assembly GCF_026686735.1. NCBI lineage: Bacteria > Pseudomonadati > Pseudomonadota > Gammaproteobacteria > Pseudomonadales > Pseudomonadaceae > Pseudomonas > Pseudomonas triclosanedens. The sequence continues at coordinate 2,047,870 of NZ_CP113432.1, read as the reverse complement.
CCACTACAAGGCCGACAAGCAACGTGGACGTGGCGCGCGCACGGTCTCCTTCGACGAGGACGGCTGCGTGATAGGCAAGAAGAAACGCTAGAAAATCGACGCAAAAGAAAAAGGGCCTGCATTTCTGCAGGCCCTTCGTATATTGGCGCACTCAGGAGGATTCGAACCTCCGACCGCTCGGTTCGTAGCCGAGTACTCTATCCAGCTGAGCTATGAGTGCGTCGTCGGTGCAGTTTAACCAGATTCACCAACTGGTTGCAGCAAGCCAGGCATCTGCCCTTCTGCCACTGAAGCCTCGCTTTCGCGTTGCCTCGCATATGGCGCACTCAGGAGGATTCGAACCTCCGACCGCTCGGTTCGTAGCCGAGTACTCTATCCAGCTGAGCTATGAGTGCGCTGATGAGGGCGCAAATTCTAGTTTCATGCGCTTTCTTTGTCAACATGATTTTTCAATCATTTCAGACACTTACGTATCTGGACATGCGCATTGCAACTAGGAGTTGCAATGGCGGAGAGGGGGGGATTCGAACCCCCGACACCCTTTTGAGGTGTACTCCCTTAGCAGGGGAGCGCCTTCGGCCACTCGGCCACCTCTCCGCAACACGGGGCGCATGATATCCATGTTTTCCCCGTTTGCAAAGAAAAATTTTAGAAAAATTAATGGTTTGGTTCTTGGTCTTTCTCTTTCTGGATCCGCTGGTAGATCTCTTCACGGTGCACAGCAACTTCCTTCGGCGCATTCACGCCGATTCGCACCTGATTTCCTTTAACGCCCAGCACAGTCACGGTGACGTCGTCACCCACCATCAGGGTCTCTCCGACCCGGCGAGTCAGAATCAGCATTCCTTTCTCCTTACGTATTACGGATAAACAGTCTGCAAAAAAGAAATGGTGGCAGATTCGTATAGATCAAGTGCACGAACCCTTCACCCAAGTATTGACCAGTCCTGTCGGAAAGAAAGTTCCTACTGGGCAGTCAAAAACGACAAAAGGCGCGGATTAGCCGCGCCTTTCGAATTCGACTCCCCTCACTCGCCCTGTCGGGCCGGGGCGTCCAGCTCAAATGCCGTGTGCAGAGCACGTACCGCCAGTTCGAGGTACTTCTCTTCGATAACCACGGAAACCTTGATCTCGGAGGTGGAGATCATCTGGATATTGATCGATTCCTTGGCCAGCGCTTCGAACATACGGCTGGCAACGCCCGCATGAGAGCGCATGCCAACGCCGACAATGGAAACCTTGGCGATGTTGGTGTCGCCGGAAGCTTCACGCGCACCGATGTTGGCGGCGGTCTGCTTGAGGATTTCCAGAGCACCCTGGTAGTCGTTGCGGTGCACGGTGAAGGTGAAATCGGTGGTGTTATCGTGCGAAACGTTCTGCACGATCATGTCGACTTCGAAATTGGCAGCGCTGATCGGACCAAGAATCTTGAAAGCAACGCCGGGAGTATCCGGTACGCCACGGATGGTCAGCTTGGCTTCGTCGCGATTGAAGGCGATGCCGGAGATGATCGGCTGTTCCATGGATTCCTCTTCATCAAGGGTAATGAGGGTGCCCGGACCCTCCTGGAAGCTGTGCAGTACGCGCAGCGGGACGTTGTACTTGCCGGCGAACTCCACCGAGCGGATCTGCAGCACCTTGGAGCCGAGACTGGCCATTTCCAGCATCTCTTCGAAGGTGATCTTGTCCAGGCGGCGAGCCTGCGGCACTACGCGCGGATCGGTGGTGTAGACACCATCTACGTCAGTGTAGATCTGGCATTCGTCGGCCTTCAGCGCCGCCGCCAGGGCCACACCGGTGGTATCGGAACCGCCACGGCCGAGCGTGGTGATGTTGCCGTGTTCGTCGACACCCTGGAAGCCAGCGACCACGACCACGCGACCGGCCTTGAGGTCAGCTCGGATATTGGCATCATCGATGCTCAGGATGCGTGCCTTGGTGTGAGCGCTATCGGTCAGGATGCGGACCTGATTACCGGTGTAGGACACAGCCGGCACGCCCCGCTTCATCAGCGCCATGCTCAGCAGGGCAATGGTCACCTGCTCGCCAGTGGACACCATGACGTCCAGTTCGCGCAGAATCGGCTGATCCATGATCTGCTTCGCCAGACCAATCAGGCGGTTGGTCTCGCCGCTCATGGCGGATACCACTACGACGATGTCGTCGCCCGCTTCCCGGAACTTCTTCACCTTCTCGGCCACCTGCTCGATTCGCTCGACGGTGCCGACGGAGGTGCCTCCAAACTTCTGTACGATCAAAGCCATTTCAAAAGCCGCCTGATTCCTGAAGGGCGCCCATTAAACATGCGTCAACGCATGCTGCCAAGGCTCGCCGGACGCGCTGCGAGCCACGGTTTTCAGGGCCTCAGCGGCCCTGTTCCACAAAAGTACGGGCCAGCGCCAAGGCTTCGTCCAGCTTGCCGGCATCGGTGCCGCCGCCCTGGGCCATGTCCGGGCGGCCGCCGCCTTTCCCGCCCACGGCCGCTGCGGCCTGCTTCATAAGATCGCCAGCCTTGAGCCTGGAGGTCAGGTCCTGGGTAACACCCGCGACCAGCACCACCTTCTCTTCGAACACCCCTCCAAGCAGGATCACGCCGCTGCCGAGCTTGTTCTTCAACTGATCGACCAGCGCCAGCAGCGCCTTGCCGTCCAGGCCGTCGAGGCGCGAAGCCAGAACCTTGACCCCGTCCACGTCAACGGCGGAGCCGGCCAGATCATCGCCCGCCGCGCTGGCGGCCTTGGCCTTGAGCTGCTCCAGCTCCTTTTCCAATTGGCGGTTGCGCTCGATCAGGCTGGAGAGCTTGTCCAACAGGTTGTCACGGCTGCCCTTGACGAGGCCGGCCGCTTCCTTGAGCTGCTCTTCCGCACCATTGAGATACGCCAGCGCCGCTGCGCCGGTGACCGCCTCGATACGGCGCACGCCGGAAGCCACGCCACCTTCGCTGGTAATCTTGAACAGGCCGATATCGCCAGTACGGGAGACGTGGGTACCGCCGCACAGTTCGACGGAGAAGTCACCGCCCATGCTCAGCACGCGCACCTGATCACCGTACTTCTCGCCAAACAGCGCCATTGCCCCCTTGGCCTTGGCGGTGTCAATGTCGGTTTCCTCGGTCTCGACCTTGGAGTTCTTGCGGATTTCGGCGTTGACGATGTCTTCCAGTTGCTTCAGTTGCTCGGGCTTGATCGCCTCGAAGTGGCTGAAGTCGAAACGCAGGCGCTGGCTGTCCACCAGGGAGCCTTTCTGCTGGACGTGATCACCCAGTACCTGGCGCAACGCGGCGTGCAACAGGTGAGTCGCGGAGTGATTCAGCGCGGTGGCCTGGCGTACCGAGCCGTCGACTTCGGCCTTCACGGCCGCACCGACGTTCAGGCTGCCCTGGGCGACCACGCCGTGGTGAAGGTGTGCGCCGCCCGCCTTGGTGGTGTCGCGCACGTCAAAGCGCACACCGGCACCGGCCAGGTAGCCGCTGTCACCGACCTGGCCGCCCGACTCGGCGTAGAACGGAGTCTGGTCGAGGACGACTACACCCTCTTCGCCTTCGGCGAGCTGTTCGACGGCCTTGCCGTCCTTGAATAGCGCGATGATCTGGCCTGCGCCGGAAATCCCCTGGTAGCCGAGGAAGCGGGTATCGCCGTCGACCTTCACCAGGCTGTTGTAGTCCATGCCGAAGGCGCTGGCAGAGCGCGCACGCTCGCGCTGGGCCTCCATCTCGCGCTCGAAGCCCTCCTCGTCCAGGGTCAGGCTGCGCTCACGGGCGATATCGTTGGTCAGGTCCACCGGGAAGCCATAGGTGTCATACAGCTTGAACACCACATTGCCCGGAATGACGGTGCCTTTCAGTTCGGCGAGATCCTGTTCGAGTATCTTCAGGCCCTGCTCCAGGGTCTTGGCGAATTGCTCTTCTTCTGTCTTGAGCACGCGCTCGATGTGTGCCTGCTGCTGCTTGAGCTCGGGGAAGGCTCCCCCCATCTCGCCTACCAGCGCGGCCACGATCTTGTGGAAGAAGGTGCCCTTGGCGCCCAGCTTGTTGCCGTGGCGGCAAGCGCGGCGGATGATGCGGCGCAGTACGTAGCCGCGGCCTTCGTTGGACGGCAGCACGCCGTCGGCAATCAGGAAGCCGCAGGAACGGATATGGTCGGCGACCACTTTCAGCGACGGCGCGTCGTCGTTGGCGCAGCCGATAGCTTCGGCGGAAGCCTTCAGCAGGCTCTGGAACAGGTCGATCTCGTAGTTCGAGTGGACATGCTGCAGCACTGCGCTGATACGCTCCAGGCCCATACCGGTATCCACGCTCGGCGCCGGCAGCGGGTGCATGACGCCGTCCGCAGTGCGGTTGAACTGCATGAAGACGTTGTTCCAGATCTCGATGTAGCGGTCGCCGTCTTCTTCCGGCGAGCCGGGCGGGCCACCCCAGATATCGGCGCCGTGGTCGAAGAAGATTTCGGTGCACGGGCCGCACGGGCCAGTGTCGCCCATCGCCCAGAAGTTATCCGAGGCGTAAGGGGCGCCCTTGTTGTCGCCGATGCGCACCATGCGCTCCGCCGGAATGCCGACTTCCTTGGTCCAGATGTCGTACGCCTCGTCATCGCTGGCATAGACGGTGACCCAGAGCTTTTCCTTGGGCAGGTTCAGCCATTTTTCAGAGGTCAGGAATTCCCAGGCGTAGGTGATCGCGTCGCGCTTGAAGTAGTCGCCGAAGCTGAAATTGCCCAGCATTTCAAAGAAGGTGTGGTGGCGCGCGGTGTAACCGACGTTTTCCAGATCGTTGTGCTTGCCGCCGGCACGCACGCATTTCTGGCTGGTGGTGGCACGGGTATAGGCGCGCTTTTCCAGGCCCAGGAAGCAATCCTTGAACTGGTTCATGCCTGCGTTGGTGAACAGCAGGGTCGGGTCGTTCGCCGGAATCAGCGAACTGGACGCTACGCGGGTGTGCCCCTTCTCTTCGAAGAAGCGGAGGAAGGCTTCACGGATTTCAGCGCTTTTCATAGGTTCTTCCACGGAAAAATGCGGCCACGAATCGCCGGCAAAGGGCCGCATTATATCGGCCCCGCATCAAGGTTGTAGTGTCTTTGCGCGATAGTTAACGCCCATCGCGCAATATTTGCTGTCAGGATCGACGAAAGGCGGCAAAAGCTTCGACAATACCGGGAATGTCCGCACTTTTCACATCGAGATGGGTAACCAGGCGCAAGCGCGCCGCCGGGCTGACGCGGATGCCACGCTCGAGGAGATGGGCCGCCAGGGCCGACGCCTGCCCCCCGGCATCGACGTAGACCATGTTGGTCTGCACCGGCTCGATGGAATAACCCAGTTCGGTGAGGCCACGCCCCAGTGCCTCGGCGTTGGCGTGATCCTCTGCCAGTCGCTCAACCTGATGATCCAGTGCATAGAGCGCAGCCGCTGCCAGGCCGCCGGCCTGGCGCATGCCGCCTCCGACCATCTTGCGCAGCCGGCGCGCGCGGCCGATCACCTCGGCGTCGCCACACAGCACCGACCCCACCGGTGCGCCAAGGCCCTTGGACAGGCAAACAGACACGGAATCGAAGTGGCGGGTAATCTCGCCAGCATCGACGCCCAGCTTCACCGCCGCGTTGTACAGGCGAGCGCCATCCAGATGCAGCGCCAGCCCGCGACGCAGGGTCAGCTCGCGCGCGGCGGCCAGGTAGGTCAGCGGAAGCACCTTACCCTGCATGGTGTTCTCCAGCGCCAGCAGGCGGGTACGAGCGAAGTGGAAGTCGTCCTGCTTGATCGCCGCCTCGACTTTGTCCAGGTCCAGCGAACCGTCGGCATCGCCGTCAATGGGCTGCGGCTGGATGGAACCCAGCACCGCGGCGCCGCCACCTTCATATTTATAAGTGTGCGCCTGCTGACCGACGATGTACTCGTCACCCCGGCCGCAATGAGCCATCAGGCCGAGCAGGTTGCTCATGGTGCCGGTCGGCACGAAGAGAGCGGCAGCGAAGCCCAGGCGCTCGGCCAGGGTTGCTTCCAGGCGGTTGACGCTCGGGTCTTCGCCATACACGTCGTCGCCCAGCTCGGCCCGCGCCATCGCTTCGCGCATACCGGCGGTGGGCAAGGTCACGGTGTCACTGCGAAGGTCGATGAAAGACATGGCGGGCTCCCTGGCATCAGGCGGAAAGAGCCGATGCTAAGCGCTCGCCACCGGGGAAACAAGGCGCACGAAGGTCGTGCGCCCGTGAGCCTCAGAGCTCGGTTGGAACCACCAGAATGCCAGCCCGCAGACCGTTCTTGACCCTAGGGTTTGGAAAGATGATTCGCGCACCGCGCTCTTCGACGATCCAGCGTGTACCGCCGATATCTTCGGCAAGCAGGTAGCCCTGGTCGAGCTCGGTGAAATTATCCACAGCATCATCCAGATGCAGGCGGAAATGGTCGCTGTGCTTGATTACTTCACGGGATACCGCGAAGAGCTTGAGACCATCGAGCGGCGCGCCATCGTCGGTCGGCTCGTCGCCGCGAATCAGCGCCTGCAGCATGATCTCCAGACGGTCGAGGTTGACCGCCTGGTTCTGCCCGAACGGCCGCGCCTTGCCCAGTTCCAGGGTGAACGCCTCGGCGCCCAGGCAACTATAGGTGTAGGCACTGAAGGTAATGCCCGGTTTGCTCTGCAACAGCACTGCATCGATCCCGGCGCTACGCAGGCGGGCCAACTCATCGCGGGAATGCTCGCGTCCCTCGCTCCACGGATAGAGCGCGAATTGCTCGATCTTCGAACCTCGGATGGCCGTATGCAGGTCATAGTGCAGGCGAGGCCGCTCCGCACGAGAGAAGAACGCCGCGGCAAGGCGCTCCAGTTCGGCGGCGCGCAGGGCCTCGTTACCGCTGCCGTCCTCGTGACGCCCGCAGAACAAGCGGTTGATGTCCTGCTCCAGATACCGCTCGCCACGGCGCATGGCTTCGGGGTTACCGAGCAGGAACAACACCCGCGAGGCAGGCTTCAGCTCGCCACGGGCAATGCGCTGCAGGAGACGATCGAGCAACTCGATGGGCGCAGTCTCGTTACCGTGGATACCCGCCGACAACAGCAGATCGCGACCGTTGTCGCGAGCGACGGTCGGCGTGATCTCCAGGGCGCCTTCGGCAAGCCAGTGCAAGCGCGTGCCATCCGCCGTCAACTGGATTTTTTCCGTCGGCTCACGGCCGGCGAGGGTCAGTTCGAGCAATTTGCCCAGAGCTAGCATGCGGACGCCTCCATCGCACCAGACGGCCGCACACGGCCGTGGGTTCCGCGGTCAGTGGTGATGATCACACCCACAGTCTGGACCATGTTCATGGACTTCGGCAGCCTCCAGCTCCAGGCTCAGGCCCAACTGGTTCACCGCCTGCGGGCGCACCACCAGCAACGGTATCTCGACGTCATCCTCGTGCGAGTCGGCGTAGATCACCAGGCCGCCCTTGCCGTCGGCTTCCAGCCACAGCTCACGTCCCTCCAGGCGGATGGCCAGGCGCGCGGTGTGGGTCTCGCGGCGCTCGCCCTTGGTGTCTTCGAGAATCAACGGGAGGCTTTCGGTCATGTCAGTCACCTGACCCGCTCAATGCCTCGCCGAGCGCAGCTCAGGCGAGGCAAGAACAGGCGAAAGAGCGCAGTTTACGCGCTGTAAATGAGCATCTTGAGCCTGTTCCTAACGCTGCATGAGCAAGCGCAGGCAGGCAGTGGGCCGGTCATCAGTTCTGCTGGAACGGATAAACCGAGCCCAGTTTAAGGATCTGGCTCAATTCATCCAACGCCGTCCGGCATTCGATGAGCAATTGCGGGTCGGCCAGGTCGGCTTCGGACAGGCGATCGCGGTAGTGCTTGTCGACCCATGTGACCAGGGTGTCGTGCAGGGTCGGGGTCATGATGACGCCCGGATTGACCGCCGCCAGCTCCTTGTCGCTCAGCGCCACGCGCAGGCGCAGGCAGGCGGGGCCTCCGCCGTTCTGCATGCTCTGCTTGAGGTCGAACACCTTCACCTCGCGGATCGGGCCATCCTCGGCGGTCAGGCGCGACAGGTATCTCCAGACGCGCTCGTTCTTGCGGCACTCTTCGGGGACGATCAGAAGCATGTTGCCATCGGCGCGGGTCAGCAACTGGCTGTTGAACAGATAGGACTTCACCGCATCCTCGACCGTAACCTGGTCACGCGGCACGCATACGGCCCGGAAGCGACCGCCACGGCGGCCCAGCTTGTCGTGCAGTTCGGCCAGCACGCGCTCGGTGTCGAGGAAGGCATCCTCATGGTGGAACAGCACTTCGCCATTCCCCACCGCGATCACGTCATTGTGGAACACGCCCTGGTCGATCACCGCCGGGTTCTGCTGGGCGTAGACCACACCGTCGTCGCTCAGGCCGTGCAGGCGGGCGACAGCCTGACAGGCTTCCAGGGTCTGCCGCGCCGGGTAGCGCTGCGGAGCCGGGAAGCGGCTGTCGAATGCGCTGCGGCCGAAGACGAAGAACTCCACGCCGGCTTCGCCGTAGGACTTGCAGAAGCGCGTATGGTTGGCCGCCCCCTCGTCGCCGAACTGCGAGACCGCAGGCAGCGCGGCGTGATGGGCGAAGTATTTCTCGTCGTTGAACATCGCCGCGAGGATGCGGCTGGTCTGCGGATGCTCGATGGAACGATGGAACTTGCAGTTCAGGTTGGCTGCGGTGAAGTGCACGCGCCCATCGGCGGTGTCCGCGCCAGGACTGACAGTGGCGGCGTTGGCGGTCCACATGCAGGATGCCGAACTGACCGCGGCGAGCAGCGGCAGGGCTTCCCTGGCAGCCTTGGCGATCACCTCGGCATCGCTGCCGGAGAAGCCCAGGGCACGCAGCGAGGCAACCGCCGGGCGCTCCTGCGGGGCGAACACACCCTGCTTGAAGCCCATTTCCATCAGCGCCTTCATCTTCGCCAGGCCCTGCCTGGCCGCTTCGCGCGGGTTGGACGCGACCTGACTGTTGCTCTGCGAGGCCACGTTGCCGTATGACAGGCCGCCGTAGTTGTGCGTCGGTCCGACCAGACCGTCGAAGTTCATTTCATAGGCGGTCATCACAGGCTCACTCCCGGGGTCAGGGTTGCAGGCAGGCTCAGGCTGTCGCTTTCCAGCGAAGCGACCGGGTACGCGCAGTAATCAGCGGCGTAATAGGCGCTCGGGCGATGGTTGCCGGAGGCGCCGATGCCACCGAACGGCGCGCTGCTGGCGGCGCCGGTCAATTGTTTGTTCCAGTTGACGATGCCGGCGCGGCTTTCAATGAGGAAGTCTTCATAGCGCTCGCGGGAATCCGACAGCAGGCCGGCAGCCAGGCCGTACTGGGTGGCGTTGGCTTCGCGCACGGCGGCGTCGAAATCGACGTAGCGGATGACCTGCAGCAGCGGGCCGAAGAACTCTTCGTCCGGGCGCTCGGCGACGGCGGATACGTCGAGGATGCCCGGAGTCAGCAAGGCGGCGGTGTCCAGCGGCTGGGTCATCGCCAGCAGGGGCTTGGCGCCCCTGGCCAGCAGTTGCTCCTGCGCCTTGATCAGTTGCTGCGCGGCGGCGAGCGAGATCACCGCCCCCATGAAGGGCGCGGGCTGCTCGTCGAAGCGCCCGACCTTGATGGTCGAAGCCACAGCCACCAGGCGTTCGATCAGCGCATCGCCCCAGGCGCCCTGCGGCACCAGCAGGCGGCGCGCGCAGGTACAGCGCTGGCCAGCGGAAATGAAGGCGGACTGGATGATGGTGTAGACGGCGGCGTCGACATCCTTCACTTCATCCACGATCAGCGGGTTGTTGCCGCCCATCTCCAGCGCGAGGATCTTCTGCGGGCGGCCGCCGAACTGGCTGTGCAGCAGGTTGCCGGTGCGGCTGGAGCCGGTGAAGAAGAGGCCGTCGATGTCGTCGTTGCCGGCCAGCGCCACGCCGGTGTCCCGGGCGCCCTGCACCAGGTTGATCACGCCGGCGGGAATGCCCGCCTCGATCCAGGCCTGCAAGGTCAGCTCGGCGACCTTCGGGGTCAGCTCGCTGGGCTTGAATACCACGGCATTACCCGCCAGCAGGGCCGGCACGATGTGACCGTTGGGCAGATGGCCGGGGAAATTGTACGGGCCGAATACGGCGACCACCCCGTGGGGCTTGTGACGCAGCACGGCGGTGGCATCGGCCAGAGGACCGCTCTTCTCGCCGGTACGTTCGCGGAACGCCTGGATCGAGATGGCGACCTTGTTGACCATGCTGGTCACTTCGGTGGCGGCTTCCCACAGCGGCTTGCCGGTTTCCTCGCCGATTGCGCGGGCCAGCTCTTCGGAGCGGCCCTTGAGGGCAGCAGCGAAGCGTTCCAGCACAGCGATGCGCTCTGCCAGCGGGCGACGGGCCCAGGCCGGGAAGGCGTTGCGCGCAGCTCCGACGGCGCAGGCAACCTGCGCGGCCGAAGCGGCACGGCCACTCCAGACCACGGCCTGGCTGACCGGGCAAAGCGACTCCAGCGGCTCGCCGTCGCCCGCCAGCCACTGGCCGGCAATATAGTGGGTATTCATCATCAGGCTCCCCTGACGCCTCTCGGCGTCAGCTGCGTTTTCCGGAGAGAGGCACCGCGCGGACTGAAGCCCCGGCGGACAGGCGCAAGCGCTTGGCGGTCTGCGCGTCGACCACCAGCGAGCCGGCGGCCACCCGCGCCGGGGCCGCGGTGATACGGCAGTCCTCGCGCTTGCGGTTGTGGATAAGGAAAGGCTCGGCATCATCGCCCGGCGTACCGATGGCCAACACCAGGTTCTGGCTGTCGGCAATCGGGCGGATCTTGTCGGTCGGCGCCTCGATGGCAGGGCCGGCGTCGAAGATGTCGACATAGCCCTGGTAGCTGAAACCTTCGGCCTTGAGCATGGCCAGCGCCGGCTCGGTATCGGGGTGCACGCGCCCAATGACCGAGCGCGCCTCCTCCGACAGGAAGCAGGTGTAGAGCGGGAACTTGGGCATCAGCTCAGCGATGAAGGACTTGTTGCCCACGCCGGTCAGATAATCGGCCTGGCTGAACTCCATCTTGAAGAAGTGCCTGCCCAGGCTTTCCCAGAACGGCGAGCGGCCGTCGGCATCGGACATGCCGCGCATTTCGGCGATCACCTTGTCGCCGAACAGCTCGCGGAATTCGGCGATGAACAGGAAGCGAGCCTTCGACAGCAGGCGACCGTTCAGCCCGGTGCGGTGATCGGCGCGCAGGAACAGCGAACACAGCTCGGACTGTCCGGTGAGGTCGTTGGCCAGGAACAGCGTGGGAATCTCACGGTGAATACCCAGCTCCTGGGACGCGCTGACGGTGAGGCCGACGCGGTAGTTGTACCAGGGCTCGCGGAGGCCGACCGCACCGGCCACGGCGGAAATGCCCACGACTTCACCGTTGTCGTCCTCCAGGACGAACAGGTAGTCGGCGTCAGCGCGCTCGGCCTCGCCACGGAAAGCCTTCTCGGCCCAGTCGACGCGATGCTGCAAGCGCTGCTCGTTGGCCGGCAGAGTAGTCAGGCCGGTGCCGGTGCTGCGCGCGAGATTGAACAGGGCCGGAAGGTCGGCGCTGGTTACGGGACGGACAATCATGCTCTTTCCCCTCAGATCGCGACCAGACGCACGCTGGCGCCTTCGCCAACGCCCAGGACGTCGGCGGCTTCCTGGTTCAGGGTCACCGGCTTGCCGGGAGCCCAGTCAAGTTCGACGACAATGGCGCGAAAATCCTGCAACTGCCCGTTAGTGATCAGATAGCCACGATTCCCCTTGGCGCCCTCTCCGATGCGCACAGGAACCTGCCGGCTCTGGGCGATAGAGCGGATGCTGGAGGTCCGCGCGTGCAGGGTCGGCCCGCCGTCGAAGATGTCGATGTAGTTGTCGGACTCGAAACCGTCGCGCATCAGGATGTCGAAGGTGATCTGCGCGCGCGGATGGACCTGGCCCATCGACTCCTGCGCCTCATCCGGCAGCAGCGGCACGTAGATCGGGTAATGTGGCATCAGCTCGGCGAGGAAGGTACGGCTCTTGAGGCCCGAGAGCTTCTCCGCGGCGCTGTAGTCGAGGTCAAAGAAATTGCGCCCGATGGCGTTCCAGAACGGCGACTGGCCCTGGTCATCGCTGTAGCCGACGATCTCCACCACCACCGCGTCGGCGAAACGCTCCGGATGGCTGGCCATGAACAGCAGACGGCCACGGGAGTTCAGCTCGGCGACCGGAGTGTTCACCAGGTCGCGCTCGACGTAGAAACTGGTCAGCAGGCTGTTGCCGGTAAGGTCATGGCACAGCGAGAGGACGTGAATCTTGTTGTGGATCTTCAGCTCACGGGAGGCATGAACGAAGGTCTCGTTGCGGAAGCTGTAGAACGGCTCGGAGAACCCGGCGGAGGCCACGATCGCCGAGCAGCCGACCAGGCGGCCGTTGGCTGTGTCTTCGAGCACGAAGAAATAGCTTTCCTCGCCATTGAAACTCACCTCGGCGGCGAACGACGCCTCCGAGGCGAGAATCTTGTCTTTCAACCGTTCCGCGTCGTCCGGCAGCGACGTGACGCCGACCGGGCTGTCCGCGGCTAGACGCTGCACCTGTTGCAGGTCGGCCACTTGGGCGGGGCGCATCACCAGCATGGCGTCACTCCTCTAACCAGACAAAGTTTCGTGATTCTTGGGCGCAACACAGCCTGTGCCGCGCAAACCAGGGCATTCGGAGAACCGGCCGAAGATTGTCCGGCCGGATCGAACGGCGAGGTACAGACCCCGCCGATCCAGCTTAGCCGGAGGCTGTCAGCCGCGGGTCAGCTTGGCGATGGCGCGCTCAAGGCGATCCAGGCCTTCATCGATATCGGCATCCGGGATTACCAGGCTGGGCGCGAAACGCACCACGTCCGGGCCGGCCTGGAGCACCATCACCGCCTCTTTCTCGGCAGCATTCAGCACGTCCTTGGCCTTGCCCTTCCAGGCATCGGCCAGTACCGCACCGATCAGCATGCCCATGCCACGAACCTCGGTGAAAATGCCGTACTCGGCGGCAAGCTTCTGCAGGCGGCCCTTGAAGCGCTGGTGCTTGTCCTTCACGCCCTGCAGCACTTCCGGGGTATTGATCACGTCGAAGGCGGCGCCGGCGACAGCGCATGCCAGCGGGTTGCCGCCATAGGTGGTACCGTGGGTGCCAACCACCAGATGCTCGGCGATCTTCGCGGTAGTGAGCATGGCGCCGATAGGGAAGCCGCCGCCCAGGCCCTTGGCGCTGGAGAGGATGTCAGGGGTCACGCCGTAGTACTGATGGGCATAGAGATAGCCGATCCGGCCGAAGCCGCTCTGCACTTCATCGAAGATCAGCAGCGCATTGTTCTCGTCGCAGAGCTTGCGCACACCTTCGAGGTAGGCCTTGTCGGCCGGCAGCACGCCACTCTCGCCCTGTACCGGCTCAATGATCACGGCGCAGGTCTTGTCGGAAATGGCGGCTGCCAGCGCCTCCAGATCGTTGAACGGAATGTGGGTGATGCCCTGCACCTTCGGACCGAAACCGTCGGAGTACTTGGCCTGGCCACCGACATTGACGGTGAACAGGGTACGACCGTGGAAGCTGTTGATCATAGAAATGATCTCGTACTTCTCGGGGCCGTGGACGTCATGGGCATAGCGACGCGCCAGCTTCAGCGCGGCCTCGTTGGCCTCGGCGCCGGAATTGGCGAAGAACACTCGCTCGGCGAAGGTGGCGTCGATCAGCTTCTTGGCCAGGCGCAGGGCGGGCTCGTTGGTGAACACGTTGGAGACGTGCCAGATCTTGCCGGCCTGTTCGGTCAGCGCCTGCATCAGCGCCGGATGACCGTGCCCCAGGGAGTTGACCGCGATACCGCCAGCGAAGTCGATCAGCTCTCGGCCATTCTGATCCCAGACTCGGGAACCCTCGCCACGCACCGGAATGAAGACAGCCGGCGAATAGTTGGGAACCATGACTTGATCGAAGTCGGAGCGTTGGACCTGAGCTTGCGGAGCGGACATCGGTGTTCTCCTGCCTGGTTGAGGCGGCTATCGATGAATGGATTGTAGGGACGATCAACGGGCCGGCATTGCCGCCATGCGACAACTTGTTATAGCGCCAACACACGGATTGCCGAGGCTTACGGAAATGCGACAGAAAGCATCGGGAAGGCGCAGTGTAAGGCCTGCGGCGAAGCTGGAATACTTGCGGCACGAGAAAATCTACCGCACGCCAACTGCCAAGCCAGCACTCACTACCTACGGATGGAAAAACCATGCTGATCAATGGAATCGAATACGGGATTCAATTCGCCTCCGACATAAACCCACGAGACGGGCTTGGACTGGAGTGCTGCATCAACAATGTGCCGATTCTGGAAATATTCCGGGACGACGAAAACAAACGATACGTCGTGAACCTATTTCAGCAAGACGTTCCGCTGGAAGTCCTCGAAGCCCTCATCCCCACCGCACGGGCAGAATTGGGCGATTTCGTACCGTAGGCAGGTCATCGTCGTAGGGCGCATAACGCGCCAGCGTTATCCGCCGTGGCCACAGAGACAGCCGGAAAGAGGCACTGTAGGAGCGAGCCGTCAGCCGCGCTCGGCGACCACCTGGGGCGCTTCGGCGATGCCCAGGCCGCGGCGCTGGTTGCGGTCTTCGCGCGGAGTCACGCCGAAGAAATTGCGATAGGCGCTGGAGAAGTGCGGGCCGCTGGAGAAGCCGCAGGACAGGCCGATCTGGATGATCGACTTGCTGGTCTGCATCAGCATCTGCCGCGCGCGATTCAGGCGCAGCTCCAGATAGTACTGGCTGGGCACACGGGTCAGATACTGCTTGAAGATGCGCTCCAACTGGCGGCGCGAGACACAAACGTGCTGAGCGATCTCGTCGGTGGTCAGCGGCTCTTCGATATTCGCCTCCATCAGCAACACCGCCTGGGTGAGCTTCGGGTGACTGGAGCCGAGGCGATTCTTCAGCGGGATACGCTGGCGCTCGGACCCTTCGCGGATGCGCTCCACCACCAGTTCCTCGGACACCGCGCCAGCCAGCTCCGCGCCATGATCGCGGGAGAGCACGGCCAGCAGCAGGTCGAGCACCGCCATGCCGCCACAGGCGCTCAGACGGTCGCGATCCCACTCGAACAGATGATTGGTGGCGATGACCCTGGGGTAACGCTCGGTGAAATCGTCGTGCCAGCGCCAGTGCACGGCGGCGCGGTAGCCATCGAGCAGGCCGAGCTGTGCCAGCGGGTAGATGCCGGCGGACAGCGCACCGATACTCACGCCATTGCGCGACAACTGCTTCAGCGCCCCAGCCAACGGCGCGGACACCGCCTGCGGCACCTCGTCGGCGACCAGGAATATCCGCTGGCACTGCTCCAGCACACCATTCCAGGCCTGCCCCGGCAGACGCCAGCCGTCCGCCTCGGCGATCGGCTCGGCGCTCATGAACACCGGATCGTAGAGCGCCTCCGGGTGCAGCCGGCGGGCGACCCTCAGGGCCTCCTCGGCCAGCGCCAGTGTCAGCGCCCGCGTATGCGGCCAGAGGAGAAATCCGATGCGTTGTGCAGTCATGCGGCTAGATCACCAGGCGACGATGACAGACAGCTTACTTCAAGCTGCCGGAAAGGAACTGCTTGAGGCGTTCCGATTGCGGATTGGCCAGGACTACCTTCGGGCAGCCCGCCTCCTCCACCAGCCCCTTGTGCAGGAACACCAACTGGTTCGACACCTCACGGGCAAAGCCCATCTCGTGGGTCACCACCACCATCGTGCGACCCTCCTGGGCCAGATCCTGCATCACGCGCAGGACTTCGCCGACCAGCTCGGGGTCCAGTGCGGAAGTCGGTTCGTCGAACAACATCACTTCCGGCTCGACCGCCAGCGCCCGGGCAATGGCCACGCGCTGCTGCTCGCCGCCGCTCATATGGGCCGGATAGGCATCCTTGCGGTGCGCCACGCCGACTTTCGCCAGGTAGTGCTCGGCCTTTTCCAGCGCCTCTTTCTTCGGAACGCCCAGTACGTGGACCGGCGCCTCGATGACGTTCTCCAGCGCACTCATGTGCGACCACAGATTGAAGTGCTGAAACACCATCGACAGTCGCGAGCGCATGCGCTGCAACTGCCTGGCATCGGCAGCCTTGAGCGCGCCGTCCTTGTTCGGTATGAGCTTGAGCTCTTCGCCGTTGAGCAGGATCTTGCCGGCGTGCGGCTGCTCCAGCAGGTTGATGCAGCGCAGGAAGGTACTCTTGCCCGAGCCGGAGGAGCCGATGATGCTGATCACGTCGCCCGCTTTCGCCGCCAGCGAGACGCCCTTGAGCACCTCGTGATTGCCATAGCGCTTGTGCAGGTCCTGGATTTCCAGTTTGTACATGGTGTCGGTTCTCGAATTCAGTCGTTGATCAGCCGGCCCTTGCGGAACGGCTCACGCCCGGCCACCTTGGCCAGCCAAAGTCCCGGCTGGGCGTAGCGCCCACGCTCGATGGCGAACAGCACGCCGGAAGTACCGGCGCTAACGGTGCTGACCTTGTCGTTCAGCGGGTCGACCACCTCGAACAGCGCGTCGCCCTTCTCCACCCACTCCCCTGCCCTGCGCAGGAAACTCACCACGCCGGCATGGGGTGCGTAGAGGTATTCGGTGCCTTCGAAGGGCATGCCTTCGCAGCATTCGCCCGGGGGCGCCGGCCAATCACCGGCGATCAATCCCTGTTCGGCGAGGAAGCCGAGGATGGCTTCAGCGTTGGCCTGCGCCTGGTCGACACGGGTATCGCCCACACCACCCAGCTCGACAGTGGTCGCCAGGCACGCCAGCGGAATCGCCGCCTGCGGATAGGCTTGTGCCAAACGCAGCCAGGGCAGGGAACAGGATTCGTCGAAGGAACTGCCACCGGAATCTTCGGCAAGCAACGCCACGCCGGCTTTCAGGCGCGCTGCGAGAGACTTCCAGCGCGGCCAGTGCTGCGGAATCGCGTAGACGTGAATGGCAGCGTCGAAGTCGCAATGCAGGTCGAGCACCACCTCGGCATCGCAGGCGTGGCGCAGCAGGATGCGCTGCATGCCCTGCAGCTCGGAAGGCGCCGGCGGCAACGCGTCAAGACCATCACGCATGGCCTGACGGATCAGCTCGACGTTGGCTGCCTCGTCGGTGCCCAGCTTTTCGCCAACGCGCTCAGCCACCAGGGCCGAAAGCTCGACGAAGTCGCGATTGAAGTTCTTCCCACTGCCGAACTCGAAACGCCCAAGATGGCTGGCCTGCAGGGTCTGCCCCAGGCCGATGGGATTGGCCACCGGCACCAGTTCGACGATGCAGTTGAGTTGCCCGCGCGCCTCAAGATCGGCCAGACGCTGCTTCAACTCCCATGCGGTACGCATGCCCGGCAGCTCGTCGGCATGCAGGCTGGACTGGATGTAGACCTTGCGCGCCCCTTTGCCATAGCGGAACACGCTAAGGCGGCGCTCGCTGCCAAGACTGCCCCAGGGCAGCAGATGATCGATGCGCTCCACAGTCGTCTCCTCAGTGCTTGCGCGGCGCGAGATAAGCCAGCCAACGGCGCTCGGCCAGCTTGAACAGGCGCACCAGGGTGAAGGTCATGACCAGGTAGAACACACCGGCGGTGATGAACGCCTCGAATGGCAGGTAGTACTGCGAGTACACGGTGCGCGCGGCGCCAGTGATGTCCACCAGGGTGACGATGGAGGCGAGGCTGGTGGTCTGCAGCATCATGATCACTTCATTGCTGTACTGCGGCAGTGCACGGCGCAGCGCCGACGGCAGCAGGATGCGGCGATACATCTTGATACGCGACATGCCCATCGCCTTGGCCGCCTCGATCTCGCCGTGAGGCGTGGCTTTCAGGCTGCCGGCGAGGATCTCTGCGGTATAGGCGCTGGTGTTGATGGCGAACGCGGCACAGGCGCAGAAGGTGGCATTGGACAGCAGCGGCCACAGCGAGCTTTCGCGCACCGCCTCGAACTGGGCCAGGCCGTAATAGATGAGGAACAGCTGCACCAGCATCGGGGTGCCGCGGATCACGTAGGTGTACAGCCAGGCCGGCAGGTTCACTGCCGCATTCTTCGAGCAGCGCATCAGAGCCAGTGGCACTGCCGCTACCAGACCGAAGAACAGCGAGATGGCCAGCAGCTTGAGGGTCACCAGCAGACCGCTGAAGTAGAGCGGCAGGCTGTCCCATATGACGGAAAAGTCGAACATCACGATGGCTTCCTCTGACTCAAAGCTCGGCGACTTTCACGCCGACCGAATAGCGGCGTTCGAGCATGCGCAACAGCACCAGGGATACACTGGTCACCACCAGGTACAGCGCCGCCACGGCCAGGAAATAGGTGAAAGGTTCACGAGTGGCGTCCGAAGCCTGCTTGGCCTTGAACATCATGTCCTGCAGGCCCACCACGGAGATCAGCGCAGTAGCCTTGACCAGCACCAGCCAGTTGTTGGTGAAGCCGGGAATGGCCAGGCGGATCATCTGCGGCACCTGGATGCGGAAGAACACCTGAAGCGGGCTCATGCCGTAAGCGAAGCCGGCTTCGCCCTGCCCTTTCGGGATGGCCATGAAAGCGCCGCGGAAGGTCTCGGACAGATAGGCGCCAAAAATGAAGCCCAGGGTGCCGACACCCGATGCGAAGGGGTTGAGGTCGATATAGTCGTCATAGCCGACCATCGGCGCGATCCAGTTCACAGCCGCCTGGCCGCCGTAGAAGATCAGCAGGATAAGCACCAGATCCGGTACGCCACGGATGACGGTGGCATAGAGGTCGCCGCACCAGGCCAGCCACTTCACTGGCGACAGGCGGATGGCCGCACCGAGCAGGCCCAGCGCGATCGCCAGAGCCATCGAAAGCAACGACAACTGAAGCGTCAGCCAGGCACCATCGACGATGGTGGCTCCGTAGCCATTGAACATATTTTCGCACCTCGTGAAACCGGACGCCGCCCGCACCCACGCGGACGCTGCAGAGCGAGCGCGCCATGCGCGGATCACTCCCAATAAAAAAGTGGCACAAACGTCAGGGAATCACCCGGGTTTGCGCCACTTTCTGGACGTTGATCAGTTCTCGCCGTAGACGTCGAACTTGAAGTACTTGTCCTGCACTTCCTTGTACTTGCCGTTGGCACGGATGCCGGCGATGGCTGCGTTGAATTTCTCGGCCAGGGCGGTATCGCCCTTGCGCACAGCAATGCCGGCGCCACCACCGAAGTACTTCGGATCGTTGTATTCCGGGCCTACGAAGGCATAGCCCTTGCCGGCGTCGGTCTTGAGGAAGCCGTCATCGAGGTTGACCGAATCAGCCATGACCGCATCGAGGCGTCCGGAGACTAGGTCCATGTTGGCTTCCTGCTGGGAGTTGTAGCGCACGACTTCGATACCGGCCGGAGCCAGGACATCGGTGGCGTAGCGGTCATGGGTGGAAGCGCGCAGGACGCCGACCTTCTTGCCCTTGAGATCGACCAGCGGGTCGTTCAGAGAGACGCCTTCCTTCATCACGAAGCGCGCGGGGGTGTGGTAGTACTTGTTGGTGAAGTCGACGGACTTCTTGCGCTCGTCGGTAATGGTCATGGACGAGAGGATCGCGTCGATCTTGCGGACTTTCAGCGCCGGGATCAGGCCATCGAACTCCTGCTCGACCCAGGTGCACTTGACCTTCATCTCTTCGCACAGGGCGTTACCGATATCGACGTCGAAACCGGCGAGTTTGCCGTCGGGAGTCTTGAAGGAGAAAGGTGGATAACCGGCTTCGATGCCGATGCGGACCGGCTTGTCGTCAGCGTGGGCAACCAGGGAAAGCGCGGACAGGGCCAGCGCACCGAGAAGTGCAAACTTCTTCATCAGTAACTCCTTCGAGGGTAGGACTTCGATTGGCAGGAGAAAGGGGTTGGCCCAGGCTGCCCGTGCAGAAGTGAAGGTTGTTGTTTTCTGCGCATCGCCGGCGTCTTTCTCGTGGAAAAGCACGCCTACCGGGGTGAGCGGCATTCTAGCGACAGCCCCTGAGCGGTTATTTCTTCAATGCGACAAGTAATTATAGAAGCGCCTGAGAGTGAGCCCCGGCGGCTTGACGGCGCGGATTTTACGTGATCCGAAAGCAAGTAGTAAAACCTAATTTACTAGCAGTATTCAGGCCAATTATTGATTGAGTCAGACTCTACGCGACCTCCAGCGAATAAGTTCATTTGGATGCCGGTAAAAGCACGCACCAGATCTGAGCGAATTGTTTCCTAGCGCCCCATATTGTTGCACCGCGGTGTTACTGGGGAGCACATCACTACACGCCGGCCTGACGCGCAAAAAGAAAAACGCCCCGACTAGCGGGGCGTTTTCACAAGGCGGCGGATCAGGCGGCGCACATGGACTGATGTGTCTCGACCAGATGCTGAACCACGCCCGGATCGGCCAGGGTGGAAATGTCACCCAACGAATCGTATTCGGCCGTGGCGATCTTGCGCAGGATGCGTCGCATGATCTTGCCCGAGCGGGTCTTCGGCAGGCCTGGCGCCCATTGGATCACGTCCGGCGTGGCGATCGGACCGATTTCCTTGCGCACCCAGGCCTTGAGCTCCTGGCGCAGTTGCTCGCTGGACTCCACATCGGCATTCAGAGTGACATAGACATAGATGCCCTGCCCCTTGATGTCGTGCGGCACGCCAACCACCGCGGCTTCCGCCACCTTCGGGTGAGCGACCAGCGCACTCTCGATCTCGGCTGTGCCCATGCGGTGGCCGGAAACGTTGAGTACGTCATCCACGCGGCCGGTGATCCAGAAATAGCCGTCCTCGTCGCGACGGGCACCGTCGCCGGTGAAGTACATGCCCTTGAAGGTCTTGAAGTAGGTATCGACGAAACGGTCGTGATCGCCGTACAGGGTGCGAGCCTGTCCCGGCCAGGAGTCGAGGATCACCAGGTTGCCCTCGGTGGCGCCCTCCAGGATATTGCCGAGATTGTCCACCAGCGCCGGTACGACGCCGAAGAACGGTTTGGCGGCGGAGCCAGGCTTCATGGCGTGAGCACCCGGCAGCGGGGTCATCAGACAGGCGCCGGTCTCGGTCTGCCACCAGGTGTCGACGATCGGGCAACGGGACTGGCCGACTGTCTCGTAGTACCACTGCCAGGCTTCCGGGTTGATCGGCTCGCCCACCGACCCCAGCAGGCGCAGGCTGGAGCCATCGGCGCCGGCCACCGCCGCCTTGCCCTCGGCCATCATGGCGCGAATGGCAGTCGGTGCGGTGTAGAGGATATTGACCTTGTGCTTGTCGACGATCTTGGCAACGCGGGTGATGTCCGGGTAGTTCGGCACGCCCTCGAACAGCACGGTGGTCGCGCCGTTGGCCAGCGGGCCATAGACGACGTAGCTGTGCCCGGTGACCCAGCCGATATCGGCGGTGCACCAGAAGACTTCGCCCGGACGGTAATCGAACACGCGCTCATGGGTAAGCGAGGCGTAGACCAGGTAACCGCCAGTGGTGTGCAGCACACCCTTGGGCTTTCCAGTGGAGCCTGAGGTGTAGAGGATGAACAACGGGTCCTCGGCCCCCATTTCCTTCGGTGCGCAGGTGGAGCCGGCAACCTTCATCAGGTCCTCGAACCACACGTCGCGGTGCTGGTTCCACTTGATGTCCGCACCGGTGCGCTTGCAGACGATGAGCTTCTGCACGCTGCTGGTTTCGGGGTTGGTCAGGGCGTCGTCGACATTGGCCTTGAGCGGCGTCTTCTTGCCGCCGCGCACACCTTCGTCAGCGGTGATCACCACCTTGGAGCGACAGTCGATGATGCGGCCGGCCAGGGCTTCGGGAGAGAAGCCGCCGAATACCACGGAGTGGATCGCGCCGATCCGGGCGCAGGCCAGCATGGCGACCACGGCTTCCGGAATCATCGGCATGTAAATGGTTACCACGTCGCCGCGATGCACATCCTGGCCGCGCAGGGCATTAGCGAACTTGCAGACCTGCTCGTGCAGTTCGCGATAGGTGATTTCCTTGTGATCCGCCGGATCGTCGCCTTCCCAGATGATCGCGACCTGGTCGCCGCGCTCGGCAAGATGGCGGTCGAGGCAGTTATAGGAAAGGTTCAGGGTGCCATCGGCGAACCACTTGATGTCGACGTGGTGATCGTCGAAGGAGGTCTGCTTGACCTTGGTGAACGGCTTGATCCAGTCGATCCGCTGGGCCTGTTCGCGCCAGAAGCCATCGGGGTTGACCACCGACTGCTGATACAGCTTCTTGTAGGTGGCTTCGTCGGTCAGAGTATTGGCGGCCACCTCGGGGCGCACGGGATACACGGATGCCGCAGTCATGGCGTTCTTACCTCGGTCGGGAGTGTTGTTTTTGTTGCCGTCAGTTGTAACGGCGACACCCTCCCCTAACCATTCGACCAAGGTATTACCAATTCGCAGCCAGGCTGATAACCGCTATCGGCGCGGCTTTGGGCGGGTTTTCCAGAAATGTCCCGCCCTTGCGCGAGGTCAGTCGGCGCGCGGTCGACCGCCATGTTCGACCATCATCCGCTCGTGCTCTTCGAGCATGCCGGGCACGCAATCGCGCAGGAATTCCACCCAGGTGCGGATCTTCGCGTCGAGGTACTGGCGCGACGGATACAGCGCGTAAACGTTCAAGTGGAACAGGCTGTAATCCGGCAGCACGCGGACCAGGCTGCCGTTCTTCAACCCCTGCACCGCCGAGTACACCGGCAGCGCACCGATACCCATGCCGGCAATGATCGCCTCGGTCATCGCATCGGCGGTATTCACCTGGAAATGGGTCTGGTTGATGCTGACCATCTCCTGCCCTTGCGGTCCCTCGAACAGCCAGCGGTCCAGCGACATCACCGAGTTCACCAGGCGCAGACAGCGGTGCTCCGCCAGCTCCGCCGGTCTGTTCGGGAAGCCGTGGCGCGCCACGTATTCTGGCGAGGCGCAGAGTACGCTGTAGGTCTTGCCGATACGCTTGGAGACGAAGCCCGAATCCGGCAGCTCCGGGGCGATGACCACGGAGATGTCGTAGCCTTCGTCGAGAATGTCGGTGATCCGGTTGGCCAGCGTCAGGTCGAAGCTGACCTCGGGATAGATCTCGCAGTACTGCGAGATCGCCCTGATCAGATAGTGCTGGCCGATGCCGGTCATGGCATGCACCTTCACCTTGCCGTGCGGCCGGGCGTGGGCGTCGCCGGCTTCGGCTTCGGCCTCCTCGATGTAGCCGAGAATCTGCTGGCAGCGCTGCAGATAGCGCTGGCCGGCTTCGGTCAGCGCGATACGGCGGGTGGTGCGGTGCAGCAGGCGGGTGCGCAGGTGCGCTTCGAGTTTCGCCACCGTCCGCGAGACGTAGGCGGTGGTGAGGTCCATGCGCTGGGCGGCGGCGGTGAAGCTGCCGGTTTCGGCGACACAGACGAAAGCACGCATGTTGTGCAGCAGGTCCATCATTTCTCCTGAGAGCCTGTCTACGCCACGGCGGGCGGCCTCTGCAACGACGCTCGACAGAGCAACGTCTTGTTACAGATTCATGACAGGCGGCGAATTGTCGCACAGTTGTCGCACCGGGATTATTGTTCTTTCAGGTAACAATAATTCGCCCATCCGTCAGCTTATCCTGCCTCAGGCGCACTTCTAGAATCGCCAGCCCCAACGCGGTCTCCCGCAACACCCCAGGACTAGCAGCCGTGCTCCGCCTTTCGTGCAACGTGCTTCCACCCCTTCGCTCCACACTCCAGCTACAGGGTCGCCAAGGCCCGAACCATCCCGACCAGCGCCCGCCGAGTTAAGCCCGATGAGCAGTCTATCCGTGCGCCTGCCCAAGGCTGCCGCGCTGCGCTTCGCCCTGTCCGACTGGGCGCATACCGACGGCGTCGCCTGGATGTTCATCCTCAAGACGCTGATCACAGCCTTCACCGCGCTGTGGCTGGCCTATCGCCTGGAGCTGCCGCAGCCCAACACGGTGCTGGTGAGCGCCTTCATCGTGCTGCAGCCGCAAAGCGGTCAGGTGCTGGCGAAAAGTTTCTATCGCATCCTCGGCACCCTGACCGGGTTGACGGTGATGGTTACCTTGATCGCCCTGTTCGCCCAGGAGCGGGTGCTGTTCCTGCTCTGCGTGGCAATCTGGGTCGGTCTGTGCACCGCTGGCGCTGCGCGCTACCGGGACTTCCGCGCCTATGCCTGCCTGCTCGCCGGCTACACCGCGGTGATGATCGGCATTCCCGCCACCCTGCACCCCGAAGGCGCCTTCATGCAGGCGCTGTGGCGGGTAATCGAGATCACCCTGGGGATTCTCTGCACCGGCGTGGTCAGCGCCATCGTCCTGCCACAGACCAGCACCGCCGCCCTGCGCAATGCCCTCAACACCCGCTTCGGCGATTTTGCCGGGCTGGCCAGCGCCGGCCTCAACGGCACGCTCGACCGCGAACGCTTCGAGCAGGCCAGCGCACGCATCGCGGCCGAGGTAGTAGGGCTTGAGAGCCTGCGCAACGTCACTGCCTTCGAAGACCCGCACATGCGCCTGCGCAGCGGTCGCCTGGCGCGGCTGAACAGCGAGTTCATGCAACTGACAACACGCTTCCATGCCCTGCAGCGCCTGCTCGACCGCCTTCGCCAACGCCAGGCCAGCAACGTACTGGAAGTGCTGATGCCATGCCTGATCGATGTCAGTGAACTGCTCGCCAGCTGGCATGGCCGACCACTGAGCGAAGCCGATGCCGAGCGCCTGTCAGTGCAACTGGAACTGTGCAAGCACCACCTCATGCCGCGCATCCGCGAGGCCCGCGCCACGCTCAGCCACACCTGCCCGCGCGACGCCGACCAGATGGACTTCGAGACCGCCGCCGAGCTGCTGTACCGCTTCACTGACGACATGCACAACTACGCGCAGACCCACGCCTCGCTGGCTGCGCACAAACATGAGCGCGAGCAGTGGAAGGAGCGTTTCACTCCCAAGGCCAACGCCCTGGCTGCAGCCGTCGCCGGATTTCGTTGTGCGCTGCTGGTGATTGTCGGAGGAGTGTTCTGGATCGCGACGTCCTGGCTGAGCGGCGCCACTTTCGCGCTGACTTCCGTACTGATCGCCGCCCTCTCCTCCGCTTCCCCCACCCCCAAGCGGCTGTCGCTGCAACTGACGCTGGGCACTCTGCTCGGCGCAACGCTGGGATTCATCCTGACCTTCCGCGTGCTGCCGCATATCGACGGCTTCCCACTGCTGTGCTTCGTGCTCGCGCCGGTATTCGCCCTCGGTGCCTTCCTGATCACCCGGCCACAGTGGAGCGGTTACGGCGTCGGCCTGCTGGTGTGGTTCTGCATCGCCTCGCTGCCAGCCAACCTGGCGCGCTACGACGCCTATACATTCATAAATGAATACCTGGCGATGCTGCTGTCGATGGGCATGGCGGTAATTGCCGCGATCGTCATCCTGCCACCCAACCGCCCGTGGCTTTGGGAACGCCTGGAAGCCGAGCTGCGCCTGCGTGTGGTGCGGGTCATCAGCGATCCGCTGAAGGGCCTGTCGTCCGGCTTCGAAGGCGGCACGCGGGATCTGCTCAACCAAGCCTATGGATTATCCACAGGCCGCCCGGACGTGCAGCGCCGGCTGTTGCGCTGGACCTTCCAGGTGCAGGAGATCGGTCTGTCGATCCTCGAATTGCGCCGGGAGCAGGAGGCGTTGCCGAACGAGCCCTGGTACGCCGAGCGTATGCCGTGGCGGCGAGCGATCCGCGCCCTGGGACGCTCGCTGATCCGGTTGTTCATCCAGCCCAGCGAAAGCAACCGCCTGCGCGCCCTGGCGGCAGTGGAGCACGCCATCCACGCGACACGCACCACCGACGACCGCAGGCCGCCACACTTCGATTCCTCGCCGCTACGACGCGTGTGCAGCTACCTGCACTTCATCCGCACCTCGCTGCTCGATCCGCAGTCGCCACTGCGCGATTGATGCGCACGCGGCGCTCGTTTCCCACGAGCGGACTCCGTCCGCAAGAGCCCGCGACGAGTCGATCACGGCTGAACCCGATCCTGCGCTGCACCGGCGCGATTCGCGGGCAGGTTCCCACGAAAGTCTCGCCCACCCGGGCTGATGCCAGCCTACGAACCGCCGGGACAACCGCTCCAGCACAGGCCAGCACGAAGCAGGTTTCCGCAGGAGCGGTCCCTAGCCGCAACGCCCCTCGGAATTCGCCCCGCCAGCATGCGTCACCCTGCCACGCAGCCCACTCGGAAACCCGCACCGTTGCTCGATTGTTGTCTCTGAGTACGAAGTATTTGTGGCGTCCGGATATATGACTGGGTTCAACAGAATCCTATTATTTCCGTGCTGTTACAGCGCGCGCCGCAACACCAACCAAGACCCGTAAATCTTTCCCAAAAGCTTCCCGACGGAGCCATCGGCTCAGCGTTACGGCCAGGTCATGTCCGGACGCCGGGAACAAGGCAGGTAAATTCATGAAAGCTGTAGTCATCCTGGCCCTGGCCGGTTTCTCTTCGCTCGCTCTCGCGGAGCAGGCGAATGCCGGCGACCAGGCGCAAAGCGCGGCCGTGGAGCAGTACACCTACGACATGAAACTGGACGTCGCTCATGTGATTTCCACCACCGACGTCTCCAACCAGTGCGGCATCGTGCCGGCCCGCATGACCTACGAAGACTCCCAGGGTCAGCGCCACACCGTCGAGTACCAGGTGTGGGGCAACGGCTGCACCGGCGGCTAAGCGACTTGTGCGTTCCCGCCGCGGCCCACGCAGCCCCGGCGGGAATGCCACTCTCCTTACGGCTGCAAGGCCGCCTTCGCGATGTTGCGACTGTGCGAGCCGAAGTGCCGGATCAATTGCAGAATCTGCTCGTCCAGTTGCTCATCATGGCGGAACGGCTCCGGCGAGTTCCCCGCACTGAAATCTCCCGCCGGCACCTTCCGGCCCTCCAGCCAATGGCCGATGGCTTCATCGAACGCCGCAGCGTGGGCATGAGACTCGCCCGCCACCACGTCGCGCAGATATTCCGTGGAGTACGGCGGATAACCGCCATCCCCGCTCGTATCCGCGTAGGCCGCCAAAAGCGACGACTGTCCGCCTTGGCGCAATGTCTCGCGCAACCAGTCGATCTGGTAACTCTCGACACCGGTATGCCGGTCCGCCACGCGCTGGATCGCGGTCTGCTTGTCGGCATCGAAACCGGCCATCGCCTTCACCGCGGTCCATAACATGCTGGTGGTGGTCTCCCCCGGCAGCGGTGTGGAGTGGTATGGCTGGGTCATGTCCTGGATGTAGTGCATCGCCCAGCCGAGGAACCGGTAGCCCCAGTAGGGATGGCCCTTTTCGAAGGCGAAGCGCGACAGCCCGTAGAACTGGTATGCACGCCATTCCGGCCAGTTGCGCTTAAGGTATGGCGCACCGGCGAAGATGATTGCGTCCTCGTGGTAGAAGCCCATGTGGAATGGCGCCTGGGAGCTGAACTCGTAGCGCGGATCGCCGAACGGCTGTGTACCGAAGCCGTAGAGCTGGCCGACTTCGCCCGGATTGTCGCTGAACAGGTTGATATCATGACCGAAGTCCGGCTCATCGGCGGCGCTGGCCAGCACATCGATGGCTGGCACCTTTTCGCCGGCCTGCAGTTGCAGGAAGCGCCACTGGTTCCACCCCGAGAGATTGCGGAACACCAGTACCTGCGCCGGCCTGAGTGCCACATGCCCCGGCAGATCGCCACCCGGCGGCGGCTGGACGGCAGTGGCCAGCTTGATGTCGGGGTTCAGGCGCAGAGCCATGAGGAATGCCTTGCGTAGGTCGTCGCGGCCATCGAGGCTCAGGCGCAGGCTATCCGGGCGCGCCGGGTACTCACGGAAGTGCTCGCGGGCATATGCCTCCTGTGTGTCCAGCAACTCCACCAGGCCAGCGCGCTGTTGGGTCAGGAAGCTCTCCAGCGGCTCCACCTCGACCTCGGGCGCCTGCACCACCGCAGGCAACTGACGGAGGGAGATGTAACTGCCCAGCGTGTGATTGGACCAGGCCCAGAGACTTTGCGGCACGGCAAGCAGCCCCAGCAGCAGGCAGGAAAACAATCGCTTCATCGGCTCTTCGCTCTTATTGGCAATACGGGTATGAAATATCCGAGAAGCCTACCAATCCCCCGCTGGCAGAACACTGTCGAAGATGGCCAGCGCGAGTCACGGATAACGCCACGAGGGTGGTCCGCTGGCGTCCTGTTGCAGCCCAGCCGATCGGGCCGCGCGGCAAAATCTCGACGGACCCTAATCGACATCAATGGCGCGAACGCTTCCAGCCACTACACTTCCCCGGCATGGAAAGCACCGGCAGCGCGTTCGCCGGTCACTCGCGTAAAAGGGCGTTCCCATGCTGCAGTCCGTTTCACCCAAGCACGACCTCCCTCTCAAGCCCGATCCTGCCGAACCCCGTAGCGGCGTACTCGCCCCCTTCAGCATCGCCGCGTTCCGCATCATCTGGATCTGCAACCTGTTCGCCAACCTGGGCACCTGGGCACAATCGGTCGCCGCCGCCTGGGTGGTCACCGAGGCTCACGCCAGCCCGCTGATGGTAGCGATGATCCAGGTCGCGTCGGCGTTGCCGCTGGTGCTGCTGTCGATCATGTCCGGGGTGCTGGCGGACAACCACGACCGCCGCAAGATCATGCTGGTCGGGCTGTCCGTCGAGCTGTCCGGTGCCGCGCTGGTGACGCTGCTGGCATTCATGGGTTATCTCGACCCGCTGCTGCTGATCGTGTCGATCCTCTGGCTGTCGCTGGGCAGCTCGATCACCATCCCCGCCTGGCAAGCGGCGGTGAACGAGCAGGTGCCTGCCCGCATGCTCGGCGATGCCGTGCTGCTCAATAGCGTCAATTACAACGTCGCCCGCGCGGTCGGCCCGGCCATCGGCGGCCTGCTGCTCTCGGCCACCGGGCCATCCTGGGTGTTCCTGTTCAACTGCCTGTGCTACGCCGCGCTGATCTGGGCCATCTGGCAATGGCGCCGCGACGTGCCCAAACGCACCCTGCCACCGGAGCACATCTTCGAAGGCGTTATCGCCGCGCTGCGCTTCACCCAGTACTCCAGTGTCACCCGCCTGGTAATGCTGCGCTCGGCGGTGTTCGGCCTCTCCGCCAGCGCCATCTGGGCGCTGCTACCGCTGCTAGCGCACCGTAACCCGGACGGCAATGCGTCGGTGTACGGTTACATGCTTGGCGCGCTCGGCCTGGGCGCCATCATCGCCAGCACGGCGGTGAGCAAGGCGCGCAAGTGGATCGGCAGCAGCAGGCTGATCAGCTTCTCGGCCGCCATCCTGGCTCTGGTGATGCTGACCCTGGGCTGGGTCGATAACCTCTGGGTAATCTTCCCGGCGCTGATCATCGGCGGCAGTTGCTGGATCGCCGCGGTTGCGACCTACAACTCGGCGGTACAGATACTGGTGCCGGACTGGGTCAAGGCAAGGGCTCTGGCGCTGTATCAGACAGCGATCTATGGCGGCCTCGCAGCGGGCTCATTCCTCTGGGGGCACTTCGCCGAGACAATGGGCGTGCAGGGTGCGCTGATCGCCGCCGGCTGCCTGCTTCTGGTCTCGGTTGCGCTGTTGTACAACTCGCGGCTGCCGGAACTCGACTCTGCCAGTATCGCCCGCGCTCCGGTCGGCCTGCCGGGGCAGCCGACCTTCGTATTCAACCCCGAGCGTGGCTCGGTGCTGGTGTCCATCGAGTACCGGATCCCCGCCGAGCGCACCCGCGACTTCGTCCGCGCGGCCAAGCCGTTACGCCGTCTGCGCCTGCGCAACGGTGCGGAGCGCTGGGCGCTGTATCGCGATGTGAGCAATCCGGAAATCTGGCAGGAGATGCTGCTGGTGGACAACTGGATCGGCCACCTGCGCATGCTCGATCGCATGACGATCGAAGACAAGACAATCATCGACAACGTCACCAGCCTGCACGTGGGCGACTCGCCGCCTGTAATCCGGCATGGCGTGAGCTACGAATCGGGCAGCTACGAGGCGCCGCCGGAGACACTGGGCTAGCAGCGCAGAAACGACAACGCCTCCCAGTGGGAGGCGTTTCTGGTTGGGCGAGCCAGTTAGTGCGAAAAGGTCACTCCGCTGCCAGCTTCTTGCGCTTGAGAGGCGCCATGCCGTCCTGGCTCACCACCTTCGACGGGCCGGATTTCGGCTTGGCAGCGGGCTTCTTCTTGGCCGGCGACTTGCTGCCAGTCTTCTTCGCGTCGTCCTTTTTCTTCTTGGTACCGGCAGCCTTGCCGGACGCCTTGACCTTCTTCGGCCCCTTGTAGGTGCCCTTGAGCTCCTTGATGACCCGCAGCTCGAAGCGCAGTTTGAGGTATCGCTCGATGCTCGACATCAGGTTCCAGTCGCCATGACCGACCAGGGAAATCGCGGTGCCCGAGGCACCTGCGCGGCCAGTGCGACCGATGCGATGCACGTACTCGTCGCCACGGCGCGGGATGTCGAAGTTGATCACCAGATCCAGGCCATCGACGTCCAGGCCACGGGCGGCCACGTCGGTAGCGACCAGGATTTTCACTGCACCCTGCTTCAGACGCTCGATCGCCAGCTTGCGGTCCTTCTGGTCTTTCTCGCCGTGCAGCACGAACACCTTGTGGCCGGCGGCGATCAGGCGTCCGGTCAGGCGGTCGGCAGCAACGCGGGTATTGGTGAAGACGATGGCCTTATCGAAGGTTTCGTTGGCCAGCAGCCATTGCAGCAGCGCTTCCTTGTGCGCGACGTCGTCGGTCAGGATCACTTGCTGGCTGACGTCTTCGTTCAGTTCGCTGACACGGTTGAGCTGCAGGTTCTCCGGCTCACGCAGGACCTTCTCGACCATTTCATGCAGGCCGCTGCCGCTGGTGGCGGAGAACAGCAGGGTCTGGCGCTCGGCCGGGCACTGGGCGGCGAGCTTGAGGACGTCTTCGGAGAAGCCCATGTCGAGCATCCGGTCTGCTTCATCGAGCACCAGTACTTCCACATCGCCCAGCGGCAGGTTACCGGCGTTGAACTGTTCGTTCAGGCGGCCTGGAGTGCCGATGATGATTTCCGGGTTCTTGCGCAGGCGCGCGCCCTGCACCTTGAAGTCTTCGCCGCCGGTGATCAGGCAGGCCTTGATGAAGGTGAACTGGGCGAAGCGCTCGACTTCCTTGAGCGTCTGCTGGGCCAACTCGCGGGTCGGCAACAGGATCAGCGCGCGGGCACCGCTCTTGGGCCTCTCCTCGGACAGCAGGCGGTGCAGCAGCGGCAATACGAACGCGGCAGTCTTGCCGCTGCCGGTCTGCGCCGTCACCCGCAGATCGCGTCCTTCCAGGGCCTTCGGAATAGCCGCGGCCTGGACCGGCGTGGGCTCGGTGAAGGACAACGAATCGAGCGCCTTGAGCAGGCGTTCGTGCAGGGCGAATTGGGAGAACAAGGCAGACCTCGATATCACATGAAGACCAAATAGCTGCATAGCGTAACGGTTGGCGCGCCCGAACGCAGGTTTTATTCACCGGCGGCCTTGAGTTTCGCTGCCTTCCGGAAGAACAGGCCTGAGGACACGAACAGCATCCGCCGACATCTGCCGCTACAATGCCGCGCTCATTCCGACCGCCACGGCCGGAGCTTCGCGGCTAATCTGTAGCCCCCGCAACACGCGCCACCCCGCACTGGCGCCCCGATCCAAAGGAAGTTGACCGCCTATGGACTTTTCCTCGCTGCTCACGACTCTCCAGGACTACTGGGCCATTCTCGACCGACACCCCCTGATCAGCGCGGCCCTCGGCCTGGGCGTGCTGCTTAGCCTGGCCTGGCTGCTCGGCCGCCTGGCGCGCTTTCTACTCCAGCGCGTAGCCGACCTGCTCGCCCGGCAGCCAGCACTGAGCTGGGTCAGCGACCTGCGCAATAACCGCGTCTTCATGCGCCTGGCGCAGACAGTGCCCTCGCTGGTGGTGCAGTTCGGTCTCGCGCTCATCCCCAACCTGACGGGCCGGCCCGAGACATTCCTGCGCAACCTGGCGCTGGCGATCACCGCATTCTTCCTGCTACTGGCGGTGAGCGCACTGCTCGACGCCCTGCTGGACATCTATGCGCGCACCGAACACGCCCGCACGCGCTCGATCAAGGGCTATATCCAGTTGGCCAAGCTGTTCCTGTTCGTCTTCGGCGGCATCATCATCGTCTCCATCCTGATCGACCGCTCGCCGATGCTGCTGCTTTCCGGACTGGGGGCAATGTCCGCGGTACTGCTGCTGGTTTACAAGGACACCCTGCTGAGCTTCGTCGCCAGCGTACAATTGACCAGCAACGACATGCTCCGCGTGGGCGACTGGATCGAGATGCCACAGGTAGGCGCCGACGGTGACGTGGTGGACATCACCCTGCACACCGTCAAGGTGCAGAACTTCGACAAGACCATCGTTTCGATCCCCACCTGGCGCCTTATGTCCGAGTCGTTCCGCAACTGGCGTGGCATGCAGCAGTCCGGCGGGCGACGGATCAAGCGCAGCATTTACATCGACTCCAGCCAGGTACGCTTCCTCGACGAAGCGGAGTCGCAGCGACTGACAGGCGTTCGTCTGCTCACTGACTACCTGCAGCGCAAGCACGGCGAGCTGGCCGACTGGAACAGCGCCAACGCAGGCACCGCTCCGCTCTCCGCCAACCGCAGGCGACTGACCAACATCGGCACCTTCCGCGCCTACGCCGAGGCGTATCTGAAGGCTCACCCGGATATCCACCCCCACATGACCTGCATGGTGCGCCAGTTGCAGGCGACTTCCGAGGGTGTGCCACTGGAAGTGTATTGCTTCACCCGAACGACCAGTTGGCTGGACTACGAGCGGATTCAGGGCGACATCTTCGACTACCTGCTGGCGGTCCTGCCGGAGTTCAGTCTGGGCGTCTACCAGCAACCCAGCGGCCAGGATCTGCGCAGCGGCATAGCCGGCCTGATACACGATGGCTCGCAGGACAAGGCCCGGCAATCGCCGATCGATACCGAGCAGCCGGCCTGACCGGAGGGGCAGCAGCGGTTGCCGCTGGCCGACGCCTCAGGGCGGTGCCATTCTCAATCCAGGCGCGCCGAGCGGGCGCGCCTAGCAGGAGAACGCCATGCCACCCGTCCTCATCTACTACGTAGCCGCCAGCCTGGACGGCTACATCGCCCGTCCCGACGGTAGCGTCGATTGGCTGCAAGGCTACGATGGCTCGGGCGACGATCACGGCTACGATGCCTTCTACGCCAGCATCGACGGCCTGCTGATGGGGCGTGCCACCTACCTGCAATGCCTCGGTTTCGGCGCCTGGCCATACCCAGGCAAACCGACGGTCGTCATGACCCGCTCCAATCACCTTCCACAGGCAGCCCCCCAGGTCGAGTTGCTGCACTGCCCGCCGAGCGAAGCGCTGGAAACCCTGCTGGCAAAGGGCTGCAAACGCATCTGGCTAGTCGGCGGAGGTAGTCTGGCCGGCAACATCCTCGCAGCCGGATTGCTCGGCGAGGTAATTGTCAGCATCATCCCGCATCTGCTCGGCGCCGGCATTCCACTGTTCAGCGTCGGGCTGGAGCAGCGCCTTCAACTGCTGGAGCAGCGCAGCTTCCCCAGTGGCATCGTGCAGATGCGTTACCAGGTTCTCAAGGAAACCCCTTCGCCATGATCACCATCGCCGCCGCCTGTCTGCTCGATGACACCGGACGCCTGTTGCTGGTACGGAAACGAGGTACTCACGCCTTCATGTTGCCCGGCGGCAAGCATGAGACGGGAGAAACACCGGTACAGGCACTGCTGCGCGAACTGCAGGAAGAACTGGACCTGCGCCTGGAGGAAAACGCGTTGAAGCCACTGGGGCGCTTCCAGGCCGATGCGGCCAACGAACCGAATATGCGAGTCGACGCCCATGTGTTCGTCGCGACGCTCCCCCACCCGGTTCAGCCCGCCGCCGAGCTGGAGGAGCTGGCCTGGCTGGATACCGCCAGCGACTATCCACAGAACCTCGCACCCTTGCTGCGCGAGCAGGTTCTTCCCGCCCTGCTCCAGCACCTGGGCTGACTTCAGGCCAGCACGAGAATCTGCATTTCGTCGGGTTTTCCTCCGCCGTACCGCATCGCACCTGGCTTTCCGTCATTCGCGGCGCCACATCGCGCGCACGCCCTCAGCCCCCATCCCATAGGGCTTCCAGCTATAAGGTCGAACCGTGACCAACGCGTCTGAACACATGTCACGGCCACTCCGACAAGTCACACAGCGACTATCAGAATCGACGGACGGTAAAAACTGTCATGAAAAGTCGTTCAGAATGCGTGGAATTTTTGAGCGGACCAAGGGAAACCACGCCGCAGAGCAACGGCGATCCAGCGGAGTCTGGGTGACATCAACCAGCAAGAAGACATGCCGAATGCGTAGTACCCTTTTGACATGCCTTTCCATAGGCTTGGCGACCCTCTTGGCCGCCACCGAGGCTAACGCCTCTAACAAGATTTCACGCACCTACCAACCCGCGCCAGTCGACTTGCGCGTTCCGGTTCAGGGCAGTGCACTGCTGACCTTCAACTCGAAAACCGTAAAACCGGCCAAGAGCGAAGCGCATCAGGTAACTCAACGTGCCTTCAGCATGATCGGAACGCCGTACCGCTGGGGGGGCAGTTCGCCCAAGCGCGGCTTCGATTGCAGCGGCCTGGTCAATTACGTTTTCCAGAACGTCGATGAAGTAGACCTGCCGCGTACCGCGCGCGAGATCTACAACATGCGGGAAAACCCGAAGATCGAGCGCACTGACCTACAACCGGGCGACCTGGTGTTCTTCCGAATCCACAACCGCCGCAATGTCGACCATGTCGGCATCTATGTCGGCGACAACCAGTTCGTGCATGCCCCGCGCCGTGGCCAGAAGGTTCGCGTCTCCGATCTCAACGGCGATTACTGGAAGCGTCACTACCTCGCAGCCAAGCGAATCCTGCCGGAAACCCTGGCGAAGGCCGATCTACCCGGCCGTCGCTACGAGTAACGTCGCGGCGCTTCCTCCCACGGGGGAAGCGCCCGCCCCCTCAAAGCCTGCGACGCGCCTGCCGGCGCAGCAACCGGGCACTGTCCCAGCCGGTCAGCAGTACGGCGATCCAGATCGGCCCGTACGTCCACAACTGCGCCGGCTGGAACGCCTCGCCCAGAAACAGCACAGCGACGGCGAACAACAGCACCGGCTCGACATAGCTGAGAATTCCGAATAGCCCCATCGGCAGCAGCCGGCTGGCCGCCATCATGGCGCCGAACGCCAGCGCGCTGATGAGCCCGAGCAGGGGTAGCAACGCCCATAGCCGGGGCGTTTCCATCAGCATCCTCCCGCTGCCGGTCAGCCAGAGCGCAAGGAGCGCGAACGGCAGCAGTACCAACATCTCGAACACGAACCCCGATAGCGCGTCCACGCCCATCTTGCGGCGCAGCATGAAGTACGGTGGATAACCCAATGCGGTGATCAGGGTGAACCAGGAGAATGCGCGAGTCAGCCACAGCTCGTGCAGTACGCCAAGGGCCGCGAAGGTAACTGCAATGGCCTGCAACGGGGTGAGCCGCTCGCCGTAGAATACCCGGCCGCACATAACCATCGTCAGCGGAAGCAAGAAATATCCCAGAGATAGCTCAAGCGTTCGCCCGATCATGGGCGCCCAGATGAATACGCCCCACTGGACCAGCATCATCGCTGCCGTAAGCGGGAAACACGCGAGCAGCCACGGCTCACGCAACAGGCGCCGCCAGGAGTCACGCAGCACTCCGCCCTGGCGGGTGAACCACACCAGCAGCAACACCATCGGGATCGACCACAACACCCGATGCGCGATCACCTGAACGCTGGTCAGCGGTTCGAGCGCATGAATGTAGCCAGGCAGGGTCACGAACAGCAATGATGACGCCAGGGACAGCGCCACGCCACGTCCGGAAATTCTCACGAACGGCGCTCCAACGGCCGGCGGCGCAAACCCAGTCGATTGACTCCCAGCGAAGCCACGATTACCGCGCCTCCCAGAGCCAGTCGCGGCAGATCGGCGTGCTCGTTCCAGATCAGCAGATTGATCAACAATCCCACCGGCACATGCAGGTTGTTCATCACAGCCAGCGTACCGGCATCCACCAGCGTGCCGCCCTTGTTCCACCAGAACTGCCCGAGCGCCGTCGCCAGCAGCCCCATCCAAACCAGCACCCCCCACTGCAGTCCAGTGCTCGGCAACTTCTGCGGATTTCCAAACAGCAGCCAACCCGGCAGCGCCACCAGCAGTGCGCCAACGAAGAAATAGCCGAAACGACGAAACTGCGGGATATCCGAGGGATAGCGCTGCACCAGATGTTTGTAGAACACCTGACCCGCGGCGAAGGTGGCATTGGCCAGTTGCAGCAGCAGGAAACCTTCAATGAAGTCACCGCTGATGCCGTCATAGCGAATGATCCCTGCGCCAAACACGGCCACGAGAGCCGCCAACAAGGCCCAGGCGTTGAAACGACGGTTCAGCACATCGTCAATCAGCGCGACATGCAGCGGCGTCAACACGGTGAACAACAGAACCTCGGGAACCGTCAGGACGCGGAAGCTCTGATAGAGGCAGACGTAGGTGATGCCGAACTGCAGGGCTCCCACCAGCATCACACCTGCCACGAAGCGCGGATTCACCCCGCGCCAGCGGGTCAGCGGCAGGAAAACCAGGCCAGCGAGCACAACACGGGTGAGTACGGCGAAATAACTATCGACCTGTCCGGCAAGGTATTCGCCGATCAGGCTGAAAGAAAACGCCCAGAGGACGGTAACGAAAAGCAGGTATGGCATGGACGCGAGGACCGGAAGGGGACGAGCAAAGTAACGCCAGGTGCCAGATGGAGAAAAGCTCTGCGCGCCCGCCGCTTAAGAAGCACGGAAATGAAAAAGGGCGACCGAAGTCGCCCTTTTCCTTGGATGAGGAAGCAGGGATTAGCCCTGGTTCTCCATCTGAGCACGGATCAGGTCACCGATAGTGGTCGGACCAGTGCTTTCTGCGTCTTGCTTGCTACGCAGTTCTTTCATCGCATCCTTCTCATCATCAACGTCCTTGGACTTGATGGAGAGGCTGATGACGCGGCTCTTACGGTCGATGCTGATGATCTTGGCTTCGACTTCTTCGCCTTCTTTCAGAACGTTGCGAGCGTCTTCAACGCGGTCACGGCTGATTTCGGAGGCTTTCAGGATGCCTTCGATTTCGCCGCCCAGGCTGATGACAGCGCCCTTGGCGTCAACTTCCTTCACGGTACCGCGAACGATGGTGCCCTTCTCGTGCATCGAGGCGTAGTTGGAGAACGGATCGTCTTCCAGCTGCTTGATGCCCAGGGAGATGCGCTCACGCTCCGGATCAACGGAGAGGATGACGGTTTCCAGCTCGTCGCCCTTCTTGAAGCGGCGAACGGCTTCTTCGCCAACTTCGTTCCAGGAAATGTCGGACAGGTGAACCAGACCGTCGATGCCACCTTCCAGACCGATGAAGATACCGAAGTCGGTAATCGACTTGATGGTGCCGGAGATCTTGTCGCCCTTGTTGAAGCGGCCGGAGAAGTCTTCCCATGGGTTGGACTTGCACTGCTTGATGCCCAGGGAAATACGACGACGCTCTTCGTCGATGTCCAGAACCTGAACTTCCACTTCGTCGCCAACCTGAACGACTTTCGACGGGTGGATGTTTTTGTTGGTCCAGTCCATTTCGGAGACGTGTACCAGGCCTTCCACGCCCTCTTCCAGCTCGGCGAAGCAGCCGTAGTCGGTGAGGTTGGTGACGCGGGCCATGACGCGGGTGCCTTCCGGGTAACGAGCCTTGATAGCAACCCATGGGTCTTCGCCCAGTTGCTTCAGACCCAGGGATACGCGGTTGCGCTCGCGGTCGAACTTCAGAACCTTGACATCGATCTCGTCGCCAACGTTGACGATTTCCGACGGATGCTTGATACGCTTCCAGGCCATGTCGGTGATGTGCAGCAGACCATCGACGCCGCCCAGGTCAACGAACGCACCGTAGTCGGTGAGGTTCTTGACGATACCTTTGACCTGCTGGCCTTCCTGCAGGGATTCCAGCAGAGCTTCGCGCTCGGCGCTGTTCTCGGCTTCCAGGACACTGCGACGGGAAACGACAACGTTGTTGCGCTTCTGGTCCAGCTTGATGACCTTGAACTCGAGCTCTTTGCCTTCCAGGTGAGTGGTGTCGCGCACCGGACGCACATCCACCAGGGAGCCCGGCAGGAACGCGCGGATACCGCTGACGTCGACGGTGAAACCGCCTTTGACCTTGCCGTTGATGACGCCCTTGACCACTTCGTCAGCGTTGAAGGCAGCTTCCAGAACCAGCCAGGATTCTGCACGCTTGGCTTTTTCGCGGGACAGCTTGGTCTCACCGAAGCCATCTTCAACCGCGTCCAGCGCAACGTGGACTTCGTCACCCACCTTGATGGTCAGCTCGCCCTGTTCGTTGTAGAACTGCTCGACCGGGATGACGCCCTCGGACTTCAGGCCGGCATGAACGGTAACCCAGTCACCGTCGATGTCGACCACGATGCCGGTGATGATTGCACCCGGCTGCATGTCGAGGGATTTCAGACTTTCTTCAAAGAGTTCTGCGAAGCTTTCGCTCATGTCTATACCTGTAGTCAAAGGCTTGTAAGCCCGATTCCGCGCCACCAGCGAACACGGTCAAGTGATGAAAAAGAAGCCAGCAGGATCAAGACTGGTATCCTGCCGGCCCCCTGTTGCATCCGCCGAAGCGGATGCTCCACATTCAGATTTTAAGGAAACGCTTCGCTCAATATGGGCGAAACCCTCCCGATACAAGGTCTGGAATGGTAGCAACGACCTTCACACACGTCAATTGCGTTCACCCCCTCGCTGCCAGATGCGCTGCAGCCTGCGCAACGGCGAGGTCAGGAATATGACAAGGCTATCGCGCAATATGCGGCAACACGCTCCGATCCGCCTGGCCTCAGCCAACTGCATGGAGAGCTCCAGCCCCTGCTCCTCCAGACGTTCGCGTTCCGAACGGTACCAGCTCAGTGCTGACTCCCTCTCCGCAAGCATTGTCCCAAGCCCAGCCAACTCATTCTCGAAACGGTCGTGTTCAAGGCTCCAGGCGGCCTCACGCTCGCTGGCCGAGCATTCAAGTGCTGCGACCTTGCTCCGCAGCTCTTCCTGCCCGAGTTCTGCGCACTTGTTCTCAGCCAGACGAGACTGCCAGTTGGTCCATAACTCGATATCCTGGCGCCCACAATGCCGCAACAGCGGCCAGAGCGACTGAAAGTCCTCAATTACCTTGGCAAGCGCTCCCCCTCCGCTGTCGAAACACTTGCCTTCGACCAGATCACGCAGCAGAACGTAGAGCCGCACCAAAGCTGGGAAACTGTCCGGATGCGCTTCCAGGTCCGCCACGACGAATTCACTATGGCGCAACTCATGTTCAACCACCTCATTCATGAAGCGATCCAGCGCCACCTGATCCACTGCCAGCCCTATTCTGGTTGCAATTTTGCTCAATACTGGTCGAGGCGAATCAATCAAATCGTCGTAATCAATGACGATTGCCCGCCCGCTCAGCGCGAACGGCAGAGTCCGATACATATGCTCGTACCAGAGGAGTAGACATTTGGCGTCAGGAAACCCGTCCCGCGCCTTCAGAGACGCCGCCACACTCAGTGGATTACGCAGTGGAATCACATAGTCGACGGCATCGCTCTGCGCCTCCAGAATTGGCGCCCAGACACCCATAAGCCGTGGCATACGAGGATCCTTGATCCCGAACACCGAGTGCGCCTGAAGGCGTTGTTCCAACAATTGGGCCAAACGCACTTGCAACTCAGCGCAGTGCGGCATCGACAGCAAAAGCTGCTCATCGAACCCCAGGCTCGATGAAAAGCCACCAAGTACGCCATACAGTTCGTCATTGAGGGCGATTATGTCCTCATCTTCCCAGAACCCCTTGGGATTATCCGATCTCGGCGCAATCAGACGGTCGCCATACTCCACTCCCAGGCACTCCAGAGCCGCAGATAACAGGCTTGTACCAGAGCGGTGCATGCCCAGCACGACAACCACACGACTCATGCACTCCCCCTGGAGCGGCGGCGCCATACTTCTGCGACTTGCCAACCGAGCGAGTACAGGTAGAGCACTCCCTTCAGAATCACCGGCAATGGCGCAGCCCTGAGCAGTACACGTCCCAACGCTCCTCGCCTCATGGCGCGCAGCAACCGCCAGCAACACCACTGCCATTGGAGATGAGCAGCCGCTCGACATTCACTAGAGGATCTCACCGTACCTGTAGCAACGCCTCCTTCCTCCAGCGCCTGCCCCACAAGCTCCGTCAAACGGTTCTCGAAATGAAGGCGGTTAAAGGAGTCGACAATTCGACGCCTGGCATTAACGCCCATCTTGCACAAAGCCTGACGATTACCAAGCAATAACGTCAACGCTTCGCAATAGGCCTGCACCTGATCGAACTCATCAGGATCGATCAACACGCCACACCCTGGCCCGACGAGTTCGGCTTGTCCTCCAGCCCGGGCGCCAACGATTGGCAGCCCGCAAGCCATTGCCTCGTACAACACCAGCGCGATGCCTTCGGCCTGTGACGGCAGGAAGAACAGATCCGCCATCTGCATCGCCCCTCTCAACCCAGCATCGTCTAGCCAGCCGAGCATGCGTACCCGCTCGCTCAAACCAAGTTTCTGGAACCGTAACTCCATATGGCTGGCCATCTCTCCATCACCAGCCACCAGAACAACGAAGTCCGCTCCCAGGCGCTTGAGCCGAGCCATGCAGTCGACGAACAGGTCGGGTCGCTTCTGCCGGCACAAGCGACCAGCGAAGAGAATGACAGGCACATCCGTCGCAACTCCGAACCGCTGACGGCCCATAGCTCTGGCAACGGCACACGGCCGCCAGATTGCACTGTCGACGAACCAGTGCAATACGTCGATCTTGCCGACATCGACGCTCCGCGTGGCCATCCACTGTTTCAGGTGACTGGAGACGACCCAGTGCCTTGCAAGCAAAGAATCATTCCGAACGGCAATCGCCGGGAAGCCGCCTCCGCTCCAAGCCTCCTCCATATGGTTCAATGCGACCCAGGGCGCAGGCACGTCCCCTATATCCAATCTGGAGAGCAGCTCATAGCCGGCCCGACTATTGGATAGCAAAACCAGGTCAGGCCGACGGCTCGCCAGTAAGTGACGCAAAAATCCTCGCAGGGTCTGTGGAGCTAGAAACCAGGGCGCGATGAACACATCTGCGCCAAGTTCACGGAATCGGTGTGCCCATCGGTGTTCACACTCCAGTGTCGCCAATATGGTGATCGTCCACCCTCGCGAGCGTAGGCATCGTGCGATATCCAGATTGCAGCGATCCGCGCCTCCCGGCTCCAGCCAAGGCACGACCATCAACAATTGCCGCCTAGGGTTGCCTACCACCCACCTACCGACAACATGCCTCCCGCGCAGCCAATGACAATCGGCCACGCTATTGATGCCGTGCGCGGATAATCGCCAAGGCTGTCCGACAACATACTGGTACCCCGCGCGGCTCACTCTCAAGTGAGAACGGAAGAACCACAGTGCCTGCTCGATCGCCAGTTGATCCAAACCCTCGACCGCGCGATCCAGACATAATTTCGCCTCGTACCCCCACAAACGCTCGAACATAGCGATGAAACGTGGCTCGGCGGAGTAGATGACTCGTCGATCATTGCGCAAAGATTCTGGTGCACGCTCCGCTATCAGCAGCCAGCACCAGTGAGGCATGGTCTGCGTCCGCAAGAATTCAGCAATGGCGTCCAGTTCGACCTCAGCCAGAGGCTTTCGCGTTACGACAAGCACCACGCCATCAGGCTCAGACATTCGAGACCCCCTCCGGCCTCAACGCACAAACCACCCGCCGAGTCATCCAAAAGTTTTCGACGAAAGCCGACCAGTGGCGGCGATCAAGCAACCACGGGAGTCGATAGATCAGGTCAGCGCGCTGCACGAGCCAAGCCGGCAACCTAGCAGTGTGTTCCACGACCACCTGCAGCGACACACCCGACGGCAATGACTCAATAGCGTCACGGGACGGCGTCGTCTCACCGGCATGCAGATGCAGCAGATAGACACCGGATTCAGGAGATCCGTACTGGGTCGGACGGGACAGGTTGAGCAACGGGCTAACCACTGGGCGCGATACTTGCCGTCTCCGCAACTCGCGGCGCCAGGCCCGGTCACTGAAGAATACGGGGTGATGTCGCCGCAACTGGCTGTGCATCTCCCAAGCTCGCTGATTCGCCTGGCGCAAGCGCGTAATACCGTGCCGGCGATAAAAATGCAGCGGCTCGGGAATCACACGCCCCCGAATACCTCGAGTAGCCAGGCGAATCCAGAAATCCCAGTCCTCGTAGAGACAGTCCTTTCGCTCCGCGTACCCACCTA
Source organism: Pseudomonas triclosanedens (assembly GCF_026686735.1). Taxonomy (NCBI): domain Bacteria; kingdom Pseudomonadati; phylum Pseudomonadota; class Gammaproteobacteria; order Pseudomonadales; family Pseudomonadaceae; genus Pseudomonas; species Pseudomonas triclosanedens. Next base: position 2,005,546 of record NZ_CP113432.1, on the reverse strand, counting down.
CCGCAAGCCAATCGTCTCTTCGGAATATCGCTGCTCCGCCCAAGTGATTCACGAAACGCAGCAATTCGATGTCGAGGTTCTCGGTCCTGCACAACCTCTGCTCATCACCAAAGAGCTGCAACCAACTGTATGCCAGCCCAACCCCGCTGTCGGCCTCAAGCAGGAGCAGGCACTTCTCGAAGTAATCGGGAGCAAGATAGTCGTCAGCATCCAGGCAACAGATGTAGCGCCCCCTCGAGCGAGCGATGCCTGCGTTACGAGCGCCACCCGGTCCCGCATTAACCTGTCTTAGCAGCGGAATCCCCACCCACTTTGCCAATCGATTCAGCGCACGAATCGTTCGGAGATCACTCGACCCATCGTCGACAATACAAACTTCGAAATCCTGAAAGGTCTGACGCGCAAGACTACGCAGTGCATCGATTACAAACTCCCCGTCATCGAAGCACGGTATCACCACACTCAGTAATGGGCGCTGTCTCGTCCAGAGCATGCCATCACATACATCCATACTGGACTGCTTAACTATCATTGGCGCCCCCAGCCAATACCGCCGCAGTATCCGAGCCAGTACTCCCACAAAGCGACCGATAGAGAAAAATCGCCATCCATCGCTTGTTCTCGCCATTCGCAATCCATTCATTCCCGTCGAGGACATGGCCAGTATCCCGGCAGTTGTTCCATCTGCTGCAGGAAAGCCTGGTATCCATGCCTTGCAACCAGTAATGCCTGCGCATGTTTCACTTTTTCGGACGCCTCGTCGGGATTCGTCAATACATGGCGAATGACCTCGACGAATGCCAATGCTCCCGCCTCTGGCTCAAGAGGGAAACCACGTGAACTATCGATCAGCTCGCCGATCCCTCCCACTACAGCAGCAACTACAGGCAAGCCTGATGCGGTCGCTTCCAGCAGTACATTCGGCAACCCGTCATAGGCCGATGTATAAAGAAACAGCGCATAGTCATCGTCCGCCGCTATCTTGGAAAAATCGTCGTATCGTCCATGCAGGCAGACGTTGGGCAACTGCCCCAAGCGCTCCACTACCCCGCAATCATCAGCATCCGACTCGCCATAGACTTCGAACTGAACGTCAGGCATACGCCTGGCAATCTCCAGCAACAAGCTTGGTCGCTTCTGAGATACAAGTCTGCTGGCCCATAGAACCTTGCGGCCAACCGTTGATGTACGCCTTACCTCAATGCATACCGGGAAGTAGACGGTGTGCATCAGCTCAGAAGGCATTCCATCACGCCAGCGCAAGGCATCGATAAAGGCAGTATTGTCGGAAATCACCCCATCGAGATGCTTCCACACCTTTGGCAGGAACTCGGTGGCATATCCGCAACGCACACCATAACGGTCCAGATCATCACAATAGAGGCTTGCGAACAGACGCTTTCCGCTACTACGCAGAGGCTTGCCGAAACTTTCGAACAGTTGCCACCCCAGATGCGAATTGATCAGATGGAGGGTTGTGGCAGGGCTCTGCAGGAGCAGACGCAGCAATACCAAGCGCCGATCATCATCGCTGGCCTGTCGTGATAGCTGACCGAACTCGACGACACGAACCTGCTGGGGGAATCGATGGCTCCACGGAGAAACCACATCGCGCGTCAGAACCACCGTCACACGTAGCCCTCTGGCGACGCAAAGCTGCACGTGATGAAGTGTTCCCAAGTCCGACCCGCCACGCATCATATGCGGAGCCAGAAAGATAATGTCCGGCTCAAAGGTCACGAAATCGTCCAGCATGTCCTGGTACAAATGTGCAGCGTAGGTATCCTCTGGAGAACTCCAGGTATGAAACTTGGCCAGCACTTCGGGAGTGGGATAGATCGCCGGCTCAATGTGCGCGAGCGCGCGCATCTCGTCGATGATCCAGTCCGGCACCTTCGCCGGATTGTGCAGCGCGCCTAGCGCCGCTGAAGAGATCGACGGATACAACTCAGGAAACCACCGGTACTTCAAGCGGTCACAGAGCAGCACAAAGTGCTGCATCTGTTGCTCAGTCAGATAGTTCCGTAGGAAGCGTATACCTCGGTAATAGTTACGGCGCGCAACCCGGGTCAGCCAGCGTTTGAACTCCATGCTCCTACCCATGAGAAATCAGTGCCTCCAGAGCTTCGACGAGAAAAAAGGCCCGGGCTGCAACACCACCTGCTGAGCAGTGGCATCTCTCTGCCTTGATTGGGTGACCTTCTGTCGATAGAACAGTGCCGTTCCCGGGGCAGTGGTATGCCGTATCCCCTGCGCTAGCACCGCCAAGCTCCAGTCCCAGTCTTCGTAACCGAAACCACTCGTGGCCATCTGTGAGCCGCGATACGGACACGCCAGGAAGACCTCACGGGGAGCAATCACTGTAGACACCCACAAGTGATGCTTGAAGCAGCTCTCGAGTTGGCCTTCCCCTATCAGTTGATCGCTGAGCCTTCCCATTCCCCAAGCGGAGCCGAACACGACGAGATAGTCCGTATGCACCACGACCTGTGGATATCTTCTCAACATACCGAGAGACTCGACGACCCAATTGGCACTGCAGTAGTCATCTCCATCAAGAATGCCCAGATAAGATCCTGAGGCGGCGTCGATACCGGAGTTGCGAGCGATAGCCGGATCGCTATGCCGAGTGGCCAGGCAGACATCGGATCGGCGCAACACCGGGTGACTACGGACGATGCGACCTGTATCGATATCAGCGCTATCCAGCACCGCTACCAGTTGCATGTTGATGCCAGCGGCCTCAGAGACACGACGCAATCTTTCGAAGCCCAGCAACGACCAATGCGCCAGATGGGCCTCCGCATGGAAGGTCATCACTATGGATACGATGTCACGTCCCATGTCAGCCCCTCACTCCATAGTGATGATCGAAAAAGCGGCTTGGACGTACGACTGCCTGTCGATCATTCATATCAACCAGCATCGAGTCGTGCTTGCGCCGATAAAAAAAGGCGGTCCTGCTAGCAACCGTATGCAGTCGCCCCGACGCGATGACCTCCAACCCCCAATGCCAATCCTCATAGCCAAAGCCCGTTTGTCGCACCCGCGTCGCTTGGTACGGAATTTCCTCGAAGATGGATCTGCGCGCGAACACAGCCGAACCCCAGTGATGGGACTTGAAGCAGTTCGCAAGTTCGAATGAGTCATCAGCGACCTGATCGATTACACGCCCAACCGACTGGATCGCACCATGAGAAACGATATATTCGGGGTGAATCACTACACGATCGCCGCAAGCGCGAGCCACAGCCAGCGCCCGTGTCAGCCAGTTGGCACTGCAATAATCATCTCCATCCAAATACGCTACGTAGCGGCCTCTCGCATGGGGGATCCCTGCATTTCGCGAAAGACCTAGATCTGCATGCGATACCTCGATCGCTTGGTCACAAGCCTCAAGTGCGACGTGCCCGGTGACAATCTTCCGAGTATCCGTATCCGCGCAGTCGAGAACCGCCACCAACTGCACAACGATTCCCTGAAGATAAGCAACTGCGCGCATACGCTGGAACGCCAGAAGACTCCACTGAGCAAGAACTCCTTCTGCATGGAAATTCATGATCATGCTGATGTCAGTCATCCAGGGCGCCTCTTCTTAGAAACTTGTCAAGCAGGCGGAAATGATCAAACGAATCCAACATTCACCTCATAGGACATATTGCAGCCGCTCTGCCATTTCACAAAGCACACCGGCGACAAGCTCCCGCTGAGGCGCATCCATTCGCCCCGCGCAGCGCAACGGTCGTAACTCCGGTAAGGGAGCATCAGTCATAAGGAGTTCGGCCATCGCGTGAGGGGCACGCATGAAGTCCTCATATCGGAGCCATCGCACTCGGTTGCCGGCATCAAGCAGTTGTGTCACCAGAAACCGCCACCACAACGCCCGGCGAACAGGCAGGCACTCTGTCGCTGCGATCTCTCGCAATGCTGCTTTTTGACAACCGGTCATGCTCGGATCGTCCAGCCCACCAAATGGCTGCGCCTCCACATCGGCTAGACGCAAGTGGTCGAACGTAGCCTCCCAGGATGCAAGACTGTCGTATGGGTGACGTACAAGAGCTACAACACGAGCATCAGGCATGACGCGGAGCAGCGACGGCAGCCGAGAGAGATACGCCAGCGTGTTTTTGGTTCCAAGCGTAAAACCTGGACCACGGATAGGAGCAATGTATGGAGCCGCAATATTCGGCTCACGCGCGGTGTCACTCACCAAGCGTCCATCAACATGTTTATTCATCACCGGGCGCCCAGCAGTTACCTCACGACGCAAATTCGCATATAGGTGTGGAAGCCCCCAGGGAGAATAAGCATCGGAGAGAGCCTGAAAAATCTCCGCCGGCTCATTGATAATGACTGTCTGGAGTCGCTCCGAAAGCACACGGCACAGAAAACTGGTACCGCTCCGCGGGGGGCCGGTAATTATCAGATTCTCTCCGGCATATTCTCCATGACAACGCATCAGCACACGCATGTCATCCAGAACCGGCTTCCAGTTGGCAAACTTCGATAGCACCTCACCAAGCTCCGGCCAGCGCATCTGTAGCATGTAAAGATCACGGAGAATCGATGGCTCCCGCGAAAGCACGGACGGGTCATGGTAATGGCAGAAGTACGGAGTTCGATCAGCAGGTAGTGGCTTCAGATGCAACGGGTAGTTGTAGCGCTCGCAGAGTACCTTTACAGAAAGCCTCATGTATGCAGCGGCAATAGGCAATGACAATTGATCCAGCCAGGGCCATCGATACTCGACCTCGGGCTCGACAGCAATTCGTTGCGCTATCTCAAGCCACTGCGTCGAGAAATCGGCAGCATTTCGAAGCCACATGAATCCAGCATTGAAGTAAGGAGGCATTAACTCCCCAGAAACGCTGGCAATTACTCGCAACAGAGGGACGTCCATCCCCCAAAGGGAGTAAAGGTGCTTCCAGAATCCTGTCGAAGTAGGCACCAAAGCCATATCAGCAGGCTTAAAGGCCGCACTGTATGAGTGAAACTCAGAAAAATCCGGACAACTCATGCAATACATATCGCTGTCCAGAAACAGCGACGCCCTGTCGTCTCGGCCTAATGACAATGCAGAAAACTTGTTCCCTATTGGATAGCTCGCCCCAAAGACATTACATATAAGCCTAAGTGTCACCTGCAAGCGACTAAAAAGCCGTAAAGAAGAAGGACTTAGTTCACCCCAAACCATACTCGGAACTGCAACAGCCGCCACGATAGGAAAGCCAAAGCCAAGGCGAGCCCTCAGCGTGGCTGCAAGAAGCGCAGCCTTAGCCTCCAAGTCTCCGCCATGCACAACAAAGATGATCTCTGGGAGATCACCAGCAGCTTCACTTGCGAATATAGAGGAGGAATTCATGAAAAAGACAGAACCTCAATTGTTCCATGCAGATTGACTACAGCATCGAATTTCTTCTGTGGGCTTTCAACACGAAAAGTCAAAGCACCAACTTTCTTGTCAATCGAACAAAAAGCGCCTTCAGATACAGCATCATCAAGCCGAACTGTAACTGCATAGGTACCGTCCTGAAGGTCAGCAATAAAACCAAAGCGAACCTGAAAAAAACCATTACAACCCACTACCAAGTCGCAGCCCAACTGCGAATTATTTATGGCATATAGATTGTAGCCCCTAATATCCCTGACAACCAAAGTAACTCTAGGCCGAAGAACCGACTTGGATATTTGTGCAACCACATCAACATGCACATACTCACCAGAGACAAAAAATCCTCTACCCCCTCCATCACCTGCTAACACAGCACTAATTATCTGCCCCGCTTCACCTGATAAATCTTGTGACTCCCTTGCAGTTCCAGAGGGGGCACCAACTGAGGAGAAAAACAACTTCGAAGCACTATCTCTTTGATACTCCTCACAACCTGACTCACAGTCTCCATCGAACACAAGACGTCCAGACCGTAAATACAGAACTCTTTGACAATAGGATTTCACCAACTGCAAATCATGGGAAACCAAAATCACCGTGACGCCACGACTCAACAACTGATCCAACCTACTCAAACATTTGAACTGAAACTCTGCATCTCCAACTGCCAACGCCTCGTCCACAACAACAATGTCCGCATCGACATGAGCGGCAACTGCAAACGCCAAGCGCACAATCATTCCGCTAGAATATGTCTTAACAGGCCTATCAATAAAATCTTCGATTCCAGAAAAATCTATTATCGACTCAACACGACTCTTGACATCAGACGAACTCAACCCAAGCAACTTGGCGGTAAACTCTATATTTCTTCTTCCCGTCTCTTCGACATCAAAACCAGCGCCCAACTCTAAAAGCGCAGCTACTCGTCCACTCCGACCAACCCAGCCGAAATTTGGAGATAGAGTTCCAGCAATCATCTGCAGTAATGTTGACTTACCACTACCATTCCGCCCAATCACCCCCACGACCTCTCCGCGATATATATCAAAACTAACATCGCGAACTGCCCAGAATTCTCTTTGGAGGTTTATTTTTCCTGCAAACAGTGAATACAGAAAACGTCTACCAGGGCTATCGAATACCTGAAAGCACTTTCCAACCCGAACAGCACGAACAGCAACACCAGAACTATCAAGCATCACCTTAAACACCTGAAAGCTAAAAAACCGCCATCACCATTTCGTTTATTTCGCGAACATCAAATCTCAATTCGGCCAGCCGTCTACTCTGGCGCCCCATTTCAACTATAAGTTCCGGCTCAGCTATAAATCTTTCCATTGCGCGAGCTATGCTTTCCGGACTACGGATCGGAACCAGAAATCCGTTAACTGTATCCTCAATACTTTCGCGACACCCAACAGAGTCCGTTGTTATTACCGGACGACCACTTGCCATAGCCTCTTGAATAGACCTAGGAATACCTTCTCGATAATAGGACGGATGGACAAGCACACTAGTTTCTGCAAGCCAGGGGCGTACATCGGCAACATGACCAACCCAAGTAACAAGCCCTTCCTCGCCCCATGCCTTTAGATCTTCTATGCCAATAGAGCCTGGATTGACATCGACATCACCAACTATCAAAAAAACCACCTCAGGGTGCTTATTTTTAATAATTCTTGCCGCAGAGACAAAATCGATCACACCCTTCTCGCGAAGCAATCGACCCAAGAAAGTAAATACCACAGGAGAAACAACTGGAGTCTGCTCATTGAACCTATCCAGATCCAAACCTATGCCGGGTAATAGAATTGCCTTCTCTGCCCTAACGAGACCACCACCAACAAACAATGAGTAGTCATCCCTATTAAGCAAAAACACTCGAGAAGAAAAGCTAAGACTAAGTCGGTAGAGAAAACTAATAAACTTCCTAAGTATAACCCGGCGGGTAGACCCAACCCCATCAGCATAGACATAACCAGCCCCCTCAATGAAGGAGTAGATACTGTCGACTCCTGAGAATCTCGCGGCCAAACCTCCATAAATTACAGGCTTAGTGAAATAACTCAGCACTGCATCTATTTCAAGATCACGGATAGCTCTAACCAACCCCAAGACAGTCCTTATTGCTTGGATTGGGTTCACTCCCACCCGATCCATTTCGACACTGACAGGAATCGCTCCAATTTCCTTGACCGCTCGTACTAACTCATCATTGTAATCAGGAGCAAAGGCAAAGACCATGACACCACTAGATACGATATCTTTAATCAACTCTCTACGAAAATTAACAATAGAGAAAGCTTGATTGGAAACTACGGCCATTCTCCTAAACTTCATCTCACCATGACCTCAAGCTAACACCATAGAGCAAAATACAAACAAGGAAAGAGGCGACAAAAGCCGCCTCTTTCAATTCATCAGAACTATTTATTAGTTACGATTATTGCCAGCCTCATGATTCACGGTAGTAGACGGACCTGAATTACCATTAAAGTTACCCTGAGTAGTGGAGGTCATATTCACCAGAGTGCCGTTAGGAGTACGGATGAGCCCCAGGGCCTCACAGGTTGGGAATTCACCTTCCATGATCAGACGTGCACGACCGTTAACGCCATTCCAGTCATTGCCATTCACGCCAAACGCACTGGCAACCTCTTTGACACTGTACACACCGGTCTCGTGCGCCTTAAGCGTGGCTTTACCGCTGCTATCTACGATGTAGGCACTTCCGGTAGCCGGATAACGCTTGCCATTCTGGTCATAGAGAACACCACGAACCTTACCGGAGCGGCCATCATCGCTGGTATTTGTCAAGCGAACGAAGAAGGCATCCTGATTATTTCCGGCTGGCAGGTTGAACAAACTCGCAACACAGCTACTTTTCCAGAAGTGGTCGATCTGCCCACCATTAATAACGCGGTCTACATAACGGACGTTACCGAAGTCAACGCGCAACGGACCAACATTGAAGGTTTGCTGGGCAGCCATTGCGCTGGTACCGCTGGCAACGGCGCAGATGTTATAGGTTTGGTTGACATCCGCATTCTTGAGTTCCACCGACAGTTTCGCTACTCCATCGGATCCGGTTGCTTTAGTAATAGCGGCGGCATCCCACGAATATGCAGCGGTAGTATTGCCGTTGGCATACGAGGAACAACTATTGTTCACCAGAGCGATAGAAGATACGCCCGCGAAGTTACCAGAGATATAGCTGGAGATTTTATCACTGCCGTTGAAGCCGAAGATGTTACGACCATCTTCGTTCAGTACATCGGGGTTGACCCCCAGGCGAATAGATCCAAGCCTCTGGAAGTTAGCACCGTAGTTCGCGGGGTCGCTTGCACCAGCCTGAACCGAGACGTTCGGGTCGAAGTTCTTGTCCTGATTGGCCAGGTTCAACGAGTTCAGAACCTGATATGAACCCCAGCTATTGGTATTCAGTACATCCCAATAGACGGCAGGAAGCGAGGTAAAGACAAGGAACGGAGCCGCCGAGTCGTTATTGATCGCATTCAGTGCGTTGGCACCTGTAGTGGTATCCAACTGAGCCGATACGGTCACCTCGAAACGACGCTCGTTCAGCGGATCACTCAGCAGACTGACATTTGGGTTGAAGGACTGAGCTACAAATGTAGCATCGCCCTGCAACGCAGCACGCAAATGGTCAATCTTCGCAGGTGCGGAACTGGTGGAACCATTGGTGCGGAACAGGAAGTGAACAATGCCGTGAGCCGGGTTGGCTACAGATGCCTGTTGGATCTCTGCCGCACCAGCGGCGTCCAGAGTCAGGCTCAGGGTGTTGATGCCAATACCGGAGGTGATAGTGAAGCCGGTACCGGCAGGGAGGGTACCGATTTGGATCTGGTTAGCCGAGATGACATTGGCAAACTGGGCTACGGTACGATCCAATGTCAGCTTAATGGTATGCCCCACAGCCGCGTTGACTGCCTTGGCAGGATCAATTGCGTAGTCCAAATCAGGCAGATCGAACTGGGTGCTTTCGGAAAGGTTGCCAAAGATCTCCTGGGCGATGGTGATGTTCGCCGCGCGGCTTCCATAGCTTGCACCGGTTTCAATACTGGAGCCGGGCACATAATTTGCCTGCCCCGAAGCATACTGATTGATTTCACCCGGAGAGTTCTGGGTAACAGACGCGTTGGAGCTTGCACCAACGATGATATTAACCACACCGGCATTTGCAGCACCAGCAAACATTGCGGAAGCAATGGCGGCGCCCAGCAGAGTTTTCTTCAACATATTAAGGTTAACTCCAGTATTTCGACTAGTCATGTATATTTCGCCAGCACCAATCCGCCGACGCGCAACATCTCGTTCCCCACAAGTCGAGCTGTGAAACCCACTCGATCCGAGATTTCATCAAGACTCGCAGCTGGCCAACTGCCAACCCTTCCATCTCGAAATCAACCCGGACTCAGGAGAGAAATGTCATTTTTATCACTCACCACCAAATCCCACTGGATCGGAGCAACATAAAATCAACGCCAGTACTGCACATCGATTCCACTGGCTTTATACCGTCGACCGGAGCGATCAAACAACTTACTCACCACATCAAAATGAAAACAAAGAAATAACCTACCTGTACATGTAAAAATTCCTACAAGCAACCACCAAGTAGAACCTCACCAGAACTCCAGGCAGTTTATCCCAGCCACAAAAAAGGGGCCGAAGCCCCCCCTTAAAAAGACCAGCCATAGATAATCTTCAGCCACACGAGCCTGGAACCTTGCTGCAACCGAGACCAGGTTCAACCATCTGGCGGAGTTTTTCTGTTATTTCTCTTGCATCCTCAGCCCCTTCGATTATGTACGGCTGAATCAACATAACAACTTCACTTTTAGATTTATTGGAATTTCTTGCACCAAACAGATATCCGATGCCTGGTATATCCTTGAGAAATGGAACCCCATCGTTTCCATCATCGCCATTCTCACGAATCAACCCCCCCATAAAGATGGACCCTCCACTTTGTAACGTCAGGGCCGTCTCCAAGGAAGTCCTGGTTATACTAGGCGTCAAGCTTCCCGTTGATCCTCCACTACCTCCACCGCCATTCGCACCAGAGGAGCTAACTTCCTGACTTACCGTCAGATCCACTCGGTTATTCGAATAAATAACTGGCGATACATTCAGGATTACCCCTGTAGACCGGTAGGAAATACTCTGAAGAATGTTGGAAGTCCCTCCAGTACTACTATTGTCATTCTGCTGCCCAGTGACTACTGGAATATCCGTACCAACATTGATATTTGCCTGCTCACCGCTCTTAACCATTACACGGGGAGTCGCAAGAATTCTGGATCGAGAGTCCGTTGCCAAGGCATTCAGGGCGGCCATCGCTCCACCCGCCGTATTGATCATATATGTGAAACCGGTCTTCGAATTACCTGAGATTTCCCTGGAAAAGCCAGGGCCACTATCCGCATGCCCATCCAGAAATGCCCAGGAAAATCCGACGCTCTGGTTGTCTACCAGGTCTACGCTGGCAATAGTGACCTCAATCAGAACCTGTCGTGCCGGCTTGTCCAATTGACGAAGCAGCGGCTGCATCTGTTGCCACACTCGCCCTGGTCCACGGAACAGAATGGCGTTGCGGTTTTCATCTTCGACGATCGTACCGCTGCCAGCCACACTGGAGGCCAGGCTGTCCATCAGCGAGCCACTCTCCCCGCTACCTAACAAGGCTTGCGTCCCTGCCAGCCGCAGAAGTGGTGACAATCCGGAAGAGCCATTGCCCCCCCCCATATCAGAGTTTCCACGATCCTGGGGGGAACGGAACGGCGGAGGGCTATTGGCCGAAGCACGACGGGAAGCCCCCCCGGCCAAATCGGGTGTCAGGCCGTAGGCTCCTCCAGGAGCGTTCAGCCCCGACACCAATGAGCGCAACGATTTTGCAAGCTCACTGGCTCGCGTATTGCGCGCCTCATAGAAGAACAACCCCTCTCTCTCCGAGCCATCACCTTCACCGACCGCACTAGTCAACGGAGCGCGATCAACCTGCCCCGCCCAATCCCTCACAAGATTCAATAGCGCTTGCTGGCTAGAAAAGACGATCAGGCCGTTGGAGCTTTCCAGAGGAACCAGAACAACGCTGCCAGATGCCTCGCCGATGCCCACGCTATAACCCTGGGCCGCGAGCAGCTCTTTCAGTTGCTTGGCCAGACTTTCGGACGTAATGAATGCCGGGTCGATACGAAGGCTGTTCTGCCCCCTCATGAATGGCCTATCCAGCAACTCGACGGCCTGAGCCGCCTGACTGACGATCGATGACATCCCTTTGAGCATCAATCCGCCGCGTGCGCCGTCGGCATTGGCATTCAGACCGGATTTTTCGTATGCACTGTTCAGCCAGGGGATGACATCCTTGGGATCAACGTTGTGCAGGGGAACAAACTGGAAGACAGGCCTATACGAAATCGGCACGTCCGGCCTTGCGTCACCACTGATGAGTATTGGTGGCTCATCAGGGCTCAACCCCAGTTGCTTGATCTGGAACCTAAGTACACCACCCTGCCTGGCAATCTCGATCCCGTAGTTGGTCATGACCTGAGAAGCAATGTTGTATACCGTCTGCCGGGTCTGAGACTGTTGCAGCCGCAACGTGACGCGATCTGTCTTGTTCTTCAGTGCATTGTCTATTTCAAACGGCAGCCCTAGCACGTTACCGAATACTTCGTTGATGAACGCCGGGAGTGTTACATCTTCTACATTCACCGTGATATCTGCTGCCTTGTCATCCAGCACGAGCCGATCCGTCCTGTCGACCAATCCCCCGGTAGGTACCCTTTCAGGTGCAGGTGTGGCGGCTATCGTCGGCCCTCTGGATAAACCAGAGCCGCTCACCGAGGCGCTCTCGCGACCATTGCCTACCGTACTCTCGTCGGCTCTCGGCTTTTCCGCAGACGCCACCAACGGCGATGGGAAGGAAAGTGACTCGGTGGTACAACCGGCGTTGACAGCCAGGCACAAGGCAAGCAGCAATGCTTGTGGGGGGAATGGGGGAAAAGCCTTATTCAACGGGAGCATAGAGTTTCCTTTCAAAATCCTTGTCCTGCCTGTCTTGCGACAATGAGAAACGGATACCCTGTTGACCAATGCTCTCCAGCCGCTCACCTCCGGGCAATTGATCACCAACGGCAAAGCGCTCAACGGGCGAAGACAAGTCTTTGGCCACCAGTGCGAAGCGCTTCGCGCCAACCGCGATGACGCCGTGGAAGAACCAATCCACCTTGAGCTTTGTCACGCCCGAAGCGCTTTCAGAAGCCTGGGCATTCGACGGAGGGGGATCAGGGTTTGCCCACCACGACAAAGCACCCAGCTCCGAAGCCGCTGTGCCATTGAGGGATCGAGAGAGAACTGAGGGTAGTGCCCACTCCTCGACATCCGCACTAGCGTCAACATCTAATCGAGGGTGGGGCTGGAGCAACAGGCCGGCAGCGATACCGGCACAGCCCAACAGGACGTAAAAACGAATAAGCTTGAGCGGGGCCATCGGACGCCATCGGAAGCAGTTAGCCAAGTCTGACCACGATGATCAGATGGGCTCTGATTTTGTCACCGGACCAACTCAGTATCTGGCCGCTGCTTTGAAGGAAACTTCTGTAGATTGTGGTGCAAAGTCGCACCGCACGACGACTGGGCCAGCGCCGCCCGACTAAGGAAGAGACTGCGTTCCACTGCGAAAATGAAATGCCAGCTGAAGATTGATCGCCGGAGTGACACCGTTGCTCACCTCCGCTGCATCAATGCTGACCCATTGCGACGTACTTTCCAGAGCCTGCAGAAGCCTTCCATAACTACTGGGCTCGAAGCCGCCGCGCAGTTGGACCTCGATGCGCGCATCCTGTCCTTCTGCTGAAAACTCCAGCGGCGGTAGTACGTTGATCCGGGGCTCAGGAATGCCAGCCTGCTTCACCTGCACATCGAGCCATGCCTGGACGTCGGCGCGAGCCAGCGAAGCATTCGGTGCCTGCCACAATTGCGCATTCAACTTCGCCAACAGGTCCTCCGCCTGAACAGCACGATCCAGCCAATAGGATTGGCTGGCCAGCGCTTTCATCTTGCCGAGATTGGTTTCAGCACTCTGGTAGCCCAATCGCTGTGATTGCCGCCAGTCGCTACATAGAGCGACCCCATGAGCACCCAGCAGCGCCATGATCAACCAGCAGGCGAACCTTAGGCGCCGCTGGTCCTGCCATTGCTGCACCAGGCGCAGCCATTGATGGCGCGACGCCAACCTGAGCTCGTTCATTGGCAGTTTCTCATCTTAAGGTCATGCTCAACTGCAACCCATCCCCGCGGGATGAGGGTTCGACCCGCACATTTTGGAAGTGCCCGTCCCGCTGTAGTCGCTGCACGAAGAATCTTGGATCCGAATTCTGTGTATCGATGAGCAGTTCCAACTCGTTACCCCGATAACGCCAGTTCAGCAGTTTGCTGTCGTCTGGAAGCAAGCCATGCAGAGTCCGCAGCATTTCGATCTGAGAGGGGGCTGCTCGCATGCGTTGGCTCAGTAGTTGAGCATCCGAGCGAGCCTGCTCCGCACGATTCCTGGCATCGAGCAATGGTTCAATACGGGAGCTCAGTGCCGCACTTTCGCGCTCCAGGCTATGTTCGGCCCACCACCAGCTCGCCCCCTGGGAAAGCTGAAAGGAGCACCCCAGCATCACTATCGAGAACACCGCGTGAGGTAGCCAGCGCTCCCACTGCGCGCCCCTGCCAGTCGAGCCCGAATATGCCCACGGACGTGTGCTGGATTCGATGGTCTCGACCTCCGGATAGGCGGTCCACTCTGAGCCAGAGATGCTGCGAAGGGCGAAATTGATGTCTTGTTTGGACGGCAACGTGCGATGGAAGCTGCTGAACAACAGACAGCCGGAACTCCATACCTGCAGGTCGAACCCGCACCTGGTCGCTAAAATCCGTCCTACGAAACCTGCCTGGTCAGTTGGGGGCGGCAGCAGAAGTGGTTCCGGAATGCAGCGATAGCGTCTGGGCACGGTTACGCTCGAATGCGCGAGCGCCTGTTGTCGCTCCCCATCCCACATCCACAGCAGGACTGAACCACCGCGCCACACCGCGTAATGTCCTGAGTGGCGATACGGCGACAGGCTCCCCAGTTTCAGAGCCAACGCCCGGGCACGCTGCCCTCTGGGCACATGCTTCAGATCCACGCAGCGATAGAGGCACTGTGATCGCTCAATGATCCATTGCGCTGCGAGGTTTCCCCAGACTCCCCGAGGCGAATCGGACCATTCGAGCACTGGCCCCCCGTCATCCCCAAGGACCTGCCACAAGCGGGGCTGCGAGTACGCCAGGCGTTGTATGAATCTGAGTTGCAGCGTTTGATTCAGGAGCATCTATCGACAAGGTCCTTCGTTGTAAAAATTGCCACGGAGGCAAACGCATATCGGTGGACTCGAAACTCACTTCGTATTCGTAGCGAATCACGCTGGAGCGAAATCGCATGCGGATCATCAGCACCGAACTAGGCAAGCGTGACCAGCCTTCCTGAGGAAGGGATTCCGCCTCCGTACCCAATAGCTCATCCACGTCCACGCGCTGAATTATGGGGTGCTCCTGCCTCGCCATCAGCAAGCGGGAAACTCCACCCGGTGACAAGCGCCATGCGCGCAACAGGACATCCGATCCCGCCGTGTTCAGATTCAGAGCGGCCTCATCAATGGCCACCCTATCATTCCAGCCTGACGTCACCAGTCGGCTCTCCCAGGGACGCCAGGACGCCAAGACAAAGACTTCCATGACAGAACGCAGGTGACGCGCACTCACTGTTTGAGTGCTTCCATCCCGCAGGTATGCAGCCAAGTCCACCAACATTCGAGGAACGTCTTCCACCGGTACTCCGAGACTGACCAACAGAGAGGAGATAGCCGCAGGCTCGCTGGATGTGAGACTTATGCGCGAGGCACGGTCGATCAGTGTTATGCAGGCGCCATTGGCAAGGCAGTACTCACGCCCGTCCACGGGAATCTCGGCCCCCGCAGGAAGGATCGAGGGATCCATCTCACCGACTTGCGCCGCAAGACTCTCCGCAGTGGTCTGGCCCGCCACGGTCATACGGTGCGTGGCGATCAGCCAGGTCAGCCGACTCAACAAGGTACGCTCTTCGAAACAGCGCTGAAGCAGAGTTTGCTGCGCCACCAAACCATCTCTTGAGCGATCGATCCAGAGCATGGCGGCAGTCACCACCAAGGTCATGCAGGCGAGAAACCAGATCACCCCCACGAGGACAAAACCCTGTGAGCCCCGTCTAGCCACTGCCATACGCTCAATGATCATCGACGGACAACCTGCGCCGGGGTGACTGCACAGTGGCCAACAGGAACAATTGTTCTCGCTTCGATGACAAGGCCACCGCCTCAGGCAGAGAATCCACCAGCGCCGAGGATGGCGGCCAGTTCTCATGCCATGCTCCCAACGAATCCAGATACTCGAACTGCGCATCCCCCGGGAGTTGCAGTAGTGGCCAGCGGTTCGCTTCCAGTCGGCGCACATAGACCAGATCGGCATCCTGGGTGGGGGCATCCCTTGTCGCATCGAGTCGGAATGCAAAGGCCACGGGGACGCCCTCGCGACGGTCCACGCTAGCGAGCGTTACAGCTTCGAAGCTCTTTGCATCGCCTCGAAAGCGCCCACTGCCGCCGCCCCGCTCTGGTGCAGATATGGCCGCCACAGAGTCGATGAACCAGCCAAAGACCAACTCACGTGCCTGGCGTTGCTGCCCTTCGAGAAGAAAGGTCTCGTTGACCTTGGCGACATAGGCCATCCCTTGCATGAGCAGAACGGTGATGAACGAAGTCAGCACCAGTACAACCAGCAACTCCAACAGAGTGAACCCCCTCAAGTGCCGCAGCTTCACACCCCGCCCACTCCCTGATCCTGTGCACTGCGTACCTGCTGATACCCCGGCAACTCCAGAAACAACGGAACCTCCTCGTGACCCTCCTCACCAATTCGCGCCTCGACGCGAAACAGCACAGCGTCATAGGGCCCGGGATTACCGCTGTAGCGCCCAACTACCGGCATTGGCGATGTCAGAGGCTGGCTCTTCCACTCCAGCAGGTACGGTCCCAGACGAACGCTTCCAGTCGGCTGAGCGAGCGGGTTGATGCGCTCCAGATGTGCCAACGCAACCCGCGAGGCATCGATCCTGTACTGCACCGCCGCCATTCGCTCGACGCTGTGAAATCCCGTATTGAGCCAGGCCAGTAGCGCTCCCCCCACGATCACCAGCAGTGTCATAGCGACCACCGCCTCCAGCAGAGTGAAGCCCGACTGCACGCTGCGGCTGCTCATCATGGAGTCGCTGGCTGGCATAGCGGAGCCGGCAACGTAATGTGTTCGATCGCCTCATCGTGCCGTAGGATCAGTTCGCCGCCGAGGCAGGCACCATTGGCCAAGTAGATCAGCGGCGACGCCGCGCCAACCTCCCAGCCCGCCGGCATCGATAGAAGATCACTCGGCATGATGCCTGCCGGTCCGAATGCCGCTGGCTGGCCAGCCAGCCGTACCCGGTATCCCAGGCTACGGATCTGCGCCATCACATTCTGGATATCCAAGCGGCGCTGCCACGCCTGCTGCATCTTCAGAAGACTGGGCATCACCACCGCACCGAGCAGCGCCACCAGCGCAAGTACCACGATCATCTCTAGCAACGTGAACCCACCCTGACGCTCATCGTCTGGGCAGGTAGCCGATATCCGCATTGTCCCCATCTCCTCCGGGCTGGCCGTCCGCCCCCAAGCTGTACAGTACGAATGGCTGGTCGAGGCTCGGCTTGTCGCTGTAGTTGTACGGATGGTTCCAGGGATCGAGGGGAACGCCTCCTTCCAGGTAGGGGCCCTTCCAGAAGCTCTTGATCCGCTCATCCGCAGGTGGTGCGTTGAGCAGTGCCAGACCTTCCTGTTCGGTGGGTAATCGACCAATATCCAGGCGCATGGTCATCAGTGCTCCCTTGAGCATCTTCACTTGAGTTTCGGCGGTCTGGACCTTGGCCTTGTCTGCCTGCCTGAACAGCCGAGGCCCAACCAATCCCATCAGTAAACCGATGATCACCAGCACCACGATCATTTCCAGCAAGGTGAAGCCCTGCTGAGCACGCTTGGACATACAATCCTCGTCTTCTATCGATATTTGCGGGCAGGCGTGTCACCGCCTCATAGAACAATGTCGTTGGCGCTGGTTATCGCCAGCACCACTCCCGTAATGATCACGCCGAAAATCCCACCAATCAGCAGGATCGCCAAGGGCTCCACCAGCGCGAGTACCTTGCGCATGCGCGACCGCCCCTGTTCCTCATACAACTCGGCTAGGCTGTCGAGCATGTCGGCCAGCCGCCCGGACTTCTCTCCTACCCGAACCAGATTGCCTCCTGTTGCGGTGATCGCCTGACGGTTCTCCAACGCCAACGACAACGCGGCGCCTCCTCGCACATCCTGGGTCACTCGCTCCAGCAACTCGCGCTGGGTTGGGATGCGCACCCCCTCCGCCGACAACCGCAACGCATCAACCAATGCGACGCGATTTCCCAGCAACGTCCCGAGAACCTTCGACCACTGGGCTATTTCTGCCTGCAGCAACCAGTCCCCCAGCAGCGGCACATGCAACAGGCCACTCAAGACCCTTGAGCGCACGCGTGGACTTTTGGCCAACGAGACGCCGAGGGTGCTGGCAATCACCAGCATCACCAGCAGCAGCACTGCATTCTCCTTGCACCAGACGCCACTACTGAGCACCGCCCAGGCCAGCCACGGCAGGCGGTCGGCATGCTCCAGCAGATTGGCGAACTTGGGGACGACGAAGACGAACATCATCGCCACCGCACCAATACCGCTCAGAACCAGAATCGCGGGATAGATGAGCGCATTGCGGATCTCGTCGCGGGTTCGCCTTTCGTACTCCATCTGCGATACGCAATCGCGCAGAGCAGTCGCCAGGTTTCCGGTCATTTCTCCGGCAGCAACCAATTGGTAGGCATATCGAGGCAAGGGCAAACCAGCGGCCTCCAGGACCTGAGGGAAAGGCTGCCCTTGCCGCAACCCTTCCCCTATCGACCGCAACGCCGCTGCGATTCGCGGGTGCTGCGCAGAACGCTCCTGCGCCTCAACCGCTTCGGCAAGGCTGACGCCTGCCGCAAGCAGCGTCGCCAACTCATAGAGAGCCAGATTGAGCTCCTCCGCCCGCAACCGGCGGTTGCGGCCGACGACAGTTCGGGTGGTCTGCTCCAGTCGAAGTGCGGTCAGCCCCTGTGCTTCCAGTTGACGAAGGCCGTCGGCACGCGAGGTGGCGTTCACCTCTCCCTTGCATTGTTTGCCACTTCGGTCGATCGCGACGTAATGCATCCGCATCGCAGTCATCCACTGGTGACACGGTGGACTTCGTCAACTGACGTCAGCCCCAGCCATGCCTTGATGAACCCGTCCTCGCGCAGCGTTCGGAACCCCTGGCTGCTTGCAAGACGGCGCATGTGTTCAACCGGCGCACGCTGCATGATCAGTTCCTGCATCTGCGGAAGCACGTCGATCATTTCGTAGATGCCAAGTCGCCCTCGATAACCGGTGCCCTGGCAATGCGAACATCCAGAGGCACTCATCCACCTCGCTTCCTGTTGCGGAAAAAGCTTCTTTGCCGCCTCGTCGATCGCATCAAGTTCCTTCGCATCGAGTGCTGGGCGCTGAGGCTGGGAGCAGTGTTGACAAAGATTGCGTACCAACCGTTGCGCCTGTACACCTCGTACAGGGGATGCCACCAGGAAAGGTTCGACCCCCATGTCGATGAGGCGCGTGAATGCGCTGACGGCGTCGTTGGTGTGGAGCGTGGAGAAAACCAGGTGACCTGTAAGAGAGGACTGAACGGCAATCTCCGCTGTTTCCAGGTCTCGAATCTCACCAATCATGATGACGTCAGGGTCTTGCCGCAGGATGGAGCGCAAGGCCGCGGCGAATGTCAGCCCGATCTCCGAGTGCGCTTGCACCTGCGTGATGTTGGGGACCTGGTATTCCACTGGGTCCTCAACAGTGATGATCTTGCGCACTCCATCATTGATCGACTCCAACCCGCCATAGAGAGTCGTCGACTTGCCCGAACCAGTAGGGCCGGTCACCAACACAATGCCATGTGGCTCACTCGTCCATACGCGCATCAGCTCCAGATGATCGGGCAGCATGCCCAGGCTTTCCAGGCGCAACCCTTCGCGTACCTTCGGCAATAGGCGCATCACCACCGATTCCCCATGTACGCCCGGCAAGCTGGAAACCCGGATGTCCATTTCCTGCCCGCCCACTCGCACCGTCATCCGACCATCCTGCGGCAAGCGGCGTTCGGCGATATCAATTGCCGAAATTAGTTTGATGCGCGAAACGACGGCGGCAAAGCGCTCGCGAGGCAGGGTCAACTGAGCCTGCAGTACACCATCGACACGGAAACGCACGTGGAAGCTGAACTCCCGAGGTTCGATGTGAATGTCCGACGCGCGCTTCTCGACGGCTTGCCCGATGATGTTATTGACCAATTCAACGACCGGCGCCTCTTCGGCCATTTCGCGCAAGTGGCGAACATCGTCTTCGGCGAATATCCCGGAACGCCAACCCTCGCGCTGGACATGCTCCACCAGTACCTGCAGCCACGCATCGAGATCCTGGGAGCGACTCAGCACTCCTTGCAGCCGCCGCTCTGGGAAAAACTGCCGCAGCACTTCACGCAATGAGGGCTCCAGAGGGTCTCGTGCCGCGATCAGCACTGTGTCGCCATCCTCCCAGAGCACCACTTGTTCGGCGATTAGCCAATCGATCCGTATCGGCGAGCTCTCGAGCAGGGAAATCAGCGATGTTGGCATAGGCAAGGGCACATCCCTTCCCACCAGAGGCAATTGCAACTGTTCGGATAGAACATCCAACAGCGCGGTTTCGGAAATTGCTCCGGAGCGCATCAGGATTGCGCCAATACGCCCGCCGATACGACTCTGCAGTTCCAGAGCACGTTCGATCTCCTGCTCGCTGACCAACCCCTTGCATATCAGGCGCTGCCCAAGCAGATCCATCTTGCCGGCCTCCATGACTGCATCAGAGCACATCGGCAAAACCGCCTCTTACTCGCAGGAACAACCAGACTCCGCATATCAGGAGCAACACGGATGCCAGGCTGTAGGCGGCAATCTGTGCGGTGGGCGGCATCGGCGTGCCGAAGAGAAGCGCACGTACCATCTCGACCGGAATGGTCAGTGGATTGAGCAGGAGGTAATGGCGCACATCTTCCGGCAGCGAGGTCATTGGATAGAGCACCGGGCTGAGGAACAGCAGCAACACCAGCAGGAACTGCACGATCTGGTTGACGTCGCGGAAATAGGCGCCGAATGCAGCGATCATGAACGTCAGCCCTGTTACGCACAGGAGAAATGGCAGGAGCGACAGCGGCAGGAATACCACCCACAGGCCTGGCGGGTGATTCAGCAGGAGCATGGCTACGACAATGATCAAGTAGCCAATACCGGAATTGACCAGTGAGGCCGCGACCAATGACAGCGGTAATACCTCTGTGGGAAAGACCAGCTTCTTCACATAGTTGCTGTGGTTGTGCATGACCACGGCGGCTCGGGACAGGCTTTCACCGAACATGCCGTTAAGCAGCAGACCGGCGAACAGCGTGAGGGCGAATGAGGTGTTGTCCTGGGCAGCCCCCCAACGGGCCCTGAGGATGTGGCCGAAGACGAAGGTGTAGACCATCAGCATGAGGAACGGCGCGAGAAACACCCAGAGCCTTCCGAGCATCGCACCGTGATAGCGGGATTCGACCTCTCGCCTGGCCAGCGAGAGAGTCAGTTCTGCACGGTCGATCAGCGTTCGACGGCAGGCTGGTGTGAAACAATTGAACAAGCGCCCCCCCCGACCAAACATATCCGCCACGGGCGAACAGCCCTTGAATGAACAGGCGGGTATGGTGGGGGGCTGGAAGGAGCCCCCGATACGGGAAGGTTCCGTAAAAGCTGAGGGCTTTTCCTATCGAGTGGAATCCCCGCCCGGATTACCGGGCGGAAATCAGGCATTACTCGGTGAGGCCGAGGCGAGCTACTTCCGCGTAAAGGCGTTCGAGCACCTCTTCGATGCCGAGATCGGTGGAGTCGAGCAGAATCGCGCCATCCGCCGGCTTCAGCGGTGCCACAGCACGCTGACTGTCACGCTCGTCACGGGTGCGGATTTCTTCGGCCAGTTGTGCCTGGTCGCTGTCGATGCCCTTGTTCTTCAACTGCAGGTAGCGGCGACGGGCGCGCTCTTCGGCAGAAGCGGTGAGGAATATCTTCAGAGGCGCATCGGGAAATACGACGGTGCCCATGTCGCGGCCGTCCGCCACCAGGCCCGGCGCTTCGAGGAAGGCGCGCTGGCGCTGCAGCAGCGCATCGCGTACCGCCGGTAGCGCGGCGACCTGGGAGGCCCCGGCGCCGACCTGCTCGGTACGGATCACGTCGGTGACTTCCTCGCCTTCGAGGATAATGTGCTGGCCCTGCCCGCCTTTGCCGTGGGTGAACTGTACATCGAGGTGGGCAGCCAGGACCTTGAGGGCCTCCTCGTTGGTCAGGTCGATGCCGTGGTTACCGGCTGCGAATGCCAGCAGACGATACAGTGCCCCCGAATCCAGCAGATTCCAGCCCAGGCGCTTGGCCAGCAGGCCGGCAACAGTGCCCTTGCCGGAGCCGCTGGGGCCGTCGATGGCGACGACCGGCCATTCGCCGCTCATCACTTTTTCTCCTCGGCGACGCGAATGCCCGCTCCCGCAGCCAACCCGAGGAAGTTCGGGAAGGAGGTCGCGACGTTGGCGCAGTCGTGGATGCGGATTGGCGCGCTGGCGCGCAGCGAAGCCACGCTGAAGGACATGGCGATACGATGGTCACCGTGACTCCAGACTTCACCGCCACCGTAGGCGCCGCCTTCGATGATGATGCCATCCGGGGTCGGCTCGGCCTTGACACCCAAGGCGATCAAACCATCGGCCATCACCTGGATGCGGTCGGATTCCTTCACCCGCAGCTCTTCCGCGCCGCGCAGCACGGTACGACCGGAGGCAGAAGCGGCAGCGACGAAGAGCACCGGGAACTCGTCGATAGCCAGCGGCACCAGGTCTTCGGGGATGTCGATACCCTTGAGCTGCGCAGAACGAACACGAATGTCCGCCACCGGCTCGCCGCCCACTTCGCGCTGGTTTTCCAGGGTGATATCGGCGCCCATGAGCTTGAGGATGTCGATGACGCCGGTGCGGGTCGGGTTGATGCCGACGTGCTCCAGGGTCAGGTCGGAACCTTCGGCGATGCTGGCGGCAACCAGGAAGAAGGCGGCGGAAGAAATGTCCGCCGGGACTTCGATCGAAGTAGCGGTGAGCTTGTGGCCAGACTCGACTTTCGCCGTGGCGCCCTGCACCTCCACCGGGTAGCCGAAGCCGCGCAGCATGCGCTCGGTGTGGTCGCGGGTCGGGGCCGGCTCGGTGGTGGAGGTTTCGCCGGCGGCGTACAGGCCGGCGAGCAGCAGGCAGGATTTCACCTGGGCGCTGGCCATCGGCATGTCGTAGTGCATGCCGGTGAGCTTGTGGCCGCCACGGATAGTCAGCGGCGGGCGGCCTTCCGGGCCGGTCTCGATAACGGCACCCATTTCACGCAGCGGCTTGGCCACGCGATTCATCGGACGCTTGGACAGCGAGGGGTCACCAGTCAGGGTCGAGTCGAACGGCTGGGCCGCGAGCAGGCCGCTGAGCAGGCGCATGGAGGTGCCGGAGTTGCCCAGGTAAATCGGTCCGGGCGGCGGCTTCAGGCCATGCAGGCCAACACCGTGGACGGTCACGCGGCCGTGATGCGGGCCTTCGATGACCACACCCATGTCGCGGAATGCCTGGATGGTGGCCAGAGCATCTTCGCCTTCCAGGAAGCCCTGCACCTCGGTCGTACCCTCGGCCAGAGAGCCGAGCATGATCGAGCGATGGGAAATGGACTTGTCGCCCGGTACGCGAATGCGTCCGGAAAGGCGGCCACCCGGCTGGGCCAGGAAAATCAGGTCATTGTTGTGCATGGCGTCCACATAGGCCCGTTGGGCCAGGATTTTGCTGAAATGCTCGCGGGCAACACGGGCTCGGGTGAAGACGCCCATCAGTTGCTGCCCGTCCCCCTTGTCGACGGCCTCGCGCAGGGCATCGAGGTCGTCGCGGAATACGTCGAGGATGCGCAGCACCGCCCCGCGGTTGGCGAGGAAGATGTCGTGCCACATCACCGGGTCGCTGCCGGCGATCCGCGTGAAATCGCGGAAGCCACCAGCGGCATAACGGAAGATTTCCAGATTCTCACTGCGTTTGGCCAACGAGTCGACCAGCGTGAATGCCAGCAGGTGCGGTAGGTGGCTGGTGGCCGCCAGCACTTCGTCGTGATGCTCGACCGCCATCTGCTCGACATCCGCGCCCAACTCGCGCCAGAGCGCTTCGATGCACTGGACAGCGTCCACATCGGCATTATCCAGCGGCGTGAGGATGACTTTATGACGGCGGAACAATTTTGCATTGGCCGCCTCTACGCCGCTCTGCTCGGAGCCTGCGATAGGGTGGCCGGGAACGAAGCGCGCGGGCATGCCGCCGAATACCGCCCTGGCCGCGCGCACCACGTTGCCTTTGGCGCTACCCACGTCGGTGAGAATGGCGTTGCCCAGGTCGAAGGTAGACAGTTCGGCAAGCACCTTTTCCATCGCCAGGATCGGGACGGCCAACTGGATCACGTCGGCGTCCCGGCAGCCGGTGCCGAGGCTTTCCTCGCAACGGTCGACCACGCCCAGCTCCACAGCCAGGCGACGGGTTTCCTGGTCGCGATCGACACCGACCACTTCGTCGAACAGCCCCTTCTCGCGGATACCCTTGGCGAAGGAGCCGCCGATCAGACCCAGCCCCACCACCACCAGTCGGCGGAGCTTGCGCTGCTGCATATCAGGCACGGTCGAGCACCCTGGCCAGCGCTTCGAGGAAACGGGCGTTCTCGGCTGGCAGGCCGATGGAGATGCGCAGATGCTGCGGCATACCGTAACCAGCCACCGGGCGAACGATCACGCCTTCGGCCAGGAGGGCCTGATAGATCGGGCCGGCATCGCGCTTGAGGTCCACGGCAATGAAATTGCCCTTGGAAGGGATCCACTGCAGGCCCAGGGCGCGCAGACCGCTTTCCAACTGCGCCATGCCTTCGTCGTTGATACGTTTGCCTTCGGCCAGGTACTCGGCATCCTCCAGCGCGGCGCAGGCCGCCGCCAAAGCCAGGCTGTTGACGTTGAACGGCTGGCGCACGCGGTTGAGCACGTCGGCGACCTGCGCCGAGGAGATCGCGTAGCCGACGCGCAGCGACGCCAGGCCGTAGGCCTTGGAGAAGGTGCGCGAGACCAGCAGGTTCGGATAGCGGGCCAGGTACTTCAGGCCGTCCGGCAGCTCCTCCCCTTCGGCGTACTCGATGTAGGCCTCGTCGAGTACCACCAGGACGTTTTCCGGAACCTGCGACAGGAAGCGCTCCAGCGCATCCGGGCCGAACCAGGTGCCGGTGGGGTTGTTCGGGTTGGCGATGAAGACCACGCGGGTGTTGGCATCGATGGCCGCCAGCATGGCTTCCAGGTCATGGCCCCAGTCTTTCGCCGGCACGACCTTGCCCTGGGCGCCGACGGCCTGGGTGGAGATCGGGTAGACGGCGAAGGCGTACTGGCTGAACACGGCGTTCAGGCCGGGCGCAAGATAGGCACGGGCCACCAGGTCGAGGATGTCGTTGGAGCCATTGCCCAGGGTGACCTGCGCGGTGCCGACGCCACAACGGGCAGCCAGGCGGCTCTTCAGCTCGAAGCCGTTGCCATCGGGGTAGCGGGTCAGCTCGGCCAGTTCGGCGCGGATGGCTTCCAGCGCCTTCGGGCTTGGGCCCAGCGGGTTCTCGTTGCTCGCCAGCTTGACGATACCGGCGGGGTCGAGCTTCAGCTCGCGGGCCAGCTCGTCGACCGGCTTGCCGGGAACATAGGGGGAAAGTTTCTGCACGCCCGGCTGGGCCAGGGCAAGGAAATCACAGCTCATGGAATGGCCTCAGGCTTGGCGCTCCAGGCCGCAGTCGTGGTTCGCCCCTTTCGAAGCGGCGCCTGCGGCCTGCAGCCGAATCAAAGAACCGCTTTCGGGTACGAGCCCAGCACCTTGAGGGCGACGGCTTCGCTGTTGATCTTTTCCAGAACGTCCTTGATCAGCGGGTCCTTGTGGTGGCCAACGAAATCGATGAAGAACACGTAGGTCCACTTGCCGCTGCGCGACGGGCGGGTTTCGATGCGGGTCAGGTCGATGCCGTTGGTGTGGAACGGCACCAGCAGCTCATGCAGCGCACCAGGCTTGTTGCGCATGGAAACGATGACCGAGGTCTTGTCGTCACCGGTAGGCGGCACTTCCTGGTTGCCGATGATGAGGAAGCGCGTGGAGTTGTCCGGGCGGTCCTCTATCTTCTCGTGCAGCTTGTCCAGGCCGTAAAGGCTGGCTGCCATGTCGCCGGCAATCGCCGCGCTGTTCCACTCGCTCTTCACCCGCTTGGCGGCATCGGCGTTGCTGGAGACAGCCACGCGCTCGACGTTCGGGTAATGCGCGTCCAGCCACTTGCGGCACTGGGCCAGGGACTGGGCGTGAGAGTAGATGCGGGTGATGTTGTCGGTCTTGGTGTTCTCGCCCACCAGCAAGTGATGGTGGATGCGCAGCTCAACCTCGCCACAGATCACCAGATCGTGTTCGAGGAAGCTGTCGAGGGTGTGGTTGACCGCGCCCTCGGTGGAGTTTTCAACAGGCACCACGCCGAAATTCACCGCACCGGCGGCAACCTCGCGGAATACTTCGTCGATGGCAGCCATCGGCGTGCTGATCACCGCATGGCCGAAATGCTTGAGCGCAGCGGCCTGGGTGAAGGTGCCCTCAGGGCCGAGGTAGGCCACTTTCAGCGGTTGTTCCAGGGCCAGGCAGGAGGACATGATCTCGCGGAACAGACGAGCGACTTCCTCGTTGTCCAGCGGCCCCTTGTTCAGCTCCATGATGTGCTTGAGCACCCAGGCCTCGCGCTCGGGCCGGTAGAACACCGGCTTCTCGCCTTCGGCCAGTGAGGCCATTTTCACCCGCGCCACGTCGGTGGCACAGCGGGCGCGTTCGCTGATCAGCTCGAGGATCTTCTCGTCGAGGCTGTCGATGCGTACGCGCAAAGCCTTGAGCTGGTCAGCGTCGCTCATCAGCCGCGCTCCTTCTCGAACTCGGCCATGTAGGCGACCAGCGCCTCGATGGCATCCAGGCCCAGGGCGTTATAGATGGAGGCACGCATGCCGCCCACCGAACGGTGGCCCTTCAGGTTGAGCAGGCCGCGCGCGTCGGCACCTTCGAGGAAGGCCTTGTCGAGCTTCTCGTCAGCCAGGCGGAACGGCACGTTCATCCAGGAGCGGGCACTGGGCTGGATCGGGTTGGTGTAGAAGTCGCTGCTGTCGATGAAGCCGTACAGCATGTCCTTCTTGGCACGGTTGCGCTTCTCCATCGCGTCGACGCCACCCTGCTCCTTCAGCCACTGGAAGACCAGGCCGGAGAGGTACCAGGAATAGGTGGCCGGGGTGTTGTACATGGAGCCGTTATCGGCGGCGACCTTGTAGTTGAGCATGGTCGGGCAGATGCTGCGGGCGCGGCCCAGCAGGTCTTCGCGAACGATGACGACCACCAGGCCACTCGGGCCGATGTTCTTCTGCGCACCGGCATAGATCAGGCCGAACTTCGACACGTCGGTCGGGCGAGAGAGAATGTCCGAGGACATGTCCACCACCAGCGGGACGTCGCCGACTTCGGGAATCCAGTCGAACTCCAGGCCGCCGATGGTCTCGTTGGACGCATAGTGCAGGTAGGCGGCGCCCGGAGTCAGGTTCCACTCGTTCTGGCCGGGAATGGCGAAGTAGTCGTACTTGGACGCACTGGCGACCACGTTGACGTTGCCGTAGCGGCGAGCCTCTTCGATGGCCTTCTTCGACCAGATGCCAGTTTCCACGTAGTCCGCCACGCCGTCTTCGGGCAGCAGGTTCAGCGGGATTTCGGCGAACTGCTGACTGGCGCCGCCCTGCAGGAACAGCACCTTGTAGTTCGACGGCACACCCATCAGGTCGCGCAGGTCCTGTTCGGCCTTCTCGGCAATGGCCACGTAGTCGTCGCTGCGGTGGCTCATTTCCATGACCGACAGGCCCTTGCCCTGCCAGTCCAGCAGTTCGGCACGGGCGCGCTCCAGCACCTCGGTAGGAAGCGCAGCAGGACCTGCGCAGAAGTTAAAGGCTCGCTTGCTCACATCCACTCTCGCTATCAGTCTTCGCTGGCCTGCGGGGCTTGTTCAGCCGCGGCTTCGCCTGCTTCTGGGTTCTCTTCCGACACTTCGCCCTCGACGATCTCGCCGTCAATGACGTCGTCTTCCACGACGGTAGGCTCCTGCACACGCTCCAGGCCCACGACGGTTTCGTCGGCGGCCAGCTTGATGAGGATCACGCCCTGGGTATTACGGCCTGCCCCGCGAACTTCGTCGACACGGGTACGCACCAGAGTGCCCTGGTCGGAAATCAGCATGATTTCCTCGCCGTCCAGCACTTGCACGGCACCCACCAGATTACCGTTGCGCTCGTTGATCACCATGGCGATCACGCCCTGGCCGCCACGACCGCGACGCGGGTAGTCGGCCAGCGGGGTGCGCTTGCCGTAGCCGCGCTCGGAGGCGGTGAGAATCTGCGCCTCGCGGCATTCCGGGATCAGCATGGAGATGATGCGCTGGTCTTCGGCCAGGCGCATGCCGCGCACGCCACGGGCGTTACGGCCCATGATGCGCACCTTGCTTTCCTTGAAGCGGATCACCTTGCCGGCGTTGGAGAACATCATCACGTCCTTCGAACCGTCGGTGATGGCGGCGGCGATCAGCGAGTCGCCCTCTTCCAGCTTCAGGGCGATCAGGCCGTTGGAGCGCGGCTTGGTGAACTGGATCAGCGGGGTTTTCTTCACGGTGCCTTTCATGGTGGCCATGAAGATGTACGCGCCGGTCGGCTCGTCCTGGCTGAAGTCGGCGTCGTCGCCCTCTTCGCCCTCTTCGGCTTCCACCACTTCGGCGACCTGCTCGGCGACCACGTCGTCGTCATCGCCTTCTTCACCGGCGAACTGGGCGCGCACGGCCTCCAGGTCGATCTGCAGCATCGCGGTGATGCGCTCGCCCTCGTCCAACGGCAGCAGGTTCACCAGCGGACGGCCACGGGCGGTACGCGAGGCTTCCGGAATCTCGAAGGTGCGCAGCCAGTAGACCTTGCCCTTGCTGGAGAACAGCAGCAGCGTGGCGTGGCTGTTGGCGACCAGCAGGTGCTCGATGTAATCCTCGTCCTTCACGCCACTGGCAGACTTGCCCTTGCCGCCGCGACGCTGGGCCTCGTAGGCGGCCAGCGGCTGGGACTTGGCGTAGCCGCCGTGGGAGATGGTCACCACGCGCTCTTCTTCGGTGATCAGATCGGCGATGGTCAGGTCCATCTGCGACGCGACGATCTCGGTGCGGCGGGCGTCGCCGAACTCGGCCTTGACCTTCTCCAGCTCCTCGCGGATGACTTCCATCAGGCGCTCGGGGCTGGTCAGGATGCGGATCAGTTCGCCGATCAGGGCGAGGATTTCCTGGTATTCGGACAGGAGCTTCTCGTGCTCCAGGCCGGTCAGGCGGTGCAGACGCAGCTCCAGAATAGCCTGGGCCTGTTCCGGCGACAGGTAGTACTTGCCTTCGCGCAGACCGTACTGCGGGTCCAGGTCCTCCGGACGGCAGGAATCGGCGCCGGCGCGCTCGACCATCGCCTCCACGGCGCTGGACTCCCAGGCGGTGGCGATCAGGCGTTCCTTGGCTTCGGCCGGGGTCGGCGAAGTCTTGATCAGTTCGATCACCGGGTCGATGTTCGACAGGGCGACGGCCTGGCCTTCGAGGATATGGCCGCGTTCGCGGGCCTTGCGCAGCTCGTACACGGTCCGGCGGGTCACCACTTCACGGCGGTGACGGATGAAGACCTCGAGCATCTCCTTGAGGTTCATCGTGCGCGGCTGGCCATCGACCAGAGCCACCACGTTGATGCCGAAGACGCTCTGCAACTGGGTCTGGGCGTAGAGGTTATTCAGCACGACCTCGCCCACTTCGCCGCGGCGCAGCTCGATGACCACGCGCATGCCGTCCTTGTCCGACTCGTCGCGCAGCTCGGTGATGCCTTCGATCTTCTTCTCTTTCACCAGCTCGGCGATCTTCTCGATCAGGCGGGCCTTGTTCAGCTGGTAGGGCAGCTCGGTGATGATGATCTGCTGGCGGTTGCCGCCCTTCTCCATGTCCTCGATGTTGGCGCGGGCACGGATATAGATGCGGCCACGACCGGTGCGATAGGCCTCGATGATGCCCGCGCGGCCGTTGATGATGCCCGCGGTCGGGAAGTCCGGGCCGGGGATGTAGTTCATCAGCTCATCGATGGACAGCTCGGGGTTGTCCATCAGTGCCAGGCAGCCGTCGATCACCTCGGTGAGGTTGTGCGGCGGGATGTTGGTCGCCATGCCCACGGCGATGCCGCTGGAGCCGTTGACCAGCAGGTTCGGGATCTTGGTCGGCATGACCGCCGGGATCTGCTCGGTGCCGTCGTAGTTGGGCACCCAGTCGACCGTTTCCTTGTCCAGGTCCGCCAGCAGCTCATGGGCGAGCTTGGCCATGCGCACTTCGGTGTATCGCATGGCCGCGGCGTTATCGCCGTCCACCGAACCGAAGTTGCCCTGGCCATCCACCAGCATGTAGCGCAGCGAGAACGGCTGCGCCATACGGACGATGGTGTCGTACACCGCGATGTCGCCGTGCGGGTGGTACTTACCGATCACGTCGCCGACCACACGGGCGGATTTCTTGTAGGGCTTGTTCCAGTCGTTGCCCAGTTCGCTCATGGCGTACAGGACGCGCCGGTGCACGGGCTTCAAGCCATCGCGTGCATCGGGCAGGGCACGACCGACGATCACGCTCATGGCGTAATCGAGGTAGGACTGTCGGAGTTCGTCTTCGATGTTGACCGGGAGGATTTCTTTGGCCAGTTCGCCCATGAGAAGCCTGGTTCCTTTTTCAAATGGGACTCCGTCACGCTCGTCCTGAGCCCGACGGAGCGCGGTGCGCCATCAAAGCGCCACCGACTCTCTACAAATCAACGACTTGGCCGCTGATCCGCGATGCTGTGGGGGCCGGAAAAATGCCCCATCAAGAACCGTCGGAGCTTACCACAAGCCAGGGTCAAACCCTACCCTCGCCCAAGCCCCACGATGAATTGCCGCAAGCACCGTCAATGCAGGCGTTTGCGGCTCATCAACTGAGCCATGCGCTCCGCGTCGGGACGCTCGACCACGCCGCGCTCGGTCACAATCGCATCGATCAAGTCCGCCGGAGTCACATCGAAGACCGGGTTATAGGCTTCGACCTCCGCCGCCACGCGCTTTCCGCCGATTTCCAGCAGTTCGCGACCATCACGCTCCTCGATCGGGATGTCTTCCCCGCTCTCCAGCCCCATGTCGATGGTCGAACTGGGCGCCACCACCATGAAACGCACCCCGTGGTGCATGGCATTGACCGCCAGTTGATAAGTACCGATCTTGTTGGCCACGTCGCCATTGGCAGTGATGCGGTCGGCGCCGACGATGACCCAGGTGATGCTCTCGGTTTTCATCAGATGCGCCGCCGCCGCGTCGACATTGAGAGTGACAGGCACGTTCTCGTTGGCCAGCTCCCAGGCGGTCAGGCGCGCGCCCTGCAACCAGGGGCGCGTCTCATCGGCATAGACACGCTCGACCAGCCCTTCCAGATGCGCCGCGCGAATCACCCCCAGCGCGGTGCCGAACCCGCCGGTCGCCAGGGCACCGGTATTGCAGTGGGTGAGAATCTTCTGCGGCCCGCCGTGCTGCTTGCGGATCAGCTCCACGCCCAGTTGCGCCATCGTCAGGTTGGCCTCGCGGTCGCTCTCGTGGATGGCGATGGCTTCGGCCTCCAGCACAGCCAGCGGATCCTCGGCCGGTTTGAGGCGATCCAGGCGATCGCGTATGCGATTCAGCGCCCAGAACAGGTTGACCGCGGTAGGCCTCGACTCGGCCAGCACGCTGAAATCGGCCTCCAGCGCAGCCCGCCAGTCGCCTCCAACGGCCAGCCGGGCGCGCAGCCCAAGCACCATGCCATAGGCAGCGGCAATGCCGATCGCCGGCGCGCCACGCACGACCATCAGGCGGATCGCTTCGGCCACGCCTGCGGCCGTCTCGTAGGTCAGCCAGGTTTCCTCCAGCGGCAGCAGGCGCTGGTCCAGCAGGCGGAGGGTGCCCTTGCGCCAATCAATGGCCGTAACCCGTTCGGCCGCCAACAGTCGCTCACGCATGGAACACCTCGTCATTCGAATGAAGTCGCGGACCGCTCCCCGGCCCCCAAGCACAGCCCCGCACGAGCGGGGAAAGCGGCGGAGTATAACGAGCCCGGACCAGCGGCGCTCGGCTATACTGCCGCCCTTTATCCATCGCGCCCAGGATGCGCTCCATGCCCACCGCCAAAGTCCCGCTCGACCTGCTTCTGCTCCCCACCTGGATAGTCCCCGTGGAACCTGCCGGCATCGTCCTGCGCGACCACGCACTGGGCATCCGCGATGGCCGCATCGCCCTGCTCGCACCACGTGCCGAGGCGTTGCGCCATCCGACAGTTGAAACCCGCGAACTGCCCGGCATGCTGCTCTCCCCCGGCCTGATCAACGCCCACGGCCACGCCGCCATGAGCCTGTTCCGCGGACTGGCCGACGACCTGGCGCTGATGACCTGGCTGCAGGAGCACATCTGGCCGGCAGAGGCCAAGTGGGTCGGCGAGGACTTCGTCCGCGATGGCACCGAACTGGCCATCGCCGAACAGCTCAAAGGGGGCATCACCTGCTTCTCCGACATGTACTTCCACCCGCAGGTCGCCTGCGAGGCCGTGCACAAGTCGGGGCTGCGCGCGCAGATCAGCGTGCCGGTGCTGGACTTCCCGGTCCCCGGCGCCCGCGACGCCGACGATGCGATCCGCCAGGGTCTGGCGCTGCGCGACGATCTCAAGCACCACCCGCGAATCAAGGTGGCCTTCGGCCCCCACGCGCCCTATACCGTCAGCGACGACAAGCTGGAAAACATCCTGATGCTGGCCGAGGAGCTGGACGCCGGCATCCACATGCACGTCCACGAGACCGCCTTCGAAGTCCAGCAGGCGCTGGAGAAGAACGGCGAGCGGCCGCTGGCCCGCCTGCACCGCCTCGGCCTTCTCGGCCCGCGCTTCCAGGCCGTGCACATGACCCAGGTGAGCGAAGACGACCTGGCGATGCTGGTGGAAACCAACAGTTCGGTGGTGCACTGCCCGGAATCCAACCTCAAGCTGGCCAGCGGCTTCTGCCCGGTGGAGCGCCTGTGGCAGGCCGGCGTCAACGTCGCCATCGGTACCGACGGCGCCGCCAGCAACAACGACCTCGATCTGCTCGGCGAGACCCGCACGGCCGCGCTGCTGGCCAAGGCAGTGGCCGGCCAGGCCACCGCACTGGACGCCCATCGCGCCCTGCGCATGGCCACTCTGAACGGCGCCCGCGCACTGGGCATGGAGCAGGAAACCGGCTCGCTGGAGCTTGGCAAGGCCGCCGACCTGACCGCATTCGATCTCTCCGGCCTGGCGCAGCAACCGGTCTACGAGCCGGTGTCCCAGCTTATCTATGCCAGCGGTCGCGACTGCGTGCGCCACGTCTGGGTCGGCGGCAAGCAATTGCTGGACGGCGGCAAGCTGACTCGCCTGGACGAGGAACGCCTGATAGCCGTGGCTGGCGAGTGGGGTCGGCGCATCGCCGGCGCCTGACGCTCACCTCACGCAGCGGCGGCTCCGGCGTGGGCCGCCGCTGCGACAATCTGACATGCCGCGCCCCATCCTCTCCCCGAAGCTGGCATCATAGTCAGCCTCTGTTTCCAGCTTTTTGAACAATAGGGACACCATGAGCAACGTCGACCACGCCGAGATTGCCAAATTCGAGGCCCTCGCCCACCGCTGGTGGGACCGCGAAAGCGAGTTCAAGCCCCTGCACGACATCAACCCGTTGCGGGTCAACTGGATCGACGAGCGCGTCGGCCTCGCCGGCAAGAAGGTGCTCGACGTCGGCTGCGGCGGCGGCATCCTCAGCGAGGCGATGGCCCAGCGTGGCGCCACCGTCACCGGCATCGACATGGGCGAAGCACCGTTGGCCGTGGCCCAGTTGCACCAGCTCGAATCCGGTGTTCCGGTGGAATACCGGCGCATCACCGCCGAGGACCTGGCCGAAGAGATGCCTGGCCAGTTCGACGTGGTTACCTGCCTGGAAATGCTCGAACACGTACCGGACCCAGCCTCGGTAATCCGCGCCTGCCACAAGATGGTCAAGCCCGGCGGCCAGGTGTTCTTCTCCACCATCAACCGCAACCCGAAGGCCTACCTGTTCGCCATCGTCGGCGCGGAATACGTGATGCGCCTGCTGCCGCGCGGCACCCACGACTTCAAGAAGTTCATCCGTCCCTCCGAGCTGGGCGCCTGGTCGCGCGACGCGGGCCTGGCAGTCAAGGACATCACCGGCCTGACCTACAACCCGCTGACCAAGCACTACAAGCTGGCCGACGATGTCGACGTCAACTACATGATCCAGACCCTGCGGGAGGAGTGAGTCGCATGCTCAGAGCGGTTCTCTTCGACATGGATGGCACGCTGCTGGATACCGCGCCGGACTTCATCGCCGTCTGCCAGGCGATGCTCGCAGCACACGGCAAACCGCCAGTCGACGACCAGCGTATCCAGGACGTGGTCTCCGGCGGTGCGCGCGCAATGGTCGCCGCCGCCTTCGACATAGATCCGGAAGCCCCTGGTTTCGAGATCCTGCGCCAGGAGTTCCTCGACCGTTACCAGAACCATTGCGCGATAAAGACCCGCCCCTACGATGGCATTCCCGAGCTGCTCGAAAGCATCGAGCGGGCCCGCCTGATCTGGGGCGTGGTGACCAACAAGCCGGTGCGCTTCGCCGAGCCGATCATGCAGCAGTTGGGCCTGGCCAAACGTTCGGCCGTGCTGGTCTGCCCCGATCATGTGAAGAACAGCAAGCCCGACCCGGAAATGCTGCTGCTGGCCTGTGACCAGTTGAGCGTGGAGCCATCGCAGGTGCTGTTCATCGGGGACGACCTGCGCGATATCGAATCCGGCCGCGCAGCCGGCACCAAGACCGCTGCGGTGCGCTACGGCTACATCCACCCGGACGACAACCCCGCCCACTGGGGCGCTGATGTCATCGTCGACCACCCGCGAGACCTGCTGGCGGTCCTCGACCGCGCCCTCTGTTCCTGCTGAGCCCCGGGAGCCTGCGCTGACAGGCTCCGCCAAGGAGATTCCATGTTCCAGTACTCCGCCCGCCCCGACCTCCTGCAGGGCCGCGTGATCCTGATTACCGGCGCCGGCCGCGGCATCGGCGCCGCCGCTGCCCGTACCTTCGCCGCCCACGGCGCCACCGTGCTGCTGCTGGGCAAGACCGAAGACAACCTCAACGAGGTCTACGACCAGATCGTCGCCGCCGGCCATCCGGAACCGGTGGTGATCCCGCTGAACCTCGAAACCACCCTGCCGCACCAGTACGATGAACTGGCAGCGACCATCGAGAACGAATTCGGCAAGCTCGACGGCCTGCTGCACAACGCCTCGATCCTTGGCCTGCGCTCGCCCATCGAACAGATTTCCACCGACAACTTCACCCGCGTCATGCAGGTGAACGTCAACGCCATGTTCAGCCTCACCCAGACCCTGCTGCCGCTGCTCAAGCTCTCCGAAGACGCCTCGGTGATCTTCACCTCCAGCAGCGTTGGCCGTAAGGGCCGCGCCTACTGGGGCGCCTACGCGGTTTCGAAGTTCGCCACCGAGGGCCTGATGCAGGTCCTGGCCGACGAGTGCGAGGACATCAGCAGCGTGCGCTCCAACAGCGTCAACCCCGGCGCCACCCGCACCGGCATGCGCGCCCACGCCTACCCGGGCGAGAACCCGCTGAACAACCCGCTGCCCGAGGAAATCATGCCGGTCTACCTCTACCTGATGGGGCCGGATAGCAAGGGCGTCAACGGCCAGGCCTTCAACGCCCAGGACTGATTACCAGCACTGACGTGCCAGCTCAGGCGCCCATCCCCGCCAGGATGGGCGCTGCTTTGCGCCGGTTTTCTGGCTGCATCTGTTCTGCCCCTCCGGCCAAGTGCCATCATTTCGCCAGACTTCTGACGAAATCTCTCCCGTTTCGGAACCCAAACCACCTTCCGTCGGTCCATACGCCGTCTTTTAGAGACTTTTCGAGGGCTGGCACGGAAATCGCTCTGTCCCTCCTGTCGCCAGTTCAAATGCGTCAGAGGTTGCCTCGCGTCATGGTTCCCCCCAAGCAGTCCAACACCATCGATTTCGATGCCGCCAAGCTCCAGCGCCTGGCCAGCCAGCCCCGCCAGCCATCGAAACGCCCGCTCGACCTGCTGGAATTGCGCCAGCAATTGAACCTTAAGTTGCAGGCAAGCCTGGAGGCTGAGCGCATCCTCGCGGTGTTCTTCCGCGAAATGCAGCACCTGCTGCCGGTGGAGTACCTGGCCTACCATCACGCCGGTGCCGACCTGCACCTGGAGTTCGGCGATTCGGCACAGCACAGCGCCGACTACCGCCTGACCCACGATAGCGAATACCTTGGCGAGCTGTGTTTCCGCCGCCGCCAGCGCTTCAGCGAGGCCGAGCTGGTCCAGTTGGAGTCGCTGATGGCCTGCCTTCTCTACCCGCTGCGCAATGCGCTGCTTTATCGCGCCGCGGTACAGTCGGCGCTGCGTGATGCGCTGACCGGCACCGGCAACCGCATCGCGATGGACCAGGCGCTGACCCGCGAAATAGAAGTAGCCCGGCGTCATCTGCAACCGTTGTCGGTGCTGATGCTCGATCTAGACCACTTCAAGCAGATCAATGATGCCTACGGCCATAGCATCGGCGACGACGCCCTGCGCGCCGTGGCGACGGCCATCAAGGCCAGCCTGCGCAACGTCGACATGGTCTTCCGCTTCGGCGGCGAAGAGTTTCTCGTACTGCTTTCCAACACGCCCGGCGGCAGCGCCGCCCAGGTCGGCGAGCGGCTGCGGCGTGCCGTGGAGGAGCTGAACCTGGCCGTCGACGGCAAGCGCTTGCCGCTGTCGATCAGCCTGGGCTGCGCCACGCTGAATGGCGGGGAGTCGGTGGACGACCTGCTGCGTCGCGCCGACGATGCGCTGTACTCGGCCAAGCGCGATGGGCGCAATCGGCTGGCTTTCGCCAGTTGATATCACTCCCCTTCCGAACTCGAAGCACGACGCCTACGAAATCGCAGGCAAGAAAAAAGGACTCCAAGGAGTCCTTTTTTCCTTTCAGTCAACGATCAGCGCTTGAAGCCTGGACGCATGCCATCGCCCGCTGCTTGCGGACGACGCTTGGCGATCGGCTTGCGCGCAACCGGTTTGCCTGGACGCTCGGCCAGCGGAGCACCTTTCTCGCGATCGGTGCGAACCGGACGATCGCTCGGCGCCTTGCGCGGAGCACGGCCTTCGCCGGCATCGCCACGCGGACCTCGGGCCGGACGATCAGCGCCGTCGCGCGGAGCGCGAGCAGGGCGATCACCACCGGTATCGCGCGGCTTGCGCGGCGCACGGCCTTCGCCAGCGTCACTGCGCGGGCCGCGGGCCGGACGGTCGGCACCGTCGCGCGGAGTGCGGGCCGGACGATCACTGCCAGCCTCGCGCGGCTTGCGCGGGGCGCGGGCTGGACGCTCTTCTCCATCACGGGGAGCGCGAGCCGGACGCTCGCCTGCCGCCGGACGCGGTGCACGCTGCGGACGCTCGCCTTCGGCGTGCTCCTTGCGCGAACGCGAGCCGCGGCCCGGACGCTCGCTGGGCGCCAGCTTCTTGCCGAGCTTGCGTTCCTGGCGCTCGACTTTTTCCTTGGTCTTGGTGGAAACCGCCGGCAGAGCAACCGGCGCCAGACCGACCTCTTCGCTGAGGATGTCCAACTCGCGCTGGTCCATCTCGCGGTAACGGCCCATGGTCAGCTCGGAGGTCAGGAATACCGGTCCGAAGCGCACACGCTTCAGACGGCTGACCACCACGCCCTGGGATTCCCAGAGGCGACGGACTTCGCGGTTACGGCCTTCCATCACTACTACGTGGTACCAGTGGTTGAAGCCTTCGCCCCCCGGAGCTTCCTGGATGTCGCTGAACTTGGCCGGGCCGTCTTCAAGCATCACGCCGGCCTTCAGGCGCTCGATCATCTCTTCGTCGACTTCACCACGCACGCGCACCGCGTACTCGCGGTCCATCTCGTAGGAGGGGTGCATCAGGCGGTTGGCCAACTCGCCGTCGGTGGTGAACATCAGCAGGCCGGTAGTATTGATGTCCAGGCGTCCGACGTTGATCCAGCGGCCGCTACGCAGGCGCGGCAAACGGTCGAACACAGTGGGGCGGCCTTCCGGGTCGTCGCGGGTGCAGACTTCGCCTTCGGGCTTGTTGTAGATCAGCACGCGGCGGACGTGCTCTTCGATCTTCTCGCGCTTGAGCAGGCGATCGTCGACTGCGATGGCATCGCGGTCGCCCACGCGCTGGCCGAGGGTCGCCACGGCGCCGTTGACTTTGACGCGGCCTTCTTCGATCCAGGCCTCGACATCGCGACGCGAGCCAACGCCCATGCGTGCGAGCACTTTCTGCAGTTTCTCGCCGGCCGGGGCTGGGGTAAGTTCAACAAGGTTTTCGTGCGTGTCGGTCATCTGGGCACCTCCCGGTGTGGCATGCAACGAATAAAAAGGTCGCGCATCATACGCGCTTGCGGGCGGCAAAGCACCGTCCGCAGTCGGGAAAGACTAGCCGACTTGCAGGGGGAATGATGCCATGCGGCACGAAGATGACTTCACCGGCGCCAAGCTTGCGCTGTTCCATGCCGGCCAGTTGGTGGTCTACAAGCGCGACGCAAAGCCCGGCATCCCCTATCCCGGTTGCTGGGACTTCCCCGGCGGTGGCCGCGAAGGCGGCGAAAGCCCGGCGCAATGCGCGCTGCGCGAGCTGGAAGAAGAGTTCTCACTGCGCCTGGACGAGCAGCGGATCGAATGGCAGCGGCGCTACCCGGCCACCCACGGCCCCGCACCGTGGGCCTGGTTCCTGGTCGCACGGCTGAACCGGGAGGAGTTCGCGGCCATTCGCTTCGGCGACGAGGGCCAGTACTGGCGGCTGATGCAGGTCAGCGAGTATCTCGCCCACGAACAGGCCGTGGACTACCTGCAGGAACGCCTGCGGCATTTCCTCGCAGGGCGCCTGGACCTCGCCTGAATCCGCGCCGCTGGCCGCTGATCCGTATTTGCGCGCCCCATCTGAATCTGTTTCCTGCCGACACATCTCCTTAGATTGCCCGCTCACCGGAACGCACCGCCGCCCCACCCGGCCGCGCGTCCGGACGTTCTGACACAAGCGGGAATCCAGCATGAACACAAGAAGCACGGAGCAGGCGTACAACTACAAGGTAGTCCGCCAGTTCGCCATCATGACAGTGGTATGGGGCGTCGTAGGCATGGGCATGGGGGTACTGATCGCCTCCCAACTGGTCTGGCCGCAACTGAACCTGGACTTGCCCTGGACCAGCTTCGGGCGCCTGCGTCCGTTGCACACCAGCCTGGTGATCTTCGCCTTCGGTGGCTGCGCACTGTTCGCCACCAGCTACTACACGGTGCAGCGCACCTGCCAGGCGCGGCTGTTCTCCGACAGCCTCGCCGCCTTCACCTTCTGGGGCTGGCAGGCACTGATCGTGGTGATGATGATCAGCCTCCCACTGGGCTACACCACCACCAAGGAATACGCCGAGATCGAATTCACCGGCGCGGTGTGGATGGCCATCGTCTGGGTCGCCTACGCAGTGGTGTTCTTCGGTACCCTGATGAAGCGCAAGACCTCGCACATCTACGTGGGCAACTGGTTCTTCGCCGCCTTCATCGTGGTCACCGCGATGCTGCACATCGTCAACCACCTGTCGATCCCGGTGAGCTGGTTCAAGTCCTATCCGGTGTACTCCGGCGCCACCGACGCGATGGTGCAGTGGTGGTACGGGCACAACGCCGTGGGCTTCTTCCTGACCACCGGCTTCCTCGGCATGATGTACTACTTCGTACCCAAGCAGGCCGGCCGGCCGGTCTACTCCTACCGGCTGTCCATCGTGCACTTCTGGGCGCTGATCACCCTCTACATCTGGGCAGGCCCGCACCACCTGCACTACACCGCCCTGCCGGACTGGGCACAGTCCTTGGGCATGGTGATGTCCCTGATCCTGCTGGCGCCGAGCTGGGGCGGCATGATCAACGGCATGATGACCCTATCGGGTGCCTGGCATAAGTTGCGTACCGACCCGATCCTGCGCTTCCTGGTCGTGTCGCTGGCCTTCTATGGCATGTCCACCTTTGAAGGCCCGATGATGGCGATCAAGACCGTCAACGCCCTCTCTCACTACACTGACTGGACCATCGGACACGTACACGCCGGCGCGCTGGGCTGGGTTGCCATGATTTCCATCGGTTCGCTCTATCACCTGATCCCGAAGGTCTTCGGACGCGAGCAGATGCACAGCATCGGCCTGATCAACGCGCACTTCTGGCTGGCCACCATCGGTACCG
Organism: Pseudomonas triclosanedens; assembly: GCF_026686735.1. Lineage (NCBI taxonomy): Bacteria > Pseudomonadati > Pseudomonadota > Gammaproteobacteria > Pseudomonadales > Pseudomonadaceae > Pseudomonas > Pseudomonas triclosanedens. The sequence continues at coordinate 1,965,364 of NZ_CP113432.1, read as the reverse complement.
TGCTGTACATCGCCTCGATGTGGGTCAACGGCATCACCCAGGGCCTGATGTGGCGTGCGGTGAACGCCGACGGCACCCTCACCTACTCCTTCGTCGAGGCCCTGCAGGCCAGCCACCCGGGCTTCGTGGTGCGCATGACCGGCGGCCTGATGTTCCTCTGCGGCATGCTGCTGATGGCCTGGAACACCTGGAGGACGGTGCGCCACGCACAGCCCCAGGCGATGCTCAGCGCCGAGCGGATGGCCTGAGATGACGCTGTGGCTTGGATTGGCCGGCCTGCTGGTGCTCCATCTGGGCGTCAGTTGGAGCCTGCGGGCGCACCGTGATCGCGGCATCGACGAGGCCAGCATGCTGCCCTTCGCCGATGATGACGAAGTGGCCCGGCGCATGGAAAAAGCCACCGGGCGCAGCCGATCCGGCTGCGCCTGCCCCGGCCAGTGTCGCGGCGAGTGCGAGCACTGGCGCGACTGGACGCCCTGACTGAGCGCCTGCAGAGGTCATCCCGCAATCCGACCTGCGACAGACCGCCGCATCACCTGCATCAATCTTCATTAGCAAGCACATCAATTTCTCGGCGGGCGCCCGGGATGGAAATATCACTCCCGTGCCCCGCCACCTGATGGACGCCTGAAGCATCGCCCCCTGCCCTGTCTGGACCCCAGGACAGACACCAGATGCCAGAGCTCCCCGGTGGGGCTTCAACCCATTCACCGAGTCCGTTCACCGAGGAATATCAGAATGAAGCTTGCCTCTGTCGTGTCGGCTGTGATTTCCAGCCTCGCCCCAATGGCCTTTGCCCAGGACGCAATCAAGACTCCCGGCGCCGATCTGCCCATCACCGAGTACCACTACGGCATGGCGCTGGACGTCGACAAGGTGCTGCACCGCACCGACAACTCCGGCAAGGTCGGCATCGTTCCGGCATACATGGTCTACCAGGACCACCAGGGCGAAACGCACAAGGTGCGCTTCCTCGAATGGGGTGGCAGCACCAGCCAGGGCTGAGCCTTAGCGAACATCGCCCTCCGGCCGTCCTGGCCAACCCCCGCGAGCCAGTGGCGGCGATCGGGGGGCGATCCTAATCGCTACCGTCCTGCCGGTACGGCAACGCCGCCCGCGCTTCCTGCGCGTACGCCAGAACCCCGGCCCGTTCCTGTTCCAGGAATTCCCTCACCGCGTCACGCAAACCCGGATGCCCCAGGCGATGCCAGGAACGCGTGATTACCGGCTCGAAACCGCGGATCAACTTGTGTTCGCCCTGCGCCCCGGCGTCGAAACGACCCAGACCGTGGCCGATGGCGAAATCCAGGCCCTGATAGAAGCAGGTTTCGAAATGCAGGCGATCGAACTCCGCCAGGCATCCCCAGTAACGGCCGTAGAGCGTGTCACCGCCGACCAGGCTGAAAGCCATCGCCACCGGACGCCCGCCTCGATGGGCGAACACCACGCGGACGGCCTCGGGCATGCGCTCGCCCAACAGGCTGAAGAATGCCCGTTGCAGATAGGGCTCCTGCCCGCGCACCTCGTAGGTACTGCTGTAACAGGCATGGACAAAGTCCCAGTGCGCCTCGGATAGCTCGCCGCCTTCCATCCAGACGAAGTCGATCCCCTGCCCGGCAACCTGCTCGCGCTCCTTGCGCAGTTGCTTGCGCTTGCGCGAGCTCAGCGCGTCGAGAAAGTCCTGGAAGTCACGATAGCCGCGATTGCTCCAGTGGTACTGGCAGCCCAGGCGCTCCAGCCAGCCGTCGGCGGCGCCAAGCAAGGCATCCGTGGCGGCATCGGTGAAGTTCACGTGCACGCCGGAGCAGCGCGCCTCGTCCACCTCCGCCGCCAGCGCGCCGACCAGGCTCAGGGCGGCGTCCGGCTTGCCCAGCAACCGGGCGCCGGCCACCGGAGTGAAGGGAATGCCGACCAGCAGCTTGGGGTAGTAGCGGATGCCCGCGCGCTGGCAGGCATCGGCCCAGCTCCAGTCGAATACGTATTCGCCATAGGAATGGCTTTTCAGGTAGGCAGGTGCGGCGGCGAGCAGGCGTCCGTCGTCGCCTGCCAGCACCCGGTGCGCGGGCGTCCAGCCGGTGCGACCGCCGACGCTACCGCTTTCCTCCAGCGCCGACAGGAACGCATGGCGCAGGAAGGGCTGGTCGTCCGGCAGCATTGCATCCCACTGGCGGGCGTCCATATCGGCGAGTCGGGAAAGGGTCTGGATTGGCATGGCCGACAGTCTGGCGCGGAGCGCTGGCGAAGGGAAGAATCCACGGCAAATCTCCGGCGACGACAACCTGCACGTTCGTCGGTCAGCGGCGCAAAGGCCGTCCTGACTGGTCTATGTTGGGGGTTACCAAGGCTTGCCGGTGTACTCGCCGGTTCCGTTCCGATCCGCCGCAAGCCCGGCACGGGCCTGCACGCGACTCGCCAGGAGGACACGCCATGAGCCTGATGCAATGCCAGTACCGCAGCTACACCATCACCGCCGATGTGGTCGAACACCCTGGCCTGCCCACTCCCTGGGCGGGCGGCTGCCACATCACCAGCCCGGACGGCCACACCACCAAGCGCATGCCGCTGCCGCTGGAGTTCGCCTTCCTGTCCGACCTGTCGAAAGCCCAGCACGCCTCCATCGCCCACGGCAAATGGCTGGTAGACCAGAGCCTGGACCACGACCGCCGGCTGTTCTGATCAGCACGCTGGAGCTTCGCTGGCCGGCAGCTCGGCCAGCGGTACCTGTAACCGGAGAAACTCCTGCGCCGACAACCGCCAGGACTGCCCGCGCGCCCAGCGTGCGCAGCCCTGGCGATCCAGCTCCAGCGCCTGCATGCAGGCGTTGCGCAGATCCGCGTCGAATACACCCGTAACCCCCGCCTGCAGCACGTCCAGCGGCCCCGGCACGGGGAACGCCGCCACCGGTGTACCGCAGGCCAGTGCTTCGTACATCACCAGGCCCAGGGTGTCGGTGCGCGACGGGAACACCAGTACGCTGGCGTTGCGATAGGCATCGGCCAGCGCCTCGCCGTGGCGATAACCGAGGAATTCGGCCTGTGGATAACGTGCCTGCAATTCGGCGCGCTGCGGGCCGTCGCCCACTAACCGCTTGCGGCCTGGCAGATCGAGGTCGAGGAAGGCTTCGAGGTTCTTCTCCTGCGCCAGCCGCCCTACATACAGAAACACCGGCTGCGCTGGCGGCGCTTCGGCACTGGGCTTAAAGCACGCGAGATCGACGCCCTTGCGCCACAGCACCAGGCGTTGCAGACCGTGATCGGCGAAGGCTCCGCGCATGCGTTCGCTGCTCACCAGCACTGCCTGGCTTGCCCCGTGGAAACGGCGCAGGAAGGCGTAGCCCAGATTCAGCGGCAGCCACGGCCAGCGGGTTTTCACATACTCGGGAAAACGCGTATGGATGGCGCTGCTGAACCTCAGCCCACGGCGCATCAGCCAGCGTCGTGCGGCCCATCCCAGCGGGCCTTCGGTGGCAAGGTGAACACTGTCGGGCGCGAATTCGAGGATTTTCCCACCCACGTTCCACAGGTTCCAGGCCAGGGGAATTTCCGGATAACTCGGGCATGGCCAGTGACGAAAATCCTGCGGGGTGATCAGACCGACCACATGCCCCAGCGCCTCCAGCTCCGCCACCAGTGCCTTCAGGCTGGTGACCACGCCGTTGACCTGCGGCAACCAGGCATCTGTGACGATCAGCAGCCTCATGCTGCGGTCTCGACCGCAGCCAGCGCGGCGGCATGCTGCGCCTGCTCCTCGGCCAGACGATAGAGCTGGATACTGCCATCCCAGTGCTCGATCAGTGCCGAGCAGGACTCCACCCAGTCGCCGCAATTGAGGTACTCCACCTCGCCGATCCAGCGGATTTCCGCGTGGTGGATGTGGCCGCAGACCACGCCATTGAGGCCACGCTTGTGCACCTCGTGGGCGATGGCTTCCTCGAAGTCACTGATGAAGTTCACCGCCGTCTTCACCTTGTGCTTGAGGTACGCCGACAGCGACCAGTAGCCATAGCCGTAGCGGCTGCGCCAGTAATTCAGCCAGCGGTTGAGGGTCAGGGTGAACTCATAGGCGGAGTCGCCGAGGAATGCCAGCCAGCGGTGGTAGCGGGTGATCACGTCGAACTGGTCGCCGTGGATAACCAGCAGCCGGCGGCCATCGGCGGTAGTGTGCTCGACCTCATCCACCAGGCGGATGTTGCCCAGCAGCAGCGAGGAGTAGCGGCGCAGGAACTCGTCGTGGTTGCCGGTGACGTAGATCACTTCGGTGCCGCGCTTGCTCATGGTCAGCAGGCGGCGGATCACGTTGGTATGCGCCTGCGGCCAGTAGATGCCGCTGCGCAGCTTCCAGCCGTCGAGGATGTCACCGACCAGATAGATGCGGTCGGCGTGGTAGCGCTTGAGGAAGCCGGCCAGATGCTCGGCCTGGCAATCGCGGGTGCCGAGATGGACATCGGATATCCACAGGGTCCGCACCCGTTGTTTCTTCGTCGGCGTCATGCGTTGCGCGCTACTCATCGTCGGCGACCTCCAGAGGGGTTTGTCCGATCTTCTGCGCTCGCGGTGAAGCCACCATGACCGACTGGCGACAGTCCCGTTACAGGCCGCGCCGCGCTAGACTGATGGCCAGCCACCGTAGCCCCAGATGAGCGGCCCCAGATGAGCCAGATCCTGTCCCTGCGTACCTACACCCACGACCATCTCGCCCACAGCCACAGCCATGCTCAACTGGTGCTGGGGCTTTCCGGCAGCCTGGACTTCGAAGTCGGCGGGCGCGGCAGCCTGGTCACCCGGCAGAGCTTCGCGGTGGTCCCGCGCGACACCCATCACGCCTGCGCCAGCCCCGAGGGCAGCCGCTGCCTGGTGATCGACCTGGACGATGAAGACGACCTGCTCGGCGGCCTCGGCCAGCACGCCGACGCCGGCCGCCGGCTGCTGGAAACCCCCGGCCAGCGCCTGCTCAGCGGCGACCAGGGGCAACTGGTGCACTGGCTGGCCAACAGCTCGCTCGACGACCCGGTGCTCGCCCGCCAGGGCGCCATTCTCCTGCTGGCAAGCCTCGCCGCCGGCCAGCAGCGCCGGGAAGAACCGGCACAACTGCCGCTGGCCAGTCTCGACAGCTACATCGACCGGCACGCCGCGCACCCGTTGCAGGTCGCCGACCTGGCGCGGCTCGCCGGGCTCTCCGCCGCACGCTTCCACACCCGATTCCTCGGCGAGACCGGCCAGACGCCAATGGACTACGTGCGCCAACGGCGTCTGCAACAGGCGCGCGATATGCTTCGCGGCACCCGCCTGCCGGTCGGCGAGATCGCCGCGCGAGTCGGCTACGCCTCGCAAAGCGCCTTCACCGCCGCACTGGTGCGCCAGTTCGGCACCACACCGCGCCAGTTGCGCCAGGAGGCACGCGACAATTCCCGCTAGCCCCGCGACAGACAGCCGGACGCGGACCGCCTAGACTGCCGGCCATCGAAGGTCATCAACAAGAGAGCAGCGATGTCGGCAGACACCATCGAGTGGCAGGATTTCGAGCGCGTCGAACTGCGCGTGGGCACCATCGTCCACGCCGAACCCAACACCAAGGCACGCAAGCCCGCCTACATCCTGCAGGTCGACCTCGGCCCGCTGGGGCTGAAAACCTCCAGCGCGCAGATCACCGCCCACTACGCCATCGATGAGCTGCTCGGCCGCCAGGTGCTGTGCGTGTGCAATTTCGCGCCCAAGTCCATCGCTGGCGTGCGCTCGGAAGTGTTGGTCACCGGCGTCTACGACAGCGACGACAAGGTGGTGCTGGCCGGCTTCGACAAGCCGCTGCCCAACGGCGCCCGCCTGGCTTGAGTCCCCTTCGCCATGTGCCGGATACCGCGGCACACAATCTTCCCTTGAATGACGCCCCCGCCCCCAGGGCGGGCTCACTGGCATGATGCGTGTTCCCCAGCTCACTTCCCGCAGCGCCCTGATCGGCCTGCACATCGGCGCCCTGATGTTCGGACTGTCCGGCATCTTCGGCAAACTCATCCTCGCCGGCCCGCTGCTGATCGTCTTCGGCCGCGCGCTGTTCGGTTCGTTGTCGCTGGCAGCGGTATTCGCCAGCCACCTCCGCCAGCAGGCGCGCCCGTCGCTGAAACAGGCGGCCATGCTGATAGGCAGCGGACTGTTGCTGTGCGCGCACTGGCTGACGTTCTTCCTGGCGGTGAAGGTCGGCAACGTCGCCGTGGCGACGCTGGGCTTCGCCAGCTTCCCGGCCTTCACGGTGCTGCTCGAAGGGCTGCTGTTCCGTGAGCGCATCCGCCGCGGCGAATACGTCGTGGTGGCTCTGGTGTGCATCGGCCTGGTGATGGTCACGCCCAGCCTGGACTTCAGCGATGGCGCCACTCTCGGCCTGCTCTGGGGCACACTCTCGGGCCTGCTGTTCGCCCTGCTCTCGCTGGCCAACCGGGTCAGCGTGCGCGGCGTCGACCCGATCCAGGCGGCACTGTGGCAGAACCTCACGATCATCGTCTGCCTGCTGCCGCTGGCTCTCACCGGGCTGCCCCAGGTACGCGCGCTGGACTGGCTATGGCTGGTGCTGCTGGGGGTGCTCTGCACGGGCGTCGCGCACAGTCTGTTCGTCGCCAGCCTGCGGCTGATCAAGGCGCGCACCGCCGCGGTGATCTTCGCCCTGGAGCCGGTCTACGGCATCGCCTTCGCGGCGCTGCTGTTCGGCGAGCAGCCGAGCCTGCGCATGCTGGCCGGTGGCACGCTGATCATCTTCGCGACGTTTCTCAGCGCACGCAGTACGGCGTGACATCCGGCTGTGTTGAGTACAAAAAGAAAGGCCGCCTCGCAGCATGCGGATCTCGAATTTCTGCCCCTGGGGAGGGACTGCCAGAAACTCCTCGCATGACAGCCTGCGAAGCGGCCTGTCGGGTGTCCGGCGCGAGACCGGAAGCATTCGATCGACACGGCACCCTGCCCACTCATTGCCCTTGCGATCGTTGGCGGGCGGTGCCGATGTGCTGGGTGCAATGATCGCGCGTTCTGCATCGCCTGAGTGTCAGCACTGGGTAAAGACTGGGTAAAACCGGCGGCATCAGTCCTGCTGCAAGAGCCACCGGCAATAGCGCTCGACGCCCTCATCCACGCCCATCATCGGCGCGCGGTAACCTGCCTCGCGGAGGAACTCGATGTCGGCGCAGGTGTAGCACTGGTACTTGCCGCGCAGCTCATCGGGGAACTCGGTGTACTCCAGCAGGCCCAGGCGGATCGCCGCATCCAGCGCCAGCGGTTGCAGGTCCTGCTGGGTGCGCAGGGCATTGATCACCGCAAGCGCCACGTCATTGAACGGCTGCGCGCGACCGCTGCCCAGGTTGAAGATACCGCTTCGTTCGGGATGATCGAGGAAATGCATATTGACCTTCGCCACGTCCTCCACCGACACGAAATCGCGCAGATGGCCGCCTGCGGGGTAGTCGCCGTACTGGCCGAACAGCTTGACCTTGCCGCTCTCGCGGAACTGGTTGAAGCAGTGGAAGGCCACCGACGCCATGCGACCCTTGTGCTGTTCACGCGGACCGTAGACGTTGAAGTAGCGGAAGCCGGCGATCTGGCTGCGCGCAGCAGGCAGCACCTTGCGCACGCGCTGGTCGAAGAGGAACTTGGAGTAGCCGTAGACGTTCAGCGGGCGCTCGCAGGCGCGCGTCTCGCGGAACTCCCGGCCGCCACCGTAGACCGCCGCCGACGAGGCATAGAGGAACGGTACGCCCAGCGACAGGCTGGCATCGAGCAACTGGCAACTGTAGCGATAGTTGTTGTCCATCATGTAGCGGCCATCGCGCTCCATCGTGCTGGAGCACGCGCCCTGGTGGAGCAGCGCACGCACCACGCCGAAGTCGCCACGTGCGTAGCGCTCGATGAAATCGCGCTTGTCGAGGTAATCGCTGATGTCGCAGTCGGCGAGATTGACGAACTTGTCGCCATCGGTCAGATCGTCGACCGCAATGATCTCGGTCTCGCCGCGCTGGTTCAGCGCTTTGACGAGGTTGCTGCCGATAAAGCCGGCAGCGCCTGTGACGATGATGCTCATGGTCAGGCATGCCCTGCGGAGAATGGATGCCATCAGACTACGAGTGGAACGGCCGTACCCCGTTGATATGAAGCAAAGAAGTTAGCCTGCTAACGAAAACATCTTTCGCCGATTCACGAACGGTCGTTATGCCCCAGGTCGCGCAGAGGGTCGATACGGTCACGCACCCTCTGCTTTAGCACCTTGGCCTCCGGGAAGCCGCCGTCGGCCTTGCGCTCCCAGATCTGCTCGCCATCGCAGGTGATCCGGAACACCCCGCCAGTGCCGGGCACCAGGCTGACCTTGCCCAGATCGTCGCCGAAGGTGCTGAGCAGCTCCTGCGCCAGCCAGGCGGCGCGCAGCAGCCACTGGCACTGGGTGCAATAGGTAATGACGATTTCGGCTTTGGTGTGGGGCATGAGTCAGTCTCGGCAGCGGGTCTCGCACCTATAATACCGGCCTGAAGCACCCACCGGACTCCCGCCTCTATGCGACGCCTGCTGTTCGCCCTGCTCCTGCTCCTCCCGCTCGCCACCCAGGCGGCCGCCGCGCCGCCGAAGATCGGCCTGGTTCTGTCCGGCGGCGCCGCCCGTGGCCTGGCGCACATCGGCGTGCTCAAGGCGCTGGACGAACAGGGCATCCACGTCGACGCTATCGCCGGCACCAGTATGGGCGCGGTCATCGGCGGTCTCTACGCCGCCGGCTACACCCCGGACGAACTGGAAAAACTCGCCCTGACGCTGGACTGGAAACAGGCGCTTTCCGACTCCCCGCCACGGGTCGACGTACCGTTCCGGCGCAAACAGGACGACCGCGATTTCCTGGTGAAGCAGAAACTCAGCTTCCGCGACGACGGAACCCTCGGCCTGCCGCTCGGTGCGATCCAGGGGCAGAACCTGTCGATGCTGCTGGAAAGCCTGCTGGTGCATACCAGCGACACCCGCGACTTCGACAAACTGGCCATCCCCTTCCGCGCGGTGGCCACTGATATCGCCACCGGCGAGAAAGTGGTGTTCCGCAAGGGCCACCTGCCCCAGGCGATCCGCGCCAGCATGTCGATCCCGGCGGTGTTCGCCCCGGTCGACGTCGACGGCAAGCTGCTGGTGGACGGCGGCATGGTGGACAATATTCCCGTGGATGTCGCGCGGCAGATGGGCGTTGACGTGGTGATCGTGGTCGACATCGGCAACCCGCTGCTCGACCGCAAGCAACTGACCACCGTGGTCGACATGCTCAACCAGTCCGTCACGCTGATGACCCGCAAGAATTCCGAAGCCCAACTGGCCACCCTGAAGACCAGTGACGTGCTGATCCAGCCGCCGCTAAGCGGCTACAGCTCAACCGACTTCGGCCGCGTGCCGCAACTGATCGACGCCGGCTACCGCGCCGCCACCATCCTCGCGCCACGCCTGGCTACCTTGCGCCAGAGCGAGGATGAACATGCCCTGGCCCTGAACGAAGCGCGCACCCCCGGCGAGCGCCAGCCGGTGATCGACCGCATCGAAGTGGAGAACAACTCCAAGGTCAGCGACGACGTCATCCGCCACTACATTCGCCAGCCGCTGGGCGAGCGTCTCGATCTCGAACGCCTGCAGCGGGACATGAGCACTCTCTACGGCCTCGACTACTTCGACCAGGTGCAATACCGGGTGGTGCACAAGAAGGACGGCAACGCGCTGGTGATCCACGCCTACGGCAAGCGCAGCGGCACCGACTACCTGCGCCTGGGCCTGAACCTCTCCGACGACCTGCGTGGCGACAGCACCTTCAACGTCGGCGCCAGCTACCGCATGAACGGCATCAACCGCCTCGGCGCAGAATGGCTGACACGCCTGCAGATCGGCGACCACCAGGAGCTCTACAGCGAATTCTATCAGCCGCTGGACGTGGGCTCGCGCTACTTCGTCGCGCCCTACCTGTTCAACGAAGCGCAGAACGTCGAAGCCACCGACGATGACGACCCCATCGCCGAGTACCGCCTCGAGCGCTACGGCTACGGCCTCAACCTCGGCCGGCAGATCGCCAACAACGGCGAGATCCGCCTGGGCGTGGCGCAGGCTTACGGCAAAGCTGAAGTACGCGTGGGCGAGCAGGACCTGCCGGACTTCCATTTCAACGAAGGCTACGCGCAACTGCAGTACTCCTTCGACACGATGGACAATGTGGACTTCCCCCGCGAAGGCGAGAACATCCAGACATCCTTCCGCGAGCACACGCCATCGCTGGGCGACGACGATCGCTATCGGCAGTGGGACATTCGCCTGGACAAGGCCCTGAGCAGCGGACCGAACACCTTCGTGCTGGGCGGCGGCTATGGCCGCACCATCGACGACGCCGAAGTAGTGGTGTCGAGCTTCCTGCTCGGCGGCGCCCGGCAACTTTCAGGCTATCGCCAGGACGCGCTGGCGGGGCAGAACTACAGCCTGGGCCGGGTGATCTACTACCGCCGGCTCACCGAGCGCTCGTTCCTGCCGCTGGACTTCCCCTTCTACCTGGGTGGCAGCCTGGAGCGCGGACGGGTGTGGAACAACGACAACAGCTACGACACCGGCTACGTCAACGCTGCCAGCGTGCTGATGGGCTTCGAGACGCCACTGGGGCCGCTGTCGTTCAGCTACGGCCTGAACGACGCCAGCGAGCACGCGGTGTACATCAACCTCGGGCGCAACTTCTAAACGCCGGCTTCGGGACTTCGCGGTATGAAAAAGCCCGGCGCATGGCCGGGCTCTCTCATACCGGGACGGAGTCAGGCAATCAGCGCCAGCAGCTCGCGCGCTTCGGCCTTGGCCTTGGAGTCGCCGTTCTCGATCACCTGCTTGAGGATGCGATAGGCCTCATCCAGGTTGCCACGGTCGATGCAGGCGCGGGCTTCGTCGAGGCTGGCCAGCAGTTCGTCGTGCTCGTGGCCGGAGCTCTCCGGCAGGTCGAACACCAGGTCGTCCTCTTTCGCCTTGCCGAACATGCCGGCGTGCTCGCCGTCCAGGTCCAGCTCGGTGATCTCCGGCAGCTCGTGCAGGTTGCTGCGAAAGTCGGCCGGCATCGGCTGTTCGGCCAGTGCAGCGTTCTTGCTGCGTTGCGGCGCTTCGAAGGGGTTATCGAGGGCGTCCCAGTCCAGGTCCAGAGACATCTCGCTGAGGTTCAGCGCGAAGTCGGGCTGTGTCTCGGGCGCAGCCGGCTTCTCGACTGGCGCCGGGGTATCGCCCAGCTCCAGGTCGTCCCAGTCGGTGAGAGTCTCACTGGTCGGGCCGGACGGTGTGTCTTCCGGACGGACCAGCATCGCCGGATAGCGCGACTTGATCTGGTCGATCTGCTTCTGGTCGCCGCCGATCGCCACCAGCTCGCGCTCCTGCTCATGGAAGCCGGCCACATCGCCAAGTTCCGCCAGCACCAGCAACAGCTTGGAGCGCAGCTCGCGGCGGTTGGGCTCCTGGGCCACGGCCTTGCGCAGCATGTCGCGCGCCTGGCTGAAGCGGCCGTAGGCGATATAGATGTCCGCGCCTTCCAGGCTGTCCGGGCTGGCTGCGGGCAGGCGCGCGACACCGGGCTCCGGCGTAGACACCACCACCGGGCGCGGCGCGGCCAGCGGAACCGCCACGGCGGCCGCGAGCGGCTTGGCCGGGGGCATCGGTTTGCTCGCCGCCAGGCGAACACCAGTGTTCTCCAGCGGTTCTTCAGTGCGCTTGCGGCGCATCAGCAGCAAGCCGACCAGCAATGCGCCGGCGGCGCCAACCGCCAGCCAGGGCCAGAGGCTGAACTGGGTATTCATCGCGTCGCTGGATGGCGTTGCGGGCGCCGCGACAACCGCCGCTGGCTGGCTCGGCGCCGGCTGCCCGGCCTTGGACGCAGCTGGCGTGGCCGTCACGGCAGCGGGTGATTCGGGAGTGGCGGTCGACGCACGGCGCGCCAGTTCAGCCTGCAGGCTCTGCACTTGCTGGTCGCGGTTATCCAGGGCTTTCCGCAGGTTTTCCAACTGGCGCTGCATTTCGTCCATGCGCTGGTTCAATTGATCGCGCTGGGCGTTGGCCTGCGCCAGGTCGTTCTCGACCTGCGCTACCTCTGGCGTGCCGGGAGCCGCCGGGGCAGGCCTTTCCAGCACTGGCGCGGGTGCAGGCGCCGCAGTGACGCCGGCGAGTTGCTGCCCCTGCGGCAGAACCAGCGTCTGGCCAACCTTCAGGCGATGCGGGTCGCCGTTGACGAAAGCTTGCGGGTTGAGCGCCAGCAGGCTGTCCATCAGGGCGGTGCGCGATGCGCCGGTTCCGCTCATCCGCGACGCGATGCTCCACAGCGTGTCGTTGCGCACAGTGGTGTAGCGCCCCTCGCCAGCCGGAATCGGCGGCGCCGACGGAGCGCTGCGAACCGCCGCGGTGCGACGGCCGGATGTGCCACGGTCGACCGCTGGAATACTGGCGGCGACGGAGCTGTGCGCACTGCTGTAGCTCGGTGGATCGAGCAGCACGGTGTATTCGCGCAGCAGGCGACCGTTGGGCCGCTCCACTTCCACCAGGAAATTGAGGTACGGCTCATGTACCGGCTGGGTGGAAACCACCTTGATATAGCTGCGGCCACCACGAATGACCGGAGTGAAGTGCAGGTTCTGCAGGAACATGAAGCGCTCGACTCCCGCCTGCTCGAAAGCCGCGGGGCTCGCCAGGTGGGCGATGAGTTCGTCGGAGGTCATGTCGCCCGTCTGCAACAGGGCGATCTCGGCATCCAGCGGCTGGTTCAGCGCCGAATGCAGCGTGATCTCCCCCAGCCCAAGGGCGTTAGCGTGAGCGGAAACAAACACCGAAAGCGCAGCAAGCGTCAGCGGAATTCTGTTTATTCGAGCCATAACCCCATCCCATTGTCCGGGTCTGCTAGCCGTTCCCTGACCACCCGAAAGCGGCAGGCTTTGCCTGTCCACACACTCAAATCGCCATGCCGGACTGCAGACCGCACGCGCCCCACCACTGCACCTGAAAGGTACAGGCCGATTGATATCACGGATTAGGTGGTGCCGAGGGTTTGGTCAAGACAAATCGTCGAAAAACCGGCGAATGGTTTGGGGTGACCGAGTGAACGGCTGGCGGCTCACGATGAAACCGCCAGAAAAATGGCTATGTTACCGGAAAAACGTGATGAGCTACTCAGTTTCGTTCGAGATTGCCGAGAATCCGGCTGAGGACTTTTTGACAGAGGGCGATCTCATCCTCGGAGATACCGGTGAGCACCTCGTTACGGACGGCAGCGGCGATGCTCTCGATGTCTGCGATCAGCACGTCAGCCTTGGGTGTCAGGGCGATGCGCTTGGCGCGGCGGTCCTCGGCGACCGCCTGGCGGCGAACCAGCCCCTGGGCCTCGAGGCCGTCGAGCAGACGGGCCAGCGTCGGGCCTTCGACACCGACGGATTGCGCCAGCTCGCGCTGGGTGGGGGCGTTGGAGTGGCGTGCCAGGTGCAACAGAACCAGCCAGCGGGCCTGGGACAGCCCGAGGTGGCTCAGGCGGCGATCGAGCTCGGCTCGCCATGCACGCGAAGCCTGGGCCAATTGGGTACCGAAGTAGTGCTTATCGTTATCTGCCATTGTTTCGCGTTTCGGTGGGAGGTGATTCAGCTATGTTGATTTGACTAATTATTAGCCAGCTAATCAAGACCGTACAATGACAGATTGTCGCAGGGTATGACGCATCACCACTTGGCGTACTGATCCTCGACGAAGCCCCAGAGATTCTCGATGCGCACCTCCGGCTGCCCTGCAGGACGCAGTACACCGCTGAAGCGGCCGAATATCTGCTTGAAGTTGCTTGCCAGCACGCCGAGGTTCAGGCGCTCCTGATGCAGGCCGTGGGCCTCGAAGCGCAGCTCGACCTGCCCGTCATACGAGCGGATGGTCCACGGCTGCAACGGATGGTCACGGTCGAACTCGAAGCGCACGGTATCCACTTTCACCAGCCGGCCATCGAGCCAGTAGCAGTTCTCGGTGAAGCTGGTTTCGTTGACCCCGCAGGACAGGTTCAGCCCCACCCGCTTGCCGTGCGCCTCGCCGGACAGACAGGCCCAGTTCCAGAAGGTCTCGCGACGCATGTAGCCCGCCGACCAGTCGTGATGCGCATAGGCATCCAGCGCACGCAGGTCGTAGTCGCCCAGCGCGCTGCGCACCTCACCCCGGCAGTGCACGCCGGCCACCTTGCGCGCATAGACCCAGCCGTTGACCGCCGTCGGCGTGCAGATGCTCATCGGCTCGAACGCCGGCTGCTCCTCGCTGAAGCTCGCGTCGATGCGCGTGCCGTCGTCCAGCTCAACCAGCAAGCGTTTCTCCAGCGGTGTCGAACCATTCTCCAGGCGCAGCAGGTTGCGACCCTGGCGCAGCTCGCAGACGCCATCGTCGGGGTTGGGCGAGAAAGTCGATCCCATGCCCAACGGACACTTGAACTGCCGCTCGATCATGCGCCCGCTCTCGGGGTGATAGAGGTAGACGAAGCCGACCGTCAGCAGGCTGACGTCAGCCAGCGCGCAACCGCCGATGAGCGTCGGGCTGATCAGGCCGAAGTACTGGAACTGGTGGAAGCTGCGCCACTTGCTCAGCGCGCCGAGGCGGCGGCCCATCGGTGAGCGGTAGTCGAAGTCGCGATGATTGATCGTTGCCGGCGTGGTGGAAAAGATGCCGTAGTGGGGTTGGCCGTTGGACTGGATCAGTTGCTGCATGGGCACGCGCTCGGAGGCAAGGTCCGGCGAATCCTAGCACCGCCCCCAGGCGTGCGGCAGTCACTCACGGCGCCACTGCGGGGGACGGAATCGGCCACGGGCAGGCGCTGGCGAGCGAGGTCGCAACGCCTAAGCCACGACCTGGTTGCGCCCGAACGCCTTGGCCTCGTACAGCGCACGGTCGGCGTGCTCGTAGATGCTGCGCAACGGATGTCCGGTCTCGGGCCAGAGGCACGACACGCCGATGGATAGCGTCACCTCCCCTGCCGTCAGCGAGCCTTCGTGAACGATACCCAGCGCCTGCACGGAATGCCGCAACACCTCGGCGCGCTCCTGCGCCTCGCGCTCGCTGGAGCCATACAGCAGCACGGCGAACTCCTCGCCCCCCAGGCGCACGGCCATGTCCAGGGGTCGCCGCGCACAGCCGGCAAGCACCTCGCCAATACGTTGCAGAACGGTGTCGCCCGCCTGGTGCCCATAGCGGTCGTTGTAGGCCTTGAAGTGGTCCACGTCGCACAGCAGCAATGCCAGCCCGACGCTCTCGCGCTGCGCCTGGCGCCACAGGCGCTCCAGTTGACGATTGAAACTGCGGCGGTTGTGCAGGCCGGTCAGGCTGTCGTGTTCGGCCATCACCTTCAGCAGACGGCTGATCAGGAAGTGCTGGCGGGACTTGTACTCCAGCAGGTAGCAACCCACCGCACCGACCAGATTGCCGAACAGCAGGAACACCACGTTGCTTACCAGCTTGGCCAGTGGCAGGCCGGCGTAAAGCTCGAAGCCGATGTATGCCAGCAGCACGATGAAGGCGCTGACTACTGCCTCGGAGAAGCGCAGCCCGACCAGGAAATACGCGGCCATGCTCACCAGCAGCAAGCCCTCGTAGGGGTAGCCTTGATCGACCCGATGGGCGATGCCCGCCACCGCTGCGGCACCGATGCCTATGGCGAGGATGCAGGCCAGGCTCAAGGGCACCAGCAGGCGAATGTGCCGGCGCTGCAGGATCAGCCCGCCACAGATGACCAGCAGCACCAGCACGCCAATGCGCACGCCCAGCATCTGCCAGTGAACAGGGCCGGTGATCAGGAGGAAATCGATGGCGGCAAGCGCCAGCCAGATCAGTACGCCGATACTCAGCGCGATGCGTTTGAGATCGAAGCTGTCTTCCAGCAGGTAGTTGCGGTATTGGGTTTCCAGTTCCCGGGAAAAGCGCAGGCGCCGGAATCCCCTGGAAAGCTGCTCGGCATAGGCATTGGAGCGGACGTCGTCCAGCCAGCTTTGTTGTGACACGTTCACCTCTTCTCGTGGAGGTCTAAGTGCCACCATAGCTGTTCGAGATGCGCGTCACAAGTTTGTCGTTTTGCCCTGTCACGAAAATGACAGGCGAGGCGATCACCAGCGATCGTCACGGGAGTTCCGGTGGCGATCATAGTCGCGATAGTAGTAGTCATCGCAGTAGCTGCGAGACGCGCGGCTGTGATGCTTGCGGCATTCGCGGTAGGCCTTGTCGTCATCGTCGTCGCGGTCCTTGGACAACAGCACCAGCCCCGCCACCAGCGCCACCGCAGCGACACCCATCACTGCCGTCTTGCCGCCTTCGGACAATCCGCCACCACTGGCGCACCCGCTGAGCTGTCCTACGACCAGCAGCCCCGCCACTACCCGCATCCAGCTCGCCATTTCGCACCTGCAAGTGACCGATCCTGCCAGATAGGACTGGCTCGAACGGGCGTCGTTGCTGGCATATTGATATTTCATCTGTAACGCCGTATTTCAGCGCGATCAGACTTCCAGCTCAGCCTGCAGGGCAGCGCGCACACAATGCAGGACACCCAGCGGCACACGGCCTTCGAACAGCTCGGCAATGGCGCTCACCGGCGGCAGCTCGCCGTCTTCATCAAGGAAGGCGTCCTGTACCTCACCGAGCAGTTCCTCGGGGAGGTCGAGCGCCTGTTCCAGGCTCAACTGCTGACGGCCAATGGCTTCGGCGAGCAGGTTGTAGACATTCTTCTCGCTGCAATCGAGCTGGCGGGCGATCTGCGCTGGCGTCATGCCGGCGCGGGCCAGGGTCACCAGTTCGTGGCGCAGATCGGTGACAGGAGCGGGAGCTTCCGGGGCCGCATCGGACTCGGTGAGCACATCGAGGAACGCCTGGCCGTAACGCTCCAGCTTGCGCGCGCCAACGCCGCTGACCTGGGCCATGGCGGTGAGCGTGGCGGGCCGGCTGCGCAGCATTTCCAGCAGCGTGGCGTCGGGGAAGATGACGTAGGGCGGCACCGAGTGTTCCTCGGCCAGCTTGCGCCGCAGGGTGCGCAGGGCTTCCCACATCTCGCGCTCTTCCTGGCGCACCAGTTGGCTGGCGGGGCTGCCGCCGCCGGAGGAAGACGACTTGCTGCGCTGCGGCTTGGGATCGCGGCGCAGGGCCAGCGTTTGCTCGCCGCGCAGCAGCGGGCGGCAGGCCTCGGTCAGGCGCAGGCCGTTGAAGCCGTCGACATCCACATCGGCGAAGCCGCGGGCGACCAACTGGCGGAACAGCGTGCGCCATTCGTCCTCGCCCCGGGACTTGCCGATACCGAACACCGCCAGGTGCTGATGGCCGACGCTGCGCACCTTCTCGGTGTCCTTGCCCAGCAGTATGTCCACCAGGTGGCCGACGCCGTAGCGCTGGCCACTGCGGTAGATGGCCGACAATGCCTGGCGCGCAGGTTCGGTGGCGTCCCAGGTTTCCACGCCGTCGACGCAGATGTCGCAATGGCCGCACGGGTTGGGCATTACCTCGTCGAAGTAGGCCAGCAGCGCCTGGCGGCGGCAGCGGGTTTCCTCGCATAGCGCCAGCATGGCTTCGAGCTTGTGCCGCTCGACGCGCTTGTGCCGCTCGTCACCCTCGGAGTTCTGCATCATCTGCCGCAGCAGCAGGACGTCCTGCAGACCGTAGGCCATCCAGGCATCGGCGGGCAGGCCGTCACGGCCGGCGCGCCCGGTCTCCTGGTAATACGCCTCCAGGCTCTTGGGCAAGTCCAGATGTGCGACGAAGCGTACGTTGGGTTTGTCGATGCCCATGCCGAAGGCGATGGTGGCGACCATGATCAGCCCTTCCTCGTTGAGGAAGCGCTTCTGGTGATGGGCGCGCAGGTCGTTGGACAGCCCGGCGTGGTACGGCAGCGCCGGGAAGCCCTGGCTGGAGAGGAACTCGGCGACCTCCTCGACCTTCTTGCGCGACATGCAGTAGACGATGCCGGCATCGCCACGCCGCTCTGCGAGGAAGCCCAGCAATTGCTTGCGCGGCTGCTCCTTGGGCACGATGCGGTAGAAGATGTTCGGACGGTCGAAGCTTGAGAGGAACTGCTCGGCGTTCTGCAGGTGCAGGCGCTGGATCATCTCCTCGCGGGTGCGCATGTCCGCCGTTGCGGTCAGGGCGATGCGCGGCACGTCGGGGAACAGCTCGGCGAGCTGGCCCAATTGCAGGTATTCGGGGCGGAAGTCGTGGCCCCACTGCGATACGCAGTGCGCCTCGTCGATGGCGAAAAGGCCGATCTGCAGGCGCTGCAGGAACGCCAGCATGCGCGGCTGCACCAGGCGCTCCGGGGCGAGGTAGAGCAGTTTGATCTCGCCACGCAGCAGGCGGTCGGCGATCTCGCGCTGGGCATCGGGGCTGAGCGAGGAGTTCAGCGCCGCCACCGGCACGCCCAGCTCGTCGAGCGTGGCAACCTGGTCCTCCATCAGCGCGATCAATGGCGAAACCACCACCGTCAGGCCGTCGCGCAGCAGCGCCGGCACCTGGAAGCACAGCGACTTGCCGCCGCCAGTGGGCATCAGCACCAGGGCATCGCCGCCGCTGGCCACGCGCTCGATGATCCGCGCCTGATTGCCGCGGAAGGCGTCATAACCGAAAACGTCTTTGAGGATGCGCTGGGCCTGATCGAGCATGTGGGACTCCGAATGAAGCCGCGCATTATACGCAAGCCGTCCGGCCGCAGCCGGCACCTTGTCCGGGAAACTGTGGAAAAATCCGTCACATGCGTCCGAATCCCGCGTCGGCACAGGCTGCGCGGGCATTTCGCTTTTGCCGCGGGGCCGCGGAAAGACTACAATTCGGCACCGATCACCTCCGAGGTAGTACCCGAATGTCCTTCGCCGACCAACTGTCCCGCCTGCAAGCCTTTCTCGATGCCGATGACCTGCACGAGGAAGCCTTGGACTACCTGGCGGCACACGGTTATCTGACCGCCCTGGCGATCTGCCCGGAGGAAGTGCCGGATCGCGAGTGGATCGATGCCCTGTTCGCCGAACCGCCGCACTATCGCAGCGAGGAAGAACGCACCGAGATCGAGAACACCCTTGTGCAACTCAAGGCGCACATCACCCGCCTGCTGGCCAGCGACGAGGAACTGGAGCTGCCCTGCGAGCCCTACCTGGGTGACGAGCCGGACGACTCCGACATCCGCGGCTGGTGCATCGGCTTCATGGAGGGCGTGTTCCTGCGTGAAGCGGTATGGTTCGAACAGGCCGAGGAAGAAGTCAGCGAGCTGTTGCTGCCGATCATGGTCGGCTCCGGCCTCTTCGACGAGCAGCCTGAATTCGACGAAATCGCCCGCGACCGCCAGTTGGTGGACGACATGGTCGCGCAGATTCCCGAACTGCTGACCAACCTGTTCCTGCTGTGCCAGGCCCCGGAAGAGAAACCAGCGCTCCTGAAACCGCGCACTCACTAATCGCTCGATGCCGCCGCGGGAAATCCGCCAGAGCCGCCACGCCTGGGTCCGCTACAGCCTGCTCGGCGTCGGCTGGCTCAGCGTGGTACTGGGTGTGATCGGCATCTTCCTGCCGGTCCTGCCCACCACGCCCTTCCTCCTGCTCGCCGCCGGCTGCTTCATGCGCAGCTCCCAGCGATTCTACGACTGGCTGGTGTACCACCCGAAACTCGGCCCGTGGATCCGCGACTACCTGGACGGCGAAGGCATCCCGCTCAAGGGCAAGGTCTACGCCATCGGCCTGATGTGGAGCAGCATCGCCCTCTCCTGCTATCTGGTGCAGCGCCCGTGGGCCTGGGCCTTCATGCTGACCAGCGCGACACTGGTGACCATCTACCTGATCCGCACCAAGACCCGCCGCCTAGACTGAGCCCTGCGTCGCCCGTGGCCGCCGGCCAGCCTCATGCAGCACCTCCTGTCCCACCGAGTCCACGGTGAAACCGAAGGTATTCACCCCACCCTCGCTGCGCACGAACACCGAGCCGCCGTGCATGCTCGCCACCGCCTTGACGATGGACAACCCCAGACCGTGGCTGCTCTGGCTGTTGGCACGAGCGAGATCGGCGCGGTAGAAGCGCTCGAACAGGCGCGCGCGCTGCCCGGCGCTGATCGGCTCGCCGGGGTTGCTGACTTCGACTTGCGCCGCGCCGCGCTCGCCGCTCAGGCGCACCTCTATGCGCCCGCCCGGCGCGGTGTGCTGGGCGGCGTTATACAGCAGATTGGTCACCGCACGCTGGAACAGCGCGCGCTCGACACCGGCCCGCGCGTCTCCACGCAGGACCACCTGCACGCCCTGCTCATCGAAGATCACCTCGAGGAAGTCGAGCGTGTTGGCCACCTCGGCGGCCAGAGACGTTTCCACCCGCTCGGCGGCAAGGCTGCCCTGGTCGACGCGGGCGAGGAACAGCATGTCGTTGACGATGGCACGCAGGCGCTCCAGTTCCTCCAGGTTCGACTGCAGCACCTCTTCGTAATCCTGCGCACTGCGCTCGCGGGACAGCGCCACCTGGCTCTGGCCGATCAGGTTGGCCAGTGGCGTGCGCAGTTCGTGGGCAACATCGGCATTGAACGACTCCAGACGCAGGTAAGCCTGTTCCAGGCGGTCCAGTGCCTCGTTGAAGGACCGCGCCAGGGTCGACAGCTCCGCCGGCAACCCTTCCAGGCGCAAGCGCTGGGACAACTGCTTCGGGCTGATCTGCCGAGCCTCGGCGGAAAGCTCGTGCACCGGGCGCAGGCCGACGCGGGCGATCCAGTGGCCACACAGAGTGGCCAGGGCGGTGCCCAGCGCGGAGAGTACGAACAGCGTGATCAGCGTGGCCTGCCGCGCCTGCTGGAATGCCACGCTGTCGATGGCCGCGAGCAGCACCAGCGCCGGCCTGCCATCGCCGGCTGGCAGGTGGCCGACGCGGGCACTGAGCGGCGAATCATGGCCCGGCAGTTCCAGCTCGGCATAACCGTTGCCGCTGCCGAGCATCCGCCGCACCGCCTCGTTGGGCTCGCCGTAGCGGAAACGCGCATCATCGCCGTCGATCCAGAAGCGGATCAGCTCGTACTCCTGGCTCAGAGTATCGAGCTTGAGCCGCATGTGCGGCCAGCGCTGGGCCAGGTCGGGCTTGTCGAGCATGCGCGCGACCATGTTGAAACGAGTATCCAGCTCGGAACGCTGCAGGCGCTCGATCTGCGCATCGAGCACGCAGTAGATCGTCGAACCGATGAGCAGAAAGATGCCCAGCGCGGCGGCGCCGAACATGCCTGCCAGGCGAGTCGACAGCGATACCCCCTTCACGCCTCTCGCCCCTGGGCGACGCGGCTCTCCAGCACGTAGCCCATGCCGCGGATGGTGTGCAGCAGCTTGGTGTCGAACGGCCCGTCGAGCTTGGCGCGCAGGCGCTTGATGGCGACTTCGACGACATTGGTGTCAGTATCGAAATTGATGTCCCAGACCAGTTCCGCGATGGCCGTCTTGGAGAGAATTTCCCCGCTGCGCTGAGCCAGCACACAGAGCAGCGAGTACTCCTTGGCAGTCAGTTCCAGGCGCGTGCCGCCACGGGAGACACGGCGGCTGACCAGATCGATGGCAAGGTCCGCGATGCGCATCTGCGTGGCGTTTTCCAGGTGTGCGCCGCGCCGGGTCAGAGCTTGCAGGCGCGCCACCAGTTCGAGAAAGGAGAACGGCTTGATCAGGTAGTCGTCGGCGCCTTCGCGCAGGCCGCGCACGCGGTCCTCCACGCGCTCGCGGGCAGTGAGCATGATCACCGGGGTCTGCCGGCGCTCGCGCAGCGCGCGCAGCACGCCGTAGCCATCGATGCCGGGCAGCATCACGTCGAGGACAATGACATCGTATTCGCCGTTGAGCGCCAGGTGCCGGCCATCGATGCCGTTGGCCGCCACGTCCACGGTGAAGCCCTGCTCGCTCAGCCCGCGCTGCAGGTAGTCGGCGGTCTTGCTCTCGTCTTCGACAATCAGTACGCGCATGCCGGAGCTCCGTTTGATGCGTCCGCCGGACATGCTACCCAGCCCCGCCTCACGCCGCACCTCCAATGGCCAGGGGCTGCGGCGGGCGGTGGAACAGACGGTCCAGCGCCAGGTACACCACCGGCGTGCTGAACAGCGTCAGCGCCTGGCTCACGATCAGCCCGCCGACCACTGCCACACCCAGCGGTTGGCGCAGTTCCGAGCCGGTGCCGAAGCCGATCATCAGCGGAATGGCGCCCAGCAGCGCCGCCAGCGTGGTCATCATGATCGGCCGGAAACGCGCCAGGCATGCCTCGCGGATCGCCTCGAAGGGCGACAGCCCACGCTGGCGCTGGGCGGCCAGGGCGAAGTCGACCATCAGGATGCCGTTCTTCTTGACGATGCCGATCAACAGCACCAGGCCGATCAGCGCCATCACCGAGAACTCCAGCCCCCAGCCCCAGAGCAGGAACACCGCGCCGATGCCCGCCGAGGGCAGCGTGGAAAGAATCGTCAGCGGGTGCACGAAGCTCTCGTAGAGCACGCCGAGGATCACGTAGACCGCGAACAGCGCCGCAAGAATCAGCAGCGGCTGGGTCGCCAGCGAACTCTGGAACGCCCGCGCCGCGCCCTGGAACTGGCCACCGATGCTGGCCGGCATACCGATCTCCTCCTGCACGCGCTGCACCAGTTGTACGGCGTCGCCGAGCGCCATGCCCGGCGACAGGTTGAAGGACAGCGTGACCGCCGGGAACATGCCGTTGTGGTTGATCTGCAACGGCCCGGACTTCGCCGGAACGACCTTGGCCACCGCCGCCAGCGGTACCATCTCGCCGGTCAGCGGAGAACGCAGGTGGAACCAGGCCAGGCTCTCGGCGCGGCCGCGCTGGCGGGAATCGAGTTCGAGGATGACCTTGTACTGGTTGATCTCGGTCTGGAATTCGCCGACCTGGCGCTGGCCAAAAGCGTCGTAGAGCGTCTGGCTGATGTCCTCGGCGGACAATCCGAAACGCGCCGCCGCCACACGATCGATCTGCAAAGAGGTAATGCTGGCGCCCATCTGCAAGTCGTTGGATACATCCTGCAGGCCGCCTTCGGCCTTCAGCCGCTCGGTCAGGCGGTCCGCCCACAGCGCCAGCGCGGCGCTGTCGTTGCTGCGCAATGCGTACTGGTACTGGGTGCGCACCGGCCCGGTGGCGAGGTTGATGTCCTGCGCCGAGCGCAGATAGAGGACGATCCCCGGCACCTTGGCCAGCTTGGGCCGCAGGCGGTTGATGAACTCATCCACCGAGACATCGCGGTCACCGCGGTCCTTGAGCACGATCCAGAAGCGCCCGTTGGCCAGGCTCTGGCTGCCGCCAGTGATGCCGATGGCATGGTTGTAGCTCTGCACCGCCGGGTCGGCGGCGACGATCTCGGCGAGCTGGCGATGCTTCCCGGCCATGTCGGCATAGGAGATATCCTCCGCCGCCTGGGTGGTGCCGAACACGAAGGCGGTGTCCTGGGACGGGAAGAAGCCCTTGGGAATCCCGACATACCCGGCCACCGCGATGGCCACGCAGAGCCCGAAACCGGCCAGCACAGTGCGCTGGTGACTCAGCGACCAGTCCAGCCCCCTGGCGTAGCGCGCCAGCAGCCACCCGGAAATCCCGCTCTGGCCGTGCCCATGCTTCGGTGCGCCCATGAAGCGCGAGGCGAGCATTGGCGCCACGGTCAGCGAGGCCAGCACCGAAATCAGGATGGCTACCGTGACGCTGACGGCGAACTCGCGGAACAGCCGCCCGACGATACCGCCCATGAACAGCAGCGGAATGAACGCGGCGATCAGCGAGAAGCTGATGGAGACCACCGTGAAGCTGATCTCCGAGGCGCCCTGCAGCGCCGCCTGCAAGCGGTCCTTGCCCTGTTCCAGATGACGATGGATGTTCTCCACGACCACGATGGCATCGTCGACGATGAACCCCACGGCGATAATCAGCGCCACCAGGGTCAGGTTGTTCAGCGTGAAGCCGAGCAGGTACATCGCCGCGAAACTCGCACTGAGCGAAACCGCAAGTACCGTGGCGACGATCAGGGTTGCCGAAAGCTGGCGCAGGAACAGGCCCATCACCAGCACCACCAGGCCCATCGTCAGCAACAGGGTCAGCTCTACCTCGTGCAGCGAGGCACGAATGGTCCGGGTGCGGTCGTTGAGCACCTCCACCTCGACACCCGCCGGCAGCATCTCGCGCAGGCGCGGCAGCTCGGCCTGGATGGCGTCGGACGTCTCGACGATATTGGCGCCGGGCTGGCGCAGGATGACCAGCGCCACGCCAGGCCGACCATCCGGCCATGCCTGCACGTAGTCGTCTTCGGGCGCCTTCACCACCCGCGCCAGATCGCGCAGGAATACCGGAGCGCCAGCACGGTAGGCCACGACGAGATCGCCGTATTCGTCAGGGCTGAACAACTGGTCATTGGCCGCCAGCGTGGACACCCTGCCATCGCCGAACAACGCGCCCTTGGCCAGGTTGACGCTCGCCGATTGCAACGACTGGCGCAGGTCGCCGAGGGTCAGGCGGTACGCGGCGAGCTTCTCCGGCTGCGCCTGGATGCGAATCGCCGGGCGCTGCTGGCCGACCACGAAGATCTGTCCCACCCCGCCGATCTGGCTGAGCTGCCGCGCCAGCAACACCTCGGCCAGGTCGCTCAGCTCGATCAGCGGCATCAGTTCCGAGTTCACCCGCAGGATCATGATCGGGCTGTCCGCCGGGTTGATCTTGCGCCAGGTCGGCAGGTTCGGCATGTTCGCCGGCAGGCGTCCGGAGGCGGCATTGATCGCGGCGGTGACCTCCTGGGCGGCGACATCGATGTTCTTCTCCAGCTCGAACTGCAGGGTCAGCGTGGTCGAACCCAGCGCGCTGGTGGAGAGCATCTCGGTAATGCCGGGGATGGCGCTGAACTGCACCTCAAGTGGCGTCGCCACCGAGGAAGCCATCGTCTCCGGGCTGCCGCCGGGCAGCAGCGCCTGCACCTGGATAGTGGGGAAGTCCACTTGCGGCAACGGCGCCACGCCCAGCCGCAGGAAAGCCAGCAGGCCGAGCAACAGCGAGGCGAGCGTCAGCAGGCAGGTCGCGATAGGGTGGCGCACACACCAGCCGGACATGCCGGCGCGCACAGTCATGGCTGGCTCCGGCGCGCCAGCGCCTGCGCATCGCCCTGTATCTCGACCCGCGCCCCCGGCGTCAGCCGCGAGTGGCCATCGAGCACCACTTCATCGCCCGCCGCCAGCCCTTCGATCAGGCTGCGGCCCTCCACTTCCTGCACGATGCGCACCGGCACCTTCTGCGCCTTGCCCTCCTCGATGCGAAACACGTAGGCGCCATCCAGGCCGCGGCGCACCGCCCGGCTGTCCAGCACCAGGCCATTGCGCAGCACCCCGGCGCGCAGGTCGACGGTGACGAACTGCCCCGGCCACAGCTTGCCATCGGGATTGTCGAAGACCGCCCTGGCGCGGATGGTGCCGGTGCTGCTGGCCACCTGGTTGTCGATGCTGTTCAGGTGCCCCTCGCCCAGCAGCTCGCCGCCATCCCGGCTATGGGCAACCACCGGCGCGGCGCCGCCCAGCAGCGGCTGCAGCCGAGGCAGGGTTTCCTGCGGCAGGGCGAAGACCACGGAAATCGGCGACATCTGGGTGACCGTGAACAGGCCGCTGCTGTCATTGGTACGCAGCAGGTTGCCGACGTCGACGTTGCGGATGCCGACGCGCCCGGCCACCGGCGAAGTAATGCGGGTATAGGACAGGCGCACGCGCTCGGCCTCGATGGTCGCCTGGTTGCCGCGCAGGGTGCCGCGCAGGCGCGCAGCCTCGGCCTCTGTCTGTTCCAGTATCTGCCGGGAGATCGAGCCGCGCTGGCTAAGGGTGCGATAGCGCTGCAGATCCTGCTCGACGATGCGCAACTGCGCCTGGTTGCTCTGCCGGGTCGCCTCGGCCTGCTCCAGCGCCGCAGCGATGGCGCGGTCGTCGATGGTCGCCAGCAACTGGCCCTTTTCGACCATCTGCCCCTCTTCCACCAACAGCGCAGTGAGCAGGCCTTCCACCTGCGGACGCACCAGCACGCTGTGCAGCGAAGTGACGGTGCCGACGCCATCGATGTTCTGCGTCAGGTCCTCGTGCGCGACCCGCGCCAGGGTTACCGGAATCCCGGCGGGTTGCGCGGCAGCGCGCGGCGCGTCCTGCCTGCCGCCGATCCCCCACAGCCCCGCCGCTACGATGGCCGCTCCCAACACACCCGCCGCAACCCACACCCGCCGTTGGCCCCGCATCCCGCTCTCCCTACGCCTGGTCCGGCCACAAGGGCCACATCCTGCGTTTATAGGCCAGCACCCGGGACCCCACGCTGACCCTTAAATGACAATCCTGACAGTTTCGCCACAGGCCCCGTCAGCAGCGGCCCGGAGGTCGCTGGCGAGTTGCCGGCGCAAGTTTTCACGGACCGCCTAGACTCCACTCATTCCACATGGAGCGCTGGCGATGCAGCCATCCCGAGGAGCCCGAAGGCTGTTCGCCAGCCCGCTGCGTCTGCGGGCCGGCGTGCTTTTGCTGCTGCTCCTGGCGCTGACCGCCACCGCCGCCTGGAATTTCGATGCCATCCTCAGAAACGCCGAGCAACGCTACGGCAACCTTGGTCCTGCGAAGACCCGTATCCAGGACTGGGGCCGCCTGATCGACTCCAGCGAAAACCTCGACGAAGCCGCCAAGCTCAAGGCCGTGAATGCCTTCTTCAACGGCGCCCTGGTATTCACCGACGACCGCACCGTCTGGCACCAGGAGGATTACTGGGCGACACCGATCGAAGCGCTCTACAAGGGCGCAGGGGACTGCGAGGATTACTCCATCGCCAAGTTCGTCACCCTGCGCCGTCTCGGCGTCGCCAGCGACAAGCTGCGCATCACCTACGTCAAGGCGCTGCAACAGAACCAGGCGCACATGGTGCTCACCTACTACGCCTCGCCCACCGCCGAACCGCTGGTACTGGACAACCTGATCCCGCAGATCAAGCCCGCCTCCCAGCGCAAGGACCTCCTGCCCGTCTACGCCTTCAACGCCGAAGGGCTGTGGCTGCCCGGCCCCAACGGCGGCAAGCGCACCGGCGACAGCAAGAAGCTGTCGCGCTGGCAGGACCTGTTGACCAAGATGCGCGCCGAGGGCATTGACCTCGACGAGATGCGATAGGAGAACCCGGCATGTCATTGCTCAAGCAACTGTTCCTGGCAATCTGCCTGTTCCTCGTAGTGGCCTTCGCCGGCAGCTTCGCCGCCAGCCTGGAAAGCTCCCGCGAGCAGATGATCAGCCAGCTTCGCTCCCACGCCCAGGACGCCGCCACCGCGCTTGGCCTGTCGCTGACGCCGCATGTCGACGACCCGGCGATGATCGAACTGATGGTCAGCTCGATCTTCGACTCCGGCTACTTCGCCACCATCCGCGTGGTCAGCATTCCCGAGGGCAAGGTGATCGTCGAACGCGACACCAGCACCCAGTCAGACCAGGTGCCGCACTGGTTCGCCCGCCTGGTGAACCTCAAGGCCCAGGGCGGCGACGCGCTGATCATGCGCGGCTGGGAACAGGCCGCGCGGGTCGAAGTGGTCAGCCATCCACAGTTCGCGCTGGCCAAGCTATGGGACGGCGCGCTGGGCAGCCTGGCCTGGCTGCTGGTTTGCGGGCTGGTCAGCGCCGTGCTCGGCGGTTGGCTGCTGCGCACCCAGCTCAAGCCGCTGGAGCAGATGGTCCAGCAGGCCCAGGCCATCACCCGCCGAGAATTCCTCACCTTGCCCAGGGAACCGCGCACGCCGGAGCTCAAGCGCGTGGTGCAGGCCATGAACCAGATGGTCGACAAGCTCAAGGCGCTGTTTGCCGAAGAGGCCACCCGCAGCGAAAAACTGCGTGAGGAAGCCTACCAGGACGCTCTCTCGGGCCTGGCCAACCGCCGCCTGTTCGACGCCCGGCTGGATGCGCAGCTCTCGCCCACCGAACAGAACGCCGCCGGCTACCTGCTGCTGTTGCGGTTGAACGACCTGGCCGGGCTCAACCAGCGCCTGGGCGGGCAGCGCACCGACGCACTGATCCGAGACGTGGCCGAACTGCTGGAACGCGAGCGCCAGCAGCACGGCACCCCCGACTGGCTGGCCGCGCGCAGCCGAGGCGGCGAGTTCACCCTGCTCGCCCCGGGCCTGGACAGCGCCGGCGCCGAGCAGCTCGCCGAAGAACTGAGCGCGTCTCTGGAAAACCTGCGCGGCACCGGCGCCAGCGACTGCACCCCAGTGGCACATCTGGGGCTGGCGGCATTCCGTCCCGGCGAATCGCCGGCCAGCATCCTCTCCCGCGCCGACCAGGCGCTGGCGCAGGCGCAAAGTTCCAGCACGCGCTTCTGGCAACGCCTGGACAACTCAGGCGTGCAACCGGCACAGGATTCCCGCGCCTGGCGCGACTGGCTCGACGATGCGTTGCAGAAGGGCAAGCTCCAGCTATGGTTCCAGCCAGTCCGCGCCTGCGCCGAGCATGGCGAGTTGCTGCACCAGAAGGTCCTCGCCCGCCTGCTCGACCCGAAGGGCGAAGCCGTGGCCGCCGGGCAGTTCCTGCCGTGGATAGAACGTTTCGGCTGGTCTGCCCGCTTCGACCTGGCGATGCTCGAACACGCCCTCGCCCACCTCGCGCGGCACCCCTCGCCACTGGCGTTGTCGCTCTCCGCCGAAACCGTGCGCAGCGCCGAACCGCTGCGCCAACTGTTCGAGGTACTGCGCGCGCATCCTGAGCAAGCGCAGTTGATGATCCTGGAGGTGGACGAGCGCTACCTGCCGCCCCCCGCGGAACTGGAACGCCTGAGCCAGGCAGTGCAGGACACTGGCTGCAAACTCGGCCTGCAGCATTTCGGCGGCCGCTTCAGCCTGATCGGCAACCTCACCCGCCTGGGGCTGGCCTACCTGAAGATCGACGGCAGCTACATCCGCGCCATCGACCAGGACAACGACAAGCGCCTGTTCATCGAAGCGGTATTCCGCGCGGCGAACAGCATCGACCTGCCGTTGATCGCGGAGATGGTGGAAACCGACGGGGAACTGCGGGTGCTGCGGGAAATGGGGATCGCCGGGGCGATGGGACGGCTGGTAGGGGCGCCGAAGCCATCGCAGAAAGCCGGAACCTAGCCCTGCGTCGGACGGTACCGATGGACCGCGGGCAAGCCCCCAGCGAAGGACGCCGCCCGCGCCAGGAGCCCCGCTCTTGGCCACTGAGCAAGCTCCACCCATCCTGCGGCGGAGCTCGATAGCGGCATTCGATGCCTTCGCCGGAGCGCGGCTTGCCCGCGCTCAAGCAAGCCTGCGGCCAGGGCCTCAGCCCTTCTTCTTCGCGTAGGCCGCTTCCAGCGCATCGTTGATGGTGCGCAGCACCTTAACCCGCGCAAACCGCTTGTCGTTCGCCTCCACCAGAGTCCAGGGCGCGATCTCCGTGCTGGTGCGGTCGACCATGTCGCCCACCGCGTCAACGTAGAGGTCCCACTTGTCGCGGTTGCGCCAGTCCTCCTCGGTGATCTTGAAGCGCTTGAACGGAATCGACTCACGCTCCTTGAAGCGTTCCAGTTGGGTCTCCTGGTCGATGGACAGCCAGAACTTCACCAGGACGATGCCGAAGTCCACCAACTGCTCCTCGAAGTCGTTGATCTCGGCATAGGCACGCAGCCAGTCGGCATCCGAGGCGAACCCCTCGACACGCTCCACCAGCACGCGGCCATACCAGGAACGGTCGAAGATGGTGAACTGCCGGCGTGCCGGGATATGCCGCCAGAAGCGCCACAGGTAAGGTTGCGCGCGCTCTTCCTCGGTCGGCGCGGCGATCGGCACGATGCGATACTGCCGGGGGTCCAGCGCATCGGTCACGCGGCGGATGGCGCCACCCTTGCCGGCGGCGTCATTGCCCTCGAACACGGCGATCAGCGAGTGGCTGCGGAAGCGCTTGTCGCGCATCAGCGTAGCCAGGCGCGCCTGCTCCTTGGCCAGTTGTTCCTTGTACTGGTCCTTGTCCAGGCTCAGAGTGAGGTCCAGCGCACCGAGCAGCCCCTTGTTGTCCAGGCTGGAGACCAGCGGCGCCGCGTGCGGCTGCGGCGTGGGCCGGGCCTTGAGCTTGAGCGCAGCCTGCAAGCCTTCGAGGATGGTGCGGCCCACCGTCAGGCTGCGGTAGCGTTCCTCGGCGCCCTCGACGATGTACCAGGGCGCATAGTCGCGGCTGGTGCGGCGCAGCACGCGCTCGCCATAGCGCACGAACTTGTCGTAGACCTCGCTCTGCTTCCAGTCCACCTCACTGAGCTGCCAGCTACGCTGCGGGTCGCTTTCCAGCGCCTTGAGCCGCTCCTTGAGCTGCTTCTTGGACAGGTGGAACCAGAACTTGAAGATCAGCGCGCCCTCGTCGCAGAGCATCCGCTCGAAACGCTCGGCTGCATTGATGGCGACGTCCAGGCGGCTGTCCTTGATCTCGCCGGAGACCCGCGCGTAAAGCATCTGGCTGTACCAGTTGCCGAAGAAGATGCCGATCCGTCCCTTGGGCGGCAGGCGGCGCCAGAAGCGCCACTGGGAAGGCCGTGACAGCTCCTCGTCGCTCGGCAGCAGGAAGCTCTCCACCTGGATCAGGCGTGGATCCATCCATTCGTTGAGCAGCTTGACCGTCTCGCCCTTGCCGGCGCCCTCGATGCCATTGATCAGGATGATCACCGGGAAGCGCGACTGCTGCTTGAGCTCGTACTGGGCTTCAAGCAGCGCCTCGCGCAGGACGATGACTTCCTTCTCGTAGGTTTCCTTGTCGATGGAATGACCGATTTCGGCGGACTCGAACATGCACCTCTCCCTGAAGTGAATCTGACGATGCTCCGGCGCGGCAGGAACACCCGATTCAGACTGCTAAATCTCTACAAGGTAGCGGATGTGACGCAGGCTGTCTGTGCGGAGGATCGGCTAAACTGCCGCCTTCGTTTCACTGCCAACCCGCATCACATGCCTGATATCCACAGTGCCCAGATCGACTGGGACGAGAACGGCCAGCCTACGTCCCGAACCTACGGCGACGTGTACTTTTCCCGCGCCTCCGGCATCGACGAAACGCGCCACGTATTCCTCGATGGCAACCGCCTGGCCGAACGCTTTGCCGCGCTGCCCGCCGGCGGCCGCCTGTGCATCGGCGAGACCGGCTTCGGCACCGGGCTGAACTTCCTCTGCACCTGGCAACGCTTCGAGGAGCTGGCCCCGGCGGATGCGCGGCTGCACTTCGTCAGCGTGGAGAAGTTCCCGGTAGCGCCGGACGACCTGCACCGCGCCCTGGCTCTGTGGCCGGAGCTGCTGCCCTGGTCGCGGCAGTTGCTGGCGCAGTATGTAGCGGTCAATCCCGGCTTCCAGCGCTTTGTCTTCGCCGGCGGCCGCGTGGTCCTGACCCTGCTGGTGGGCGATGTACTGGAAACACTGCCGGAACTGGACGCACGTATCGACGCCTGGTTCCTCGATGGTTTCTCGCCGGCGAAGAACCCCGAGATGTGGACCGACGCGCTGTTCGCCGAACTGGCCCGCCTCTCGGCGCCGGGCACGACCCTGGCCACCTTCACCAGCGCCGGCTTCGTCCGCCGCGGGCTGATTGCAGCCGGCTTCGTCATCCGCCGGACACCCGGTTTCGGCAAGAAATGGGAAATGTCGCAGGGCGAATACACCGGCAGCGAACAACCGACAGGCAAACCCTGGTATGCCCGCCCCGCCCGCCCGAAGGGGCCACGCACGGCACTGGTGATCGGCGGCGGCATGGCCGGCTGCGCCAGTGCAGCGAGCCTCGCCGCGCGCGGCTGGCAGGTGACGCTGATCGAACGACATGGCGCGCTGGCCGAGGAGGCCTCGGGCAATCCGCAAGGTGTGCTCTACCTCAAGCTCTCCGCCCACGGCACGGCGCTGTCGCGGCTGATCATCAGCGGCTTCGGCCACACTCGCCGGCTGATCGAGCGCCTGCAGGCAGGCACGCAATGGTCGGCCTGCGGCGTGCTGCAACTGGGCTTCGACGAGACCGAGACACAGCGCCAGGCGCAACTGGCCGCCGCCTTCCCCGCATCGCTGCTGCGCGTGCTCGACCAGAGCGCGGCCCAAGCCGTCGCCGGAGTCGGCCTGCCAGCCGGCGGGCTGTTTTTCCCCGAAGCCGGCTGGGTGCACCCGCCGGCACTCTGCCGTCTGCTGGCACAGCATCCGAACATCCGCGTGGTGACTGGCCGGCAGGTCCGCCTGCAACGCGATGCCGACGGCTGGAGCGCCTGGCACGGCGATGAGAAACTGGCCGCCGCGCCGGTCGCCATCCTCGCCACCGCCGCCCAGGTGCGTGACTTCGAGGGCGCCAGCAGCCTGCCGCTCAAGCGCATTCGCGGGCAGATCACCCGCCTGCCGGCAACCGCCACGAGCGAGGCGCTGCGTACCGTAGTCTGCGCCGAGGGCTACGTCGCACCGGCACGCGGCGGCGAGCATACACTCGGCGCCAGTTTCGACTTCAAGCGCACGGATACCGAGCCATCGCTGGAAGAACACCTGGGCAATCTGGAGTTGCTGGCGGAGATTTCCCCGGACTTGGGCCAGCGCCTGGGCGTCGCCACGCTGGATCCGGCAACCCTGGAAGGCCGCGCGGCGTTCCGCTGCACCACGCCGGACTACCTGCCGCTGGTTGGCCCGCTGGCCGAGCGCGCCGCCTTCGCCAAGGCCTACGCCATCCTCGGCAAGGATGCCCGGCAGGTGCCGGACACGCCCTGCCCCTGGCTCGACGGCCTGTACCTCAACAGTGCCCACGGCTCGCGCGGGCTGGTGACCGCCCCGCTGGCCGGCGAACTGCTGGCCGCCTGGCTGGACGACGAACCGCTGCCATTGCCGCGCTCCGTCGCCGAGGCCTGCCATCCGAACCGATTCTTCCTGCGCGAAGTCGTGCGCGGGCAGAACGCCTCCTGATCATCAGTCGCGGCACTCGCTGCCGCGACAAGCTTCCAGAGCGGACCACCGACATGGATGCACTACTGCTGGAATCTTCCGCCATCGGCCTGATCCTCGGCCTGCTGCTCGGTTTGACCGGTGCCGGCGGCTCGCTGGTGGCGCTGCCGCTGCTGCTCAGCCTGCACCTGCCGCTGCATGACGCGATTGGTGTCAGCCTGGGTGCCGTGGCGCTTTCCGCTGCGGTCGGCGCGGTGCCCCGGGCACGCCAGGGACAAGTGGCCTGGAGGCCGCTGTTCTGGCTGGTGATCACCGGCTGGCCAGGCAACGCCGCCGGCCAATGGCTGGGGCGCTACGTACCGGACTCGTGGCTGATCGTGGGCTTCTGCGTGCTGGTGCTCTGGTCGGCGTGGCGCATGTGGCAAGGCTCCAGCCAACCTCGCAAGGTCGGCAAGCCGATGCGCAACGGCCCGTTGCTCGGCGTCGGCCTGGCGGTGGGATTGCTCTCGGGACTGATGGGAGTAGGTGGCGGCTTCCTCATCGTGCCGGGGCTGCTGTGGTTCACGCCGCTGTCGATGCTGGCGGCGACGGCCACCTCGATGGCGGTGATCGCGCTGGTCTCCGGCGGCGGCTTCCTGCTCTACCTGAGCCACGCGCAACCGCCGCTGCCGCTGCTGGCCTGTCTCGCCGCGGGCGGTGCGCTGGGAGTGCTGTTCGGCAATCGCCTGGCGGTCCGCCTGGGTGGGCAGACCCTGCAGCGCCTGTTCGCCATGATGCTGGTAGCGGTCAGCCTGTCGCTGGCCGCGCAGAAGCTGCTGGGCTGAGGCTCAGAATTCCTCCTCCTCCGGCTCCGCCCCGACTTCCGGGGCTTCGAACAGTTCGGCGGCACGCAGCAGCCCGGCGAGGATGGCGTGCTGCTCCCATTCGGGCAGCCCGGCAAAGCGCTCCAGGGCATGTTCGGGCAACAGTTCCGGCGCGTTGCGCAACGCCCGCTGGCCCTCGCCCTCCAGGCTGAGCCATTGCTTGCGGCGGTCGTCGTCATCGCGGCGGCGGCTCAACAATCCCCGGCTCTCCAGCCGCGCCAGCGCGCTGGAAAGCGACGATTGAGACAGGGCTACATGCCTGGCCAACTGACCGGCGGTAATTTCACCCTCCAATTCCACCACCTGCAGGATCAGCAGGTGCAGCGGGGTCAGCTCGCCATCGCGCCCCAGGCTCTTGGAGTGCACCTCGGCCGCCTGCTGCAGCCGGCGCAGCGCCTGGAGCATCGAGAGGGCATGGGCATTGCGTGTCGGAGATTTGCTATCGGCCATGATCGTTCACCTGCGTCGTGAAACTTCCTCAATGAAATCAATTAGAACTCTCATCCAATCAGGCGGTCCTCCCCTAAGGCCCTCGTGAGGGGCCACCCACTCATCCCCAACGGAGAACCGGTAAGGACATGTGCGGAATAGCAGGAGAACTTCGCTTCGATAACCAGGCTGCCGATCTCGCGGCAGTCGAACGCATAACCCATCACCTCGCCCCGCGAGGCCCCGATGCCTGGGGCTTCCACAGCGAAGGGCCAGTGGCTCTGGGGCATCGGCGGCTGAAGATCATGGACCTGGCCCAAGCCTCGGGCCAGCCGATGATCGATACATCGCTGGGCCTGTCGCTGGTCTTCAACGGCGCCATCTACAACTACCCCGAGCTGCGCCGTGAGCTGGAAGCGCTTGGCTATTGTTTCTTTTCCGGTGGCGATACCGAAATACTTCTAAAGGGATATCACGCCTGGGGCGAACAACTATTGCCACGCCTCAATGGCATGTTTGCCTTCGCCATCTGGGAACGCGACAAACGGCGCCTGTTCATCGCCCGCGACCGCCTCGGCATCAAGCCGTTGTATCTGTCGCAGAACGGCCAGCGCCTGCGCTTCGCATCCAGCCTGCCGGCGCTGCTCAAGGGCGGCGACATCGACCCGGCGCTGGACCCGGTGGCGCTCAACCACTACCTCAACTTCCACGCCGTCGTGCCCGCCCCGCGCACGCTGCTGTCGGAGGTGAAGAAACTGCCGCCGGCAACCTGGATGACCATCGACGCCGACGGCCACAGCGAGCGTCATCGCTGGTGGTCCCTGGACTACGGCCCCTTGCCCGATGAGCGCGAACTGACCCCCGACGACTGGGAAGACCGCCTGCTCGCCAGCCTGCGCGACGCCGTCAGCGTGCGCCAGCGCGCTGCCCGCGAGGTTGGCGTGCTGCTTTCCGGCGGGGTGGATTCGAGCCTGCTGGTCGGCCTGCTGCATGAAGCCGGCGTGAACGACCTGCTGACCTTCTCCATCGGCTTCGAGGATGCCGGCGGCGAGCGCGGCGACGAGTTCCAGTATTCGGACCTGATCGCCCAGCGCTACGGCACCCGCCACCACCAGTTGCGCATCGATGAGAAGGAAGTCATCGCAGAGTTGCCGGCAGCATTCCGCGCCATGAGCGAGCCAATGGTGAGCCACGACTGCATCGCCTTCTACCTGCTCTCGCGGGAGGTATCACGGCACTGCAAGGTGGTGCAGAGTGGCCAGGGCGCCGACGAACTGTTCGCCGGCTATCACTGGTACCCGAAGGTGGCTGGCGCGAAGGATCCGCTGCAGGCCTACCGCGCGGCGTTCTTCGACCGCAGCCACGGCGAGTACCTGGACACCGTGCGCGAAGCGCTGCGGGTGGAGGACGTGGCCGGCCAGTTCGTCCGCGAGCATTTCGCCCAGCCGGGGGCAGACGACCCGGTGGACAAGGCGCTGCGCCTGGACAGCACGATCATGCTGGTGGACGACCCGGTCAAGCGTGTCGACAACATGACGATGGCCTGGGGCCTGGAAGCCCGCGTACCGTTCCTCGACTACCGCGTAGCGGAGCTTTCGGCACGCATCCCGTCGCGCTTCAAGCTCGGCGACGGCGGCAAGCAGGTGCTCAAGGCCGCCGCCCGCCGCATCATTCCCCGCGAGGTCATCGACCGTCCCAAGGGCTACTTCCCTGTGCCGGGACTCAAGCATCTGCAAGGCAACACCCGCGCCTGGGTCAGCGAACTGCTGCTGGACCCGAGCCAGGACCGCGGGCTGTTCGAGACAGCGATGTTCGACCGTCTGCTCAGTGATCCTTCGAGCGACCTGACGCCACTGCGCGGCTCCAAGCTCTGGCAACTGGCCGCGCTCAACCTCTGGCTGACCGAACAAGGCTTGTGAGGCCCAGGACGAATTCCTTCAGGGAGTGCATCATGAAGACCCATCTGAACCAACAGCGCCTGCTCAGAGGCCAGACGCCGACCTACGAACGGTTGCAGGCGCGTTTCGCCGGCGACCACGCCCAGGGCCACGAAGGCCCGCTGATCCTGCAATGCGGCTGGGGACGGCTGCTGATCGGGCATACCTTCGCCACCGCCGAACAACTGGCCGCGGAGCTGCTCAACGAACGGCCCGGCGAGCGCGATATCGCCCTCTACGTCGCAGCGCCCCAGCAAGTGCTGGCGCAGGCGCCGCAACAACTGTTCCTCGATCCCTCGGACGCCTTGCGTCTGTGGTTCACCGACTACCGCCCGGCGCGCCGGCCGTTTCGTGGATTCCGCATCCGTCGGGTGCACAGCGACGAGGACTGGGCGGCGATCAACCGCCTGTACCTGGCGCGCGGCATGCTGCCGGTCGATCCATCCAACGTCACCCCACGCCACCAGGGCGGCCCGGCTTACTGGCTGGCCGAGGACGACGAGACCGCCACGGTGATCGGCACGGTCATGGGCATCAACCACGCCAAGGCGTTCCGCGACCCGGAAGCCGGCTCCAGCCTCTGGTGCCTGGCGGTGGACCCACAATCGAGCCGCCCCGGCGTAGGCGAAGCGCTGGTCCGCCACCTGATCGAGCACTTCATGAGCCGCGGCCTGGCGTACCTGGACCTTTCCGTGCTGCATGGCAACCAGCAGGCCAAGGCGCTGTATCGCAAGCTGCGTTTCCGCGAGCTGCCAACCTTCGCCATCAAGTGCAAGAACGGCATCAATCAGTCGCTTTTCCTCGGCCCCGGTCCGGAGGAAGGGCTCAATCCGTATGCGCGGATCATCGTCGACGAAGCCCATCGCCGCGGTATCGAAGTGCAGGTCCAGGACGCCGACGCCGGTATCTTCACGCTGACCCAGGGGGGGCGGCGCATACGCTGCCGCGAATCGCTGTGCGACCTGACCAGCGCGGTGAGCATGAGCCTGTGCCAGGACAAGATCCTCACCCACCGAGCCCTGGAACGCAGCGGCCTGTGCCAGCCGCGCCAGCGCCTGGCGGGTAGCGCCAGGGAAAACGCCGAGTTCCTCCGCGAACACGGCGCCCTGGTGGTCAAGCCGGTGGACGGCGAACAGGGCCAGGGCGTCGCCGTGGATCTGCGCAGCCCCGCCGAGGTGGAGAACGCCATCGCCCACGCCAGGCAGTTCGACACACGCGTCGTGCTGGAGAGCTACCACACCGGCCAGGACCTGCGCATCGTAGTGATCGGCTACGAAGTGGTGGCCGCCGCGATCCGCCGCCCCGCCGAAGTGATCGGCGATGGCCGGCACAGCATCCGCAAGCTGATCGAAGCGCAGAGCCGCCGTCGCCAGGCCGCCACCGGCGGCGAAAGCCGCATTCCGCTGGATGGCGAAACCGAGCGCACCCTTGCCGCCGCCGGCTTCGGCTACGACGACGTGCTGCCCAGCGGCCAGCGCCTGGCCGTGCGCCGCACAGCCAACCTGCATACCGGAGGCACTCTGGAGGACGTCACCGAGCGCCTGCACCCGAAGCTTGCCGAAGCCGCGATCCGCGCGGCACGGGCGCTGGAGATCCCTGTCACCGGCCTGGACCTGCTGGTGCGCGAGGCCGACCAGCCCGATTACGTGATCATCGAGGCGAACGAACGCCCTGGCCTGGCCAACCACGAACCGCAGCCCACCGCCGAGCGCTTCCTCGATCTGCTTTTCCCGCTCAGCCGCGAGCTGCTGCACCGCGAATTCCACCCCGGCACGGAGGCTTCGGCATGAGCCCATTGCCACAACCCGACCTTAACTACCTGCAACGCGTGTTGCTGGAAATGCTCGCCATCCCGAGCCCCACCGGCTTCACCGACACCATCGTGCGCTACGTTGGCGAGCGCCTGGAGGAGATTGGCGTACCCTTCGAGATGACCCGCCGCGGCACCATCCGCGCAACGCTGGCGGGCCGCCGCAACAGCCCGGACCGTGCGGTCTCGGCGCACCTCGACACGATTGGCGCCATCGTCCGCGAGATCAAGCCCAATGGCCGGCTGGCGCTCGCGCCAGTGGGCTGCTGGTCGAGTCGCTTCGCCGAGGGGAGCCGCGTCACGGTGTTCTGCGAGAATGGCGTGCTGCGCGGCAGCGTACTGCCGTTACTGGCTTCCGGGCATGCGTTCAATACTGCAGTGGATACCCTGCCGATCAGTTGGGATCACGTCGAACTGCGCCTGGACATCTACACCGTGAGCCGCGCAGACAGCGAGACGCTGGGCGTGGCCATCGGTGATTTCGTCGCCTTCGATCCTCTGCCGGAGTTCACCGAGAGCGGCCACATCAGCGCCCGCCACCTCGACGACAAGGCTGGCGCCGCCGCGCTCCTGGCGGCATTGAAGGCCATCCGGGAGAGCGGCCGGGAACCGCCGATCGACTGCCATCCGCTGTTCACCATCACCGAGGAAATCGGCTCCGGCGCGGCGGGCGCGCTGCCGTGGGATGTCAGCGAATTCGTCGGGATCGATATCGCCCCCGTGGCCGAAGGGCAGAACTCCAGCGAGCACGCAGTGAGCGTGGCGTTGCAGGATTCCGGCGGACCGTACGACTT
The DNA here is from genome assembly GCF_026686735.1 of Pseudomonas triclosanedens. Classification (NCBI taxonomy): domain Bacteria; kingdom Pseudomonadati; phylum Pseudomonadota; class Gammaproteobacteria; order Pseudomonadales; family Pseudomonadaceae; genus Pseudomonas; species Pseudomonas triclosanedens. The sequence goes on along the minus strand of NZ_CP113432.1, from coordinate 1,926,648 downwards.
CCATCTGTCGCGGCACCTGCTGCGGCTCGGCGAACGCCATGAGATCGCCGTGCGCCGCGACCTGTTCCGCTACTACCACAGCGACGCACAGTCGGCGATCACCGCCGGCCACGACATCCGCACCGCCCTGCTGGCCTTCGGCTGCGACGCCACCCACGGCTACGAACGCACTCACATCGACAGCCTGGCCGCGCTAGCGAAACTGCTGACCGCCTACCTGCTCAGCCCGCCGGTGTTCGACAGCGACGCCAAGCCCCACGAAGGCACGCTGGAGCGCTTCAGCAAGCAACTGGAGCATCCGGTCCACATGGAAAGCACCACCCACGTGCCGCCGGTGGACGACCTGATCGACACCAGCGAAGACACCGACAAGAGCAGGGACTGAGGCTGCGCTCGCCGCCGCGCGGGGCTGCATGCCGCGCGGCGCCTTCGAGTGCCCCGCCATGCGGATTCCCTTTGATCTGATCGAAGCCGCCCTCGCCCGCCTGCTGGAAGACCGGCCGGTCCCGGAACTGGCGGACAGCTAGCCAAGAGTAACGGCTCGCACAGCGCCGCTCGAACGCCAGCGTCTCGGCTACATGAGCAAGCGGCATACCGGCAAGCACCCGGTCTAGCGCCTGACAGCAACCCCGCCCACCCCAGAAGCCCCACAACACCCTGGGTGCGCCCTGTTTCATTCTCGCGCAAATGAACTTAAATGGTCGCTAGGGACAACAACCTGCCACCGGAGCAATTGCAAACATCGGCCAACAGAATCTGAACAGCTACAAGCGCTACTGACCGTTTCATCCCCACCAGGCGCCCTTGGGCCACCCCATGCGCACATAAGGTTCCAACCGCCAGCCACGAGGATCGATATTCGTGAGCCGGCCAAGGTCCAGTGAACGGCATCGGCCAAACCGGACGAGCCAAGGATGAGCAATGAGCTACGTGGAGTTCGTGGGCACCGCTGATACCACTGCAGGGGCGATTGCCTTGGCATTCCTGCTGGCGGGAGGTTTGTTCTTCTGCGCCTGGCATGCGCTGCGTTGGCGTTGGCTGTTGTGGTTTGCGCTGGCTTACGGGCTCGGGGCCACGGCATTCGGGCTGCGCGGCGCGCTGCAAGTCGACGACTCGGCAGCCCCCATTTTGCAAGTCGCCTGGGTGACTGCCGCCCTGACCCTGGTGACGATGGGAATAGCCGGTGCAACGGGGGCATCGAACACACTGCGGAGCTGGACACTCGGGCTCAGCATCTTCGCCGCGGTTCTGGAAATTGACCTGTGGGCCATCGATCACCTTAGTGTGTTCGCAGCGCTGCACATCAGCGCCGTCTACTTCATCGGCTTCGGCCTCTTGACGATGGTTGCAATGCGCCGCGACTGGCAGGCCGGATACATCGTCGTGCTGGCGGCCCTGGGAATGCACCTCGGCGGTATCGCGATCATTTACCTGGGCTGGATCGAACCAATCACGGCGCAGAACCTGGGCACGTTGCCAGTGCTCATCATCGGATTGGCCATGCTGTGCACTCAGTTGCTGAAGCTGCATCGTCAGGAGCTGGCGCATGTCATCCAACTATGCGAAGCAAAAGCGCAACTCCAGGCGCTCAACCAAAGCCTTGAGGGCCAGGTAGCCGAGCGCACGGCACAGCTACAAAACTACAAACAGTTTCTTGACGACACTGTGCAAGCGCTGCCCGACGCCACGCTCGTATGCGACGCACTGAGCAACGTATTGCTCGCCAACCGCGCGGCAGCCGAATACTTCGGGGTATCCGCCCCTTCGGACCTCTCCGGGAAAAGAGCGTCCTCGCTACTCAAGAGACTGCGCACCCTGGATGGGGAAGCGGTATTCAGCGATTCGGGATTGGGAGTATTCGCCCATGAACAAGGCAGCATCGAATGCGGCGATGGCGAACGGTCACTCATGTTGCGCATGACACGGGTTCACGACACGGACTCCACCACCCTAGGCAACGAGTATGTCGTCATCTGTACCGACATCACCGGGCTGCGTCAGGCGCAAGCCGAACGCGATGAAGCCCTGCGCTTCATCACCCACGATATGCGCGCGCCCCAGGCTTCCACGCTCACGCTCATCGAACTGCTGCGCGTCAGCCCTGGTGCGGTAGAGCCCGAAGAGTTCACGCGCCGCATCGAGAGCAACGCCCGCAGGACACTGCAGTTGGCTGAATCCTTCTTACTCATGTCCAAAGTCCAGGAGGGCGAACTCCAGCTCTCCCCCTGCCATCTGGACGCCGTTCTTTACGAAGCGATCGATGGAGCCTGGTCAACGGCCAAGGCCAGCCAGATCGACATCAGAATTGACCAACCCGATGAGGGCGAAGTCCTTGCCGATACCGTGCTGTTGCAGCGGGCCCTGGCTAATCTGCTGGACAACGCCATCAAGGTCAGTCCGCGCGGTGCCGAAATCGTATGCCAAATCACTCACACCGCAGACTTGTGGCGCATCGACGTCATCGACCAAGGGCCGGGGCTGGATCCGCTACAGGTGCAGGCGCTGCACAAGCCATTCTCACACTCGCCATTCGGCTCACGGCACAAAGGCTTTGGCCTCGGCCTCGCCTTCGTATCAAAGGTGGCGCAACGACACGGGGGCAAACTCGTCGTTGACAGCACGCTCGGGCACGGCGCCCGATTCAGCCTGTTGTTACCGCTAAAGGCCCCCCAGAACTCATTGGCCGACCACACATAGAGGAATGATGCGGCCACGCAGTCATGGCGACTCCGCCACCCAATCAAGCCGAAGCAACTCCTCGTCGAAATCCTGCTGGCTATCGGCAAACCGCATGGAGATATCCCGAAACTCAACCTGCACCGCCTCGAAGGCATCCACCACATCGGGATCGAATTGCTGTCCCCGCCCCGCCAGGATGATGAGAGTCGCGTCATCATGCGACATGGCGGGCTTGTAAACCCGCTTGCTGATCAATGCGTCATACACATCGGCAAGCGCCATCAACCGGGCAGCGATTGGAATAGCATCGCCGGCCAGGCCCTGCGGGTAGCCACTGCCATCCCACCTCTCGTGATGACAATAGGCCATCTCCTTGGCAACTCGCAAAAAAGGCATTGAGTAACCCAGACGCTGTTCTGCCCGCTCGATTGCATCGCGGCCAATCGTGGTATGGGTTTTCATGATCTCCATCTCCCGGTGCGAAAGTCGGCCAGGCAACAAGAGAATGCGGTCTGGAATCCCCACCTTGCCAATATCGTGCAACGGCGCCGACTTGAAGATCGCCTCGATTGTTTCGCCGGTGAGCTGGTCAGCAAAGCGCGGATGAGCCCGCAGATGCTCGGCCAGGCATTTCACATAGTGTTGCGTACGCAAAATGTGGGTGCCTGTTTCATTGTCACGCGCCTCAGCCAGCGACGAAGTAATCAACAGCGTGACCTCCTGCACCCGGGCGATCTGCTCAGTGCGCCGTGCCACCTCCCTTTCGAGAAAAGAGGCCTTGTCACGGTACATTCCGGCCATGACGCCGACCGTCAGATGCGCCTTGACGCGCGAGAGCATGATCTCGGCCAATACCGGCTTGGAAATATAATCCACGGCCCCGGCGTCAAAACCCGCCGTCTCTTCGAGCGGCCCGGTCATGGCCGTGAGGAAAATCACCGGGATATCTCGCGTAGCCGCATCGGCCTTCAACCGCCGGCAAACGGCGTACCCGTCCATGCCTGGCATATCGACATCCAGCAGAATCAGATCCGGGCGAACTACAACCGCCAGGTGCAGAGCCTGCTCGCCGCACGTTGCCGCCTTGACGGTGTAATGCGGCCTCAATATATGGCTTATCAGCGTGAGGTTTCGTGCAACATCATCCACTACCAGGACGGTCTGCCTACCTCGTTCGTGATGCGTACTCATTTCACTTATCCCACGCTGGGTTCAGGCGCGTAATTTCGTCCAGTATCCGCAAAGCCAAGGGGTAATTGACCTCGTGAACAGCCTGCTGCAACTCATCAAAACGTTGCCCGAACATTGCCAGGAACACCGCCGCGTTATCGTCCCAAACCCATCTGGCCGTCATGTCGTTGCTCCGCAGCATTTCGCGCATTGCCGCCACGGCTCGCTGAGAGTCTGAATCAACGCCGGTTGCAGCCTCCCTCTCCGCCCCGGGCGGCGCTGCCGGCATTGCCGAGCGAATTGAACTCACCACAGAGGCCAACTCAGCTTCGAAGCGTGCCTGCAATTCAGGGTCGCCGTGCTTCTTGCGCAATGCCTGCTCCAGTTCAGCGGCGACCTGGGCACAGGCACTGGCGCCGATCGTTGCCGCGAGCCCCTTGCAGATGTGCACCATCCTGCCTGCCTTCTGCCAGTCACCGCGGCTAAGCGCTTGCGCCACCTGCTCAGCCGCTCCAGCCTGGTCGTGAGCGAACTCTTGCACAAATGTCAGGTAGGTATCGTATTTGCCCATGACATAGCGCAGCCCCGTATCCATATCCAGGCCCTGGATCACGATTGGCCAAGGTTCGGTCTGCTCCCGGGATGCGAGTGTCTTCTCCGCCGCATCGGCACCGCGCTCATTGCTGATCCAGTGCCGCAAGGTCTGCTGCAGGGTGTATGGCTCAACAGGTTTTGCGAGGAAATCATTCATGCCCGCCGCCAGGCAGCGTTGACGCTCATCCTCCATCACGTTTGCGGTGAGCGCGATGATAGGCAACTGCGCGAATTCGGGCCGCTCACGCAGTCGAATGGTGGCCTCGACGCCATCCATCTCCGGCATTTGAATGTCCATCAATATGGCGTCGTAGCTTTTCTGGCTCGCCATCTGGAGCGCCTGGCAGCCGTTGTCGGCAAACTCTGCCAGCACATCGAACTCCGCCAACAACTGCAACAGTACGTGCCGGTTCAGAAGATTGTCTTCCGCCACCAGTACGCGCGCGCCTTTCAAGCTACTGGCCGAAGAGGAGGCAGGTGCAGCCGGCGCAGGCGCCTCCTCGGTGCGAGGCCATAACGCCGCCCCCAGCAAGTCGGCTGGCACTGGCTTCAACAGCACGGTGTCGGCGCCCAGATCAAGCGCCTGCAACTGCTCATGCGCATAGGAAGTCACCAGAGCCAGGCGCGGCGCTGGCGTCAGCGCCAGGGTCTTAATGGCCGAAATCACCTGCAGCCCGTCCATTTCGCTCATGCGCCAGTCGACCAGCACAGCCTCGTAAGGCGTACCCACCTTCACAGCCGTCTGCAAGGCGGCTAGTGCGGCCTCGCCGTTAGCCGCCTCGCATGGCTCCGCGCCAAGGCTTCTCAATGCCTGGCACAGAGCCTGGCGATCGTGCGCGTCGTTATCGATCACCAGCACACGGCGATTGGCCTGTGTCGCCGCCTGCCAGATCTGTGGCGCGCCGTCGCGGCGCAACGGCAAAGTGAACCAGAACGTCGCACCCTTGCCGAACTCGCTGTTCACACCGATTTCGCCGCCCATCAGCTCGACAAGGCGCTTTGAAATCGCCAGCCCCAACCCCGTTCCGCCGTACTGGCGGGTCGTCGATTCATCGGCCTGGGTGAAATCCTGGAACAGCCTGGTTTTCTGCGCGTCGCTCAGACCAATCCCCGTGTCGAGCACAGAGAAGCGCAGCAGTACGTCCTTATCGTCTGCACGCAGGCACTCCACCGTCATGCTTACCCTGCCGCTGCGAGTGAACTTGACGGCATTATCCCCAAGGTTGAGGAGTATCTGAGAAAGGCGCAGCGAGTCGCCAATCAGCCCGTGAGGGATTGCCGCATCGACCTCAAGTGTCAGGTGCAGGCCTTTAGCCTGTGCGCGCTCGGCAAGCAGGTCCCGCACCTCATGGAGCATATTCGGCAAATCGAACGGTACCTTTTCAACCTTCAGGCAACCCGCCTCGATCTTCGAGTAATCCAGGATGTCATTGATGATGCCCAACAGGTGCTGGCTGGCCTGCATGATCTTGCGCACGTGGTCGCGCTGGCAGTCGTCAAGCTTCGTTCTTCCAAGCAAATGACCCAGGCCGTGAATCGCATTCATCGGAGTACGGATTTCGTGGCTCATATTGGCCAGGAAGCGCGCCTTGGCCTCCGTTGCTTCGTGCGCCATCTTCAGGGCGTCGTACAACGCCTGGGTCAACAGCGACTTCCAGCGCAAACTCAGAATCAGGAACAGCAGGAAGTACAGCGTAGAAAAGACGACCGACAGGGACTTGTGCAAACCCGGCTGCTTCGCCAACTCCAGAGCTGGCAGCCAGCCTTCCATCGCGCCCAAGGCGTGCAAGGCCACGAAAACGACCAACACACAGGCCTGCACAATACCTGCCCGCATCGAACCACCCAGCACGGTCGCGAAGGGCAAGACGGACATCCACCAGAACGCGGGTGAACCAACGCCACCCTGATAAACGGCATTAATCGTTACCATGACAAATGCCGAGCTGTTCATGAACAGCAGCGCACACCGATAGTTCCCCCAGCGCCATGCAATGAATGCCGCCACGGCAATGCCTGCAAAGTTCGTCAGTACATTGAGCAAGTGATGCGGCATTCCGTTATACAGGAAGAACACCGCATACACCGCCACAATGCACGTAATCATTGTCATGCCGTATATGAACATGCGTTTAAGAACCGGCTGCTCGATCGAGGCAAGCATTCCCTTACGCGACTGTCCATCTACAAACTGGCGAAGCATCAACTGGAACTCTCTATTGGCCATGACTGCCTCTTTAGAAGTTTTTATCGAGCTGCCCGGAGAGAAGTTTCAACTGATAAAGCGAACCCGCCACCCGGGCATTCGCGTCTTGCCAGGCATATTCATTTTGAGCCAGGTCACGCACCGCATTCATAACGTCCTGCCACGACTTTCGGCCGGCAATGAATTGCCGCTCATAAGAGCTGACTATCGAAGCACTGCTGTCGACCGAAGCACGCAGCGACTCGAGCCGGGCCTGGGTACCAAAGAAGGTTTCCACCTGCGCGTCCTGGAGTTTTCTCATCTCGCGAATGGCCGTACCGACATTTTCCTCGGCGGCCCCGACGCGGGTGGCTGCCGCCTTCGCCGCAGAAAACGAAGAGAATCCATTGCCGGGGGTGTAGCTCAACCCGATGAAGGCAGCCATTGAACGGTCGCCATTGTTGCTGCCATTGCCTCCCAGCGGCTGGTCCAGGCGCACAAACACCTCGGGCCAGCGCTCGGCTTGCCTGGCCTTCATCTGCTGCTCAGCCCGACTCACCGCATAGTGAGCAGTGACAACCAGAGGGGACTTGGCCGCCATCGCGGGCCAATCGGTGTCGGCATACTGCGCGGCTGCCATTTTCAGGTCCTGTACCGGCAAACGTTCAGGCTGGATGGAATCGATCGGCAACTGCGTGAGCTCCAACACCCCGCTGAGCTGCGCCAATGTCGCCAACGTAGTACGCAAGCCCACTTGAGCCTCCTGCAACTCCGTCTGCGCCTGCAATAGCCGCGCGTGCACCAGGTCGAGATCGATCTCGGGCGAGGCGCCAGTGGCCACACGTCTTTGCATGCTTGCCTGCAACTCTTCGAGCTTGGCAATCGTTGCGTGGGCCACATCGCGCTTGCCTGCAAAGGCCAGGAGCTGCTGCCACGCATCGATGATCTGTTGCGCCAGGCTCCACCATTGGCTGCGGATTGATTCGCGGGCAACCTGCTCGCCGACCAAAGCAGAGTCGATGCCCGCGCGGACCCGTCCGCCATCCCATATCGTCTGCTTCAACTGCACGGACGACCGGCTTTCATTCGAGTCCGTGCCGCGCTCCGCGCCCACAGTGAGTGACGGCAGGCGCTGGAGCTTCGCGGCCTCGACGTCCTGGCCCGCCGCCTTCACTTCGACACGCGCGGCCCCCAACGACGGATGGCTGCGCAGCGTTTCGTCCAGCAGTGATTGCAGCGTCAGACTCTCGGCACTGGTATCGCTGAAAGTATTGACAGTTGCATTGCCAGTACCACTGGCGATCAATAACACTGCCAATACGATCGGACGCAACGGCAACCTATTAATCGGACGGAGTCGACACGGGTCGGCTTTGAAGACTTTCATATTCATATCCCTCGTAAACAACGGATAGCCAATTCATGCAAATTGTCCCGTATCGAGTTCCGTCGCCCAATAAGGCAACAGTCAACAATTGCTGCCACTAAGCAAACAATTGCAAACGCCGCCGGTGACCTTCGTGTCGATAGAACGAAGCCCCCTTTAACAATCAATGGATTGCAAGCGAACCTATAACTTCATATGGCGAAGTTGTACTTTTGCTGCTCTTTCGGGGGCGAAAGTTGAACAGCCATACCCTGAGCCTCAATGAGGCCCTTGGTGATCTGAGCAAGATGCAGATGATGGCGCTGGGTGCGCCCCATGTGGCGGGAGCGGACGCTGAACCGGCTGCCCCGCCACCTTACGCTGCCGAGGGCAATCCCCCCTGCGGGCGGGTTTGATCCCTACCGATTCATACGCTGGGTGAGCCAGGTGATTCCCCGCCTGATCGTTCCGTGCGGGAATCCGGCAGCCAGGCGCGGGCCAAGCGGCCAATCCCTGCAATGACATAAATGAAAAACGGGGCACCGGCTTGCGCCGACGCCCCGTGGAAAAGTCGCCTTCCTGACCAGGGAACCGCGCACAACCCAAACGTCCGGGTTGTGCGCCTTCCCCTATCCGCCGAAGCGGAACCGAGGGTTACAGGACGGCACCGCTGTTGCTGCGCATGATCGCCTCGTCCAGCAACACCTGCGACTGGCCGTTGGTGCTGTTATACACGTCGTAGGTGTGGCCGCCGTGCGTCACAGTACCAGCCCTGGTCCAGTCAGCTGCGTTCCAGGACTGACCCAGTTGGACGGTATCGTCAGCTCCACCGGTGATCACCATCTGATGGCGACCGCCGCTGACCAGCCCTGTCCAGCCGCTGGCATTGTTGAACTGATCGACACCGGACTGGAGCACATCCGCCGCCGACAGCTTGAGCGTGTTGGCGCCCGTGCCATCGAGGAGGATCGAGTCAATGCGCAGGTCGGCGACCTTGTTGAGGTCGATGATCTGGTCATGGCCAGCCACATTCAGCGTCTTGAGGCCGCCAACGTCCTGCAGCAGGTGGGCCACTTCGCCGTTCTGCTCGACCACCGTAAGGTGCATGGTCTTCAGGACGCCCGACTCCTGGCCTTCCACCGCAGTCCGGAACTCCAGCGTGTGCTCGCCGAGGCTCAGGCCGTTGATCGTGCCGCCCCAGCCGCTGTCGTCCTGCGAGAAGCTGGCGATCAGCGAACCGTTGTCGTAGACGTTGACGGCGGCGCCGAGTCCATAATCGATCGAGCCACCCACCGAGACGCTGGTGGAGTCCGTGACCGCACCATCCTGCAGGGGGCCGGACCAACCGCTGACATCGTTGCTTGTGGTGAAGTTGTCATTGTTGATCGTGAACGAGTGGTTGTCGGAGCCAAACACCGTAATGAACGAACTCACGTTGGAACTCGTCCCCTCGGCGTGCGTCACGGTATCGACGACCCTCGCGGAGATAGCGTGGCTCCCGTGCTGGTTTACATCGACATCCATCGTCCAGGAGAGCCCGGATACCGTTGCGTAGCCGACCAGGGTGGCGCCGTCATACACAGCGAGCTTCTCGTTGGCTCCCAGGCCATCGGACAAACGACCGTAGTAGTGATTCACGCCGCCGTCGAAATCTCCGTAGGAAGTCTGGCCGCCGGAGCTGTAGGCCGTTGGCTGGGGACCGTCGAGGGTCACAACCTGGGTCGGGTGGTCACCCTGGACCGCAACATCCCACGCGGACGAAGCAGCACCTTGCTGGCCGGCTGTCGTCTCGACGCGCGCCGTCAGGGCGTGGCCGCCCAGCCCGAGGTTGCTAGTGGTGTAGGACCAGTGAGTGGCATCGATCATCGTGGCCACGCCCAGGCGGCTGGAGCCGTCGTACACCACCACCTGCTCACCTGTAGCCAGCGCGGCACTGACGGTGCCGTTCAGGCCGACAGTCGCGGCCGATGTCGTACCGCCATCGGTAATCGCTGCGTGCGAGGCCGGGTCGTTGACCGCAGTGATGGTCGCCGCCTGCGTCGGGGCCACAGCCGGCTCCACATTCACAGTGAAGGCAGTCGAGCGGACGTGAGCGTTGCCGCTGGCATCTTCCACCACAGCCGTCAGTTGGTGCGTACCAACCGCCAATGTGCTGGCGAAGCTCCAGGTGGTGCCGTTCAGCGTGGCGGTGCCCAGGCGAGTGGTGCCGTCGTAAATCACTAGCGATTCGCCCGGCTGCATGGCAGCCGAGAGCGTGCCGCCGAGCAACGGGGTGCCATCGTCGGTCACGAACTCGGTGGCCGTGGAGTTGGCCTTCAGGTTGCCCTGGACCCCACCCACATCGTCCTGGATCGTATCGAAGCCCAGGTGCAGCAGGTTGACCACCGCTGCCGGGCTGGCCGGGCCTTGGGCACCAGACAGCGTGCTCTCGACCCGTGCCGTCAGGTTATGCAGCCCGTCGGACCATACGACCTTCTGCAAGCCGGTGCGGGTATTGGTCAGATCCGTGAACGTCCATGTGGTGCCATTGACCGTAGCGGTGCCCAGACGCGTAGAGCCGTCGTAGATCGCCACCACCTCCGAGGAGAGCAACGCCCCGCTGAGCTGGCCCGACAGAGTGGGCGAGCGGCCGTCCACACTCACACCACCGTCATCGGTGTAGGCCACCGAACCGTCGCTGGTGATCATGAGCGTCGTCGTAACGGCAGGGGTGCCTACCTGGCAATCGACCGTATCGCTGACCACCGGGACATGCGTGGTGGAGTCTTCGATCCGGGCCGAAAGATGGTGCAGACCATTGGCCAAGGCCGCAGGCACCGAGTACGTCCAGGTGTGGTTGGCGTTGAGCGTTGCCGAACCCAGGCGAGTGTCGCCGTCATAGATGCCGACGACCTGGTTCGCCCGAAGGTCGGCGAGCACCGAACCGGTCAACGTCGGAGTGGCCGAGGACACGGAGACCGCGTTCGCGTCGATGGTGTTCTCGTAGACCGAGAAGGCCGGAGACGCTACACCGTCCACACCACCCAGCACGCGGGCCGTGATCGAGTGGTTGCCGCCCGCCAGCTCGTAGGCCGGGGTGAAGGTCCAACCCGAACCGCTGACGGTTGCGTAGCCCAGCAGTTCGCCGTTGTCGTACACACCCACCTTCTGGCCAGCCGTGAGGTTGGCGCTGAGGGTACCCACGATCTGCGGCAGACGGTTGTGAACATCCACACCGCTGGTGCTTTCACCACCGACGGAGGTAATGGCGGCCCTCTGGTGCGGCACGGCAGTATCGACCGTCAGGTTGTAAGAGGCCTGCGAGACCGGCGCATGGGTAGCCGAGTCCTCCAGCACGACGCGCAGTTGATGCTGCCCTGCGGCCAGGCCGGAGGTATTGAATGCCCACACGCCGTCGGCCACCGTCGCTGCACCGAGGTAGGTCGTACCGTCGTATACCGCGATCCGCTCCGACGCATCGAGCGCACCCTTGAGCAGGCCCGACAGTACCGGCGAGCTATCACCGCTCAGGCCGGAGGTAGCGCCATTGGCGGCCAGGTTGCCCTGTTGGGCACCCGTGCTGACAACCACCTGCTGGAGCTCGACAAACTTGATGTCGGCGTCGAACGACGCAGCAGGGCCATTGAGGCCGGATGCCGGGTTTTCCACCCGTACCGTCAGATTGTGCAGACCACCCTGGAGCGCTGCCGTGGTGTAGGACCAGGTGTTGCCAGTCACGGAGGCGGTACCCAAACGGGTTGCGCCGTCGTAGATGGCCACTACGTCGCCGGTATGGAGACCAGCCGACAGCGTGCCGGAGAGGGCCAGTGTGGTGTCGTCGGTGGACTGGCCGGCGCTCAGGTTGCCCTGCTGCACGCCGGCGTTGTCCGCCACGGCCACGATGGTCACGGTCTGGGTTGGGGCCAAAGGAGAGGCCACGTTGATGGTGTAGTTGCCCGAGAGGATGCGGTCGTTGCCGCTGCCGTCCTGGATATGGGCGCTCAGGGTATGTGCTCCCTGGGCCAGGCCGGTGCCCGGGGTGAAGGTCCAGGTGGTGCCGTTGACCACGGCGTCGCCGAGCCGGGTGGTACCGTCGTAGATGGCCACCTTCTCGCCTGCCGCCAGCGCCGCGCCGAGCGTACCGCTCAGGGTCGGGGTGGCATCGTCGGTGGTGCCGTTGTCTGCGACAGCGCCAACCACCGCGCCCACGTCATCGCCGACACTGCCGATGGCCACGGAGCTTTCGATGACCGCGAAGGCCGGGCTCGACGAGCCACTCAGGCCGCTGACGATGTTCTCGACGCGCGCCGTGAGGCTGTGCGCGCCGGACGCCAGTGCACCGGTGGTGTAGGTCCAGGTGGTGCCAGTCACGGTGGCGGTACCCAGGCGGGTACTGCCGTCGTAGATGGCCACCACGTCGCCAGCATTGAGGCCGGCCGACAGGGTGCCGGACAGAGCCAGCGTAGTGTCGTCGGTAGACTGGCCGGCGGTCAGGTTGCCCTGCTGGACGCCGACGTTGTCCACCGCAGCCACGATGGTCACGGTCTGGGCCGGGGCCGCTGGAGAGACTACGTTGATCACGACATTGCCCGAGACGATACGGTCGTGGCCGAGGCCATCCTGGATGTGGGCACTGAGGTTGTGCGCGCCCTCAGCCAACGGGGTGGCCGGGGTGAAGGTCCAATGGGTGCCATTGACCGTGGCTTCGCCAATCTTGGTGGCGCCGTCGAAGATGGACACCTTCTCACCCACGCCCAGCGCCGCATCCAGCGTGCCCTCCAGGGTCGGGGTGTGATCCTGCACGAGCGCATTTGCCACTACTTGAAGCGTCAGGGAGGAGACACCGTACCCGCCTTGCGAGGCCGAGTTAGCGATAGCGCTTTGGATGCCGCTGACATTGAAGTCGATGATGCCCAACTGGTCAGCCGACGAATGCTTCGCCTGCAGCACCGTCGCGATGATGTTGCCTTCCGCGTCATTGGTCAGCGAGACCTGAACGGCCTTGACGAAAATTTCATCGACTTTTTCAAGCCAGAACTTGACGACACCCGGTGTCGAGTTATCGAACAGGTAGACGCCGTAGGCGCTTACCCCGCCGACCTGCGTACCGCCGGACATGGCCGCGACCTGCGAAGCTGAGGTAATGCCGCTGACCAGCCCCGTGCCGATGATGGACCCCGTCGACTGTACGTACTGGTTGTAGGCAAGCTGGGTGGTGCTCGCCGAATCCGCCCTGATATTGCCCTGATCCACCGTGACTGCGAAGCCAATACCGTTCTCGATCGTCGAGTAGGCCGGGCTGGACGGGCCGTTCTGGCCGCTGACCGGGTTTTCGACGCGCGCGGTGAAGTTGTGCGCGCCGGAGGCCAGCGCGCCGGTGGTGTAGGTCCAGGCCGTGCCGGTAACGGTGGCGATACCCAGGCGGGTTGCGCCATCGTAGATCGCCACGATGTCGCCGGCATTGAGGCCAGCCGACAGGATGCCGGAGAGGGCCAGCGTGGTGTCGTCGGTGGAGCCGGCGGTCAGGTTGGTCAGGTTGCCCTGCTGTACGCCGACGTTATCCTCCACGACCACGATGGCCACGTTCTGGGTCGGGGGCACAGGAGAGGCCACTTTGACCGTATAGCTGGCGGAGACGACGCGGTCGTTGCCGCTGCCGTCCTGGATGTGAGCGCTCAGTTTGTGCGCACCGTCCGCCAGCGGGGTGGACGGGGTGAAGGTCCAGCCGGTGCCGTTGACCACGGCGTCGCCGAGCTTGGTGACGCCATCGTAGATAGCCACCTTCTCGCCGGAGGCCAGCGCCGCGTCGAGCTCGCCGTTCAGCGTCGGCATGGTGTCGTCGGTGATGTCCCCGTAGTCGACCGCACCGACCACCGCGCCTACGTCGTCGACGGCGCCGCTGATGGCGACGGCGTTCTCGACCGCCACGAAGGCCGGGCTGGACGGGCCGTTCAGGCCGCTGGCGGGGTTCTCGACGCGTGCCGTGAGGCTGTGCGCGCCGGATTCCAGGTAGCCGGTGAAGTAGGTCCAGTTGGTACCAGTAACGGTGGCGGTACCCAGGCGGGTGCTGCCGTCGTAGATGGCCACCACGTCGCCAGCATTGAGGCCGGCCGACAGGGTGCCGGAGAGGTCCAGCGTGCTGTCGTCGGTGGACTGGCCGGCGGTCAGGTTGCCCTTCTGCGCGCCGAAGTTGTCCGCCACGGCCACGATGGTCACGGCCTGGGTCGGTGCTACAGGAGAGGCCACGTTGATGGTGTAGTTGCCCGAGAGGATGCGGTCGTTGCCGCTGCCGTCCTGGATATGGGCGCTCAGGGTATGTGCTCCCTGGGCCAGGCCGGTGCCCGGGGTGAAGGTCCAGGTGGTGCCGTTGACCACGGCGTCGCCGAGCCGGGTGGTACCGTCGTAGATGGCCACCTTCTCACCTGCCGCCAGCGCCGCGCCGAGCGTGCCGCTCAGGGTGGGGGTGGCATCGTCGGTGGTGCCGTTGTCTGCGACAGCGCCAACCACCGCGCCCACGTCGTCGAGGGCGCCGCTGATAGCGACGGCGTTCTCGAGCGCCGCGAAGGCCGGGCTGGACGGGCCGTTCTGGCCGCTGACCGGGTTCTCGACGCGTGCCGTGAGGTTGTGCGCGCCGGATACCAGTACGCCGGTGGTGTAGGTCCACGCAGTGCCGGTAACGGTGGCGGTACCCAAACGGGTGCTGCCGTCGTAGATGGCCACCACGTCGCCAGCATTGAGGCCGGCCGACAGGGTGCCCGAGAGGGCCAGCGTGGTGTCGTCGGTGGACTGGCCGGCAGTCAGGTTGCCCTGCTGCACGCCGACGTTGTCCACCGCCGTGTCGATGGTTACTGTCTGGGTCGGGGTCACAGGAGAGACCACGTTGATGGTGTAGTTGCCCGAGAGGATGCGGTCGGTGCCGCTGCTACTCTGGATGTGGGCGCTCAGGGTGTGCACACCGTCCGACAGGTCAACGGTGGGAGTAAAGGTCCAACTGGTGCCATTGACCGTGGCCTCGCCGATCTTGGTGGCGCCATCGTAGATGGCAACCTTCTCGCCCGCGCCAAGCGCGGCATCCAGATGACCGGAGAATTCAGGCCGGTGATCGGCCGTCGGAGCATCGCTTACTCCGGTATCCAGGGTGAAGGTGGCCCCTTGGGCCGGGCCGTTGGACGGCGTCCTGCCATAGTTCACGACATTGCTGTCGGCCGTCAGGTCGGCCAGGGTGCGCCCGGAGAGCGAGGTGGTGCCGCCCAGGATCGTCAGGTTGTTGTTGTCGGTTGCGCCATACAGGCCGCCCACGTAGTGGATGCTCTCCACCGTGTAGTAGCCGCCCAGGTCGATCTGCAGCCATTCGGTCTGTGACCAGCCGCCGCTGGAATACTCGGCGTTCGGGTTGCCGTCCACTGCGCCACTGCCGTTGGTGCCGTTGTACGTGGTGACGGTCTTGCCACGAGCGACGTTGACACCGCCCGAGTAGACCTCGATCTCACCCGCCCTCAGCCACCAGCCCGAGATGTTCTCGCGCTGTACCAGGATGTAGCGAACGGATGGACCATTGCCAACCTCGGTACCCACGTCGTTGTATGCGGCGATCGTGGTGCCGTTCTCGACAACCGAGAAGGCCGGGCTGGACGAGCCGCTCAGGCCGCTGACCGAGTTTTCGACGCGGGCCGTGAGGTTGTGGGCGCCGGATGCGAGTGCGCCGGTGGTGTAGGTCCAGGTGGTGCTGCCGGTAATGGTGGCGGTACCCAGGCGGGTGCTGCCGTCGTAGATGGCCACGACGTCGCCGGTACTGAAGCTGGCCGACAGGGTGCCGGAGAGGGCCAGGGTGGTGTCGTCGGTGGATTGGCCGGCGGTCAGGTTGCCCTGCTGCACGCCGACGTTGTCCGCCACGGTGGTGATGGTAGCGGTCTGGGTCGGCGCCACGGGCGCGGTGATTGTGTTGATCGTGAAATTGGTCGAAACGATGCGGTCGGTGCCGCTGCCATCCTGGATGTGGGCGCTCAGGGTGTGCGCGCCCACGGCCAGGCCGGTGGTCGGGGTGAAGGTCCAGGTAGTGCCGTTGACCACGGCGTCGCCAAGCCTGGTGGCGCCGTCGTAGATGGCCACCTTCTCGCCCGCGCCCAGGGCGGCGCCAAGCGTGCCGCTCAAGGTCGGGGTGGTGTCGTCGGTGGTGCCGTTATTGGCCACCGCACCGACCACCAGGCCGGCATCATCGCTGACACTGCCGATGGCCACGGAGCTTTCGATGACCGAGAAGGCCGGGCTGGACGAGCCGCTCAGGCCGCTGACCGGGTTCTCGACGCGGGCCGTGAGGTTGTGGGCGCCGGATGCCAGTGCACCGGTGGTGTAGGTCCAGGTGGTGCCGGTAACGGTGGCGGTACCCAGGCGGGTGCTGCCGTCGTAGATGGCCACGACGTCGCCGACATTGAGGCCGGCCGACAGGGTGCCCGAGAGGGCCAGCGTGGTGTCGTCGGTGGACTGGCCGGCGGTCAGGTTGCCCTGCTGCACGCCGACGTTGTCCGCTACGGTGGCGATGGTTACGGTCTGGGTCGGAGGTACAGGAGAGATCACGTTGATGGTGTAGTTGCCCGAGAGGATGCGGTCGGTGCCGCTGCTACTCTGGAGGTGGGCGCTCAGGATGTGCGCGCCGTCTGCCAGCGGGGTGGACGGGGTGAAGGTCCAGGTGGTGCCGTTGACCACGGCGTTGCCGAGCTTGGTGGCGCCATCGTAGATGGCAACCTTCTCGCCTGCGCCGAGCGCCGCGCCGAGCGTGCCGGTAAGGGTCGGCAGATGGTCGTCGGTGGCGGCGCCGTTGTCCACCGCGCCAAGCACCAGGCCAATGTCGTCGCCGACGCTGCCGATGGCCACGGAGCTTTCGATGACCGCGAAGGCCGGGCTGGACGGGCCGTACTGGCCGCTGACGGTGTTCTCGACGCGCGCAGTGAAGCTGTGCGCGCCGGAGGTGAGGAGGCCGGTGAAGTAGGTCCAGTTGGTACCAGTAACGGTGGCGGTACCCCGGCGGATGCTGCCGTCGTAGATGGCCACGACGTCGCCGGTACTGAGGCTGGCCGACAGGGTGCCGGAGAGGTCCAGCGTTCTGTCGTCGGTGGACTGGCCGGCGCTCAGGGTGCCCTGCTGTACGCCGACGTTGTCGGTCAGCGTATCCAGAGTGACATGAATGGCGGAGGCATAGATGACGGTGAAGGGGGTGCCGTCCGCCTCTGCGATGTTGCCGGCCTTGTCAGTGAACTTGACGTGCGGCGTGTAGGTGTTATCTGGCAGCGGATCGGTGACCGCCACGGAGTAACGGCCCGCAGCATCGGCGGTGGCCGTGTAGGTGTGACCGTTGATCGTTACTTCTACCACGGCACCGGCTTCGGCAGTTCCCGAAATAACCGGCAAGTCGCTGGCGGTAATGCCGTCGCCCAAAATGCCCGTATCGCTGGACGGATCCAGTTGCGCAGTCGGTGTGCCAGAGGCGACGGTATCGATGGTGACGACCTGAACAGATACCGGGCCGACTACGTTGCCGGCCGCATCCACCAGTTTCGCTTCAATGTCGTGCTCGCCGTCGGCAAGAGCCGTTGCAATGGGGTAGCCCCACGCGCCGCCCGTCACAATGGCATAACCGGCGAACACGCCGTCTACGTAGACAGCGATACCGGTATTGTCTGGAGCCGAGCTGGTGCCCTGGATGACAAGGGTGTTGTCGTTGGTGATGTAGTCGGAGTCGCTTGCCCCGCTATCGTGCGAAATGTGGATGATGGTTACGGTCGCAGTGGCGAGCGGATCGGCAGAGCCGTCCGGCAGCAGGCTGCCTGAGGTGTCGACCGAGACGTTCAGGGTGCTGACCGGCGAGACATTGCCCGCAGCGTCGGTCTGCCGGACCTGAACAGTGTTCGCGCCTTCGGCAAGACCGGTGATCTGGGTACCCGTGCCATTCAGCCAGGTGGTGCCGCCATCGAGGGAGTACTGCCAGGAAGCGCCGGTTTCCAGACCGGTGACGTTGATGGTGCCGTTGCTGGTGATGCCGTCACTGGCGCTCACGCCGGTGTCGCTTTCCAGTGCCAGGCCGGGTGCTGCCGCAGCCGTGTCAACGGTGACGTTCAGCGTGCCGACCGGCGAGACATTGCCCGCAGCGTCGGTCTGCCGGACCTGAACAGTGTTCGCGCCTTCGGCAAGACCGGTGATCTGGGTACCCGAGCCATCCACCCAGGTGGTGCCGCCATCGAGGGAGTACTGCCAGGAAGCGCCGGCTTCCAGACCGGTGACGTTGATGGTGCCGTTGCTGGTGATGCCGTCACTGGCGCTCACGCCGGTGTCGCTTTCCAGTGCCAGGCCGGGTGCTGCCGCAGCCGTGTCAACGGTGACGTTCAGCGTGCCGACCGGCGAGACATTGCCCGCAGCGTCGGTCTGCCGGACCTGAACAGTGTTCGCGCCTTCGGCAAGACCGGTGATCTGGGTACCCGAGCCATTCAGCCAGGTGGTGCCGCCATCGAGAGAGTATTGCCAGGAAGCGCCGGCTTCCAGACCGGTGACGTTGATGGTGCCGTTGCTGGTGATGCCGTCACTGGCGCTCATGCCGGTGTCGCTTTCCAGTGCCAGGCCGGGTGCAGCGGCAGCCGTGTCGACGGTGACATTCAGCGTGGCAACCGGCGAGACATTGCCCGCAGCGTCGGTCTGCCGGACCTGAACAGTGTTCGCGCCTTCGGCAAGACCGGTGATCTGGGTACCCGAGCCATCCACCCAGGTGGTGCCGCCATCGAGGGAGTATTGCCAGGAAGCGCCGGCTTCCAGACCGGTGACGTTGATGGTGCCGTTGCTGGTGATGCCGTCACTGGCGCTCGCGCCGGTGTCGCTTTCCAGCGCCAGGCTGGGCGCTGCCGGAGCCGCTGTGTCGACGGTGACATTCAGCGTAGCAACCGGCGAGACATTGCCCGCAGCGTCGGTCTGCCGGACCTGAACAGTGTTCGCGCCTTCGGCAAGACCGGTGATCTGGGTACCCGAGCCATCCAGCCAGGTGGTGCCGCCATCGAGGGAGTATTGCCAGGAAGCGCCGGCTTCCAGACCGGTGATGTTGATGGTGCCGTTGCTGGTGATGCCGTCACTGGCGCTCACGCCGGTGTCGCTTTCCAGTGCCAGGCCGGGTGCTGCCGCAGCCGTGTCAACGGTGACGTTCAGCGTGGCAACCGGCGAGACATTGCCCGCAGTATCGAGCTCTCTGACCTGAATAGCGTATACACCATCGGCAAGACCGGTGATCTGGGTACCCGAGCCATCCAGCCAGGTGGTGCCGCCATCGAGGGAGTACTGCCAGGAAGCGCCGGTTTCCAGACCGGTGATGTTGATGGTGCCGTTGCTGGTGATGCTGTCACTGGCGTTGGCGCCGGTGTCGCTTTCCAGCGCCAGGCCGGGCGCTGCCGGAGCCGCTGTGTCGACGGTGACATTCAGCGTAGCAACCGGCGAGACATTGCCCGCAGTGTCGGTCTGCCGGACCTGAACAGTGGTCGCGCCTTCGGCAAGACCGGTGATCTGGGTACCCGTGCCATCCAGCCAGGTGGTGCCGCCATCGAGGGAGTATTGCCAGGAAGCGCCGGTTTCCAGACCGGTGATGTTGATGGTGCCGTTGCTGGTGATGCCGTCACTGGCGCTCACGCCGGTGTCGCTTTCCAGTGCCAGGCCGGGTGCTGCCGCAGCCGTGTCAACGGTGACGTTCAGCGTGGCAACCGGCGAGACATTGCCCGCAGTATCGAGCCCTCTGACCTGAATAGCGTATACACCATCGGCAAGACCGGTGATCTGGGTACCCGAGCCATCCAGCCAGGTGGTGCCGCCATCGAGGGAGTACTGCCAGGAAGCGCCGGTTTCCAGACCGGTGATGTTGATGGTGCCGTTGCTGGTGATGCTGTCACTGGCGCTCACGCCGGTGTCGCTTTCCAGCGCCAGGCTGGGCGCTGCCGGAGCCGCTGTGTCGACGGTGACATTCAGCGTGGCAACCGGCGAGACATTGCCCGCAGCGTCGGTCTGCCGGACCTGAACAGTGGTCGCGCCTTCGGCAAGACCGGTGATCTGGGTACCCGTGCCATCCAGCCAGGTGGTGCCGCCATCGAGGGAGTATTGCCAGGAAGCGCCGGTTTCCAGACCGGTGATGTTGATGGTGCCGTTGCTGGTGATGCCGTCACTGGCGCTCACGCCGGTGTCGCTTTCCAGTGCCAGGCCGGGTGCTGCCGCAGCCGTGTCAACGGTGACGTTCAGCGTGGCAACCGGCGAGACATTGCCCGCAGTATCGAGCCCTCTGACCTGAATAGCGTATACACCATCGGCAAGACCGGTGATCTGGGTACCCGAGCCATCCAGCCAGGTGGTGCCGCCATCGAGGGAGTACTGCCAGGAAGCGCCGGTTTCCAGACCGGTGATGTTGATGGTGCCGTTGCTGGTGATGCTGTCACTGGCGCTCACGCCGGTGTCGCTTTCCAGCGCCAGGCTGGGCGCTGCCGGAGCCGCTGTGTCGACGGTGACATTCAGCGTGGCAACCGGCGAGACATTGCCCGCAGCGTCGGTCTGCCGGACCTGAACAGTGGTCGCGCCTTCGGCAAGACCGGTGATCTGGGTACCCGTGCCATTCAGCCAGGTGGTGCCGCCATCGAGGGAGTACTGCCAGGAAGCGCCGGCTTCCAGACCGGTGACGTTGATGGTGCCGTTGCTGGTGATGCCGTCACTGGCGCTCACGCCGGTGTCGCTTTCCAGTGCCAGGCCGGGTGCTGCCGCAGCCGTGTCAACGGTGACGTTCAGCGTGCCGACCGGCGAGACATTGCCCGCAGCGTCGGTCTGCCGGACCTGAACAGTGTTCGCGCCTTCGGCAAGACCGCTGATCTGGGTACCCGAGCCATTCAGCCAGGTGGTGCCGCCATCGAGAGAGTATTGCCAGGAAGCGCCGGCTTCCAGACCGGTGACGTTGATGGTGCCGTCGCTGGTGATGCCGTCACTGGCGCTCATGCCGGTGTCGCTTTCCAGTGCCAGGCCGGGTGCAGCGGCAGCCGTGTCGACGGTGACATTCAGCGTGGCAACCGGCGAGACATTGCCCGCAGCGTCGGTCTGCCGGACCTGAACAGTGTTCGCGCCTTCGGCAAGACCGGTGATCTGGGTACCCGAGCCATCCACCCAGGTGGTGCCGCCATCGAGGGAGTATTGCCAGGAAGCGCCGGCTTCCAGACCGGTGACGTTGATGGTGCCGTTGCTGGTGATGCCGTCACTGGCGCTCGCGCCGGTGTCGCTTTCCAGCGCCAGGCTGGGCGCTGCCGGAGCCGCTGTGTCGACGGTGACATTCAGCGTAGCAACCGGCGAGACATTGCCCGCAGCGTCGGTCTGCCGGACCTGAACAGTGTTCGCGCCTTCGGCAAGACCGGTGATCTGGGTACCCGAGCCATCCAGCCAGGTGGTGCCGCCATCGAGGGAGTATTGCCAGGAAGCGCCGGCTTCCAGACCGGTGACGTTGATGGTGCCGTTGCTGGTGATGCCGTCACTGGCGCTCACGCCGGTGTCGCTTTCCAGTGCCAGGCCGGGTGCTGCCGCAGCCGTGTCAACGGTGACGTTCAGCGTGGCAACCGGCGAGACATTGCCCGCAGCGTCGGTCTGCCGGACCTGAACAGTGTTCGCGCCTTCGGCAAGACCGGTGATCTGGGTACCCGAGCCATTCAGCCAGGTGGTGCCGCCATCGAGGGAGTATTGCCAGGAAGCGCCGGCTTCCAGACCGGTGACGTTGATGGTGCCGTTGCTGGTGATGCCGTCACTGGCGTTGGCGCCGGTGTCGCTTTCCAACGCCAGGCCGGGCGCTGCCGGAGGGGTTACGTCGATATTGCCGGCATTGGTCGGCCGACTCACCTTGCCCGAAGAGTCCGTCTCGGTGACGGATACAGGGCCATTGGTGTGCATGGTTCGCGGTACGTCAATCCGCCAGCGGCCATTACCGTCCACAACATCAGTACTGGTGCTGCCGTCCGGCCAGGATACAGTGATGGTGTCACCCGGCTTACCGGTACCCGACACGTCCTGCTTACCGTCGCCGTCCTGATCACCGATCTTGGCCGACGGAGCGGACGGCAGATTGCTCGAGGGCGTGTTCGACGGAGCAGAGCGCTTCGACGAAGAACCGCCGCCACCGCCGCCACCGCCAGCCGCTGCCAGGCCAACAACACCCGCGCCGGCCAGCCCTACCGCCCACAGCGGGATGTCGCCTACCCCGAGAACTGATGAAGCGGGGGGAATCAGGCCTCCCTCAGGGCCTTCCGCAGTCAACGGCGAAATGCTGAAGTTCTCAGTAGTACCCGGCGCGGTATCGAAGTAACAGGGGGTCGCTACTGTGTCATCACTGTAGAACCCTTCCAGACTCACCACTTGCTGGCCGTCGACTTCGACCAGCAGGTCTTTCCGCGCCTTCCCACCACGCTTAACCGACAGATGCTCCGGCGGATTGCCGGTCGCAGAGTCAATCACGTCGTAATGCGCGCCCGGCTCGGCCTTGATCTTCACGATCTTCCCAGACTTGTCTGCAACAAGTTGGACAGTTTCAGTATGGCCGTTGGCCAGATGCTTACGAAGGAGCAGAGTCATTTTCATACCTCTATAGAAACCAGAATTCAAAACGCAACGACTAATTCTTTAATTGAGGGAAAGGTGAGGACATCACCCTCCCCTCTCAAAAGGGCCTAGGAATTTTCCGAAAAATTTAAGAGTTCGAATGGGGCTTGCCAGAGGCTCTGGACAAGCACCCGAATGATCGAACCCACAGGATTTGCAAGAGCACTAAAGTGCGCCATTGCACCGATAACTCCCTGAAATCCAAGATAGCCATATGCTCTCCCACCCAATACGGCTACCCAATAGGAAAATCGCAAACAATCCCTAACGGATTTCAAACAATCCCTAACAGATTCCAAACAATTCCAAACGCGGCTTGCCCGCGCCAATGCATGAGGATTCAGAAGTTCTTCCAGCGGGTATCGAGCCAGGCAGGGATGATTGGCGCAGGCTTTAATGCGGCAGTTTCAGGCTGCCGTTTGTGGGCTGGCCCTGGCGCAGCAGGTAACGCAGGCGTTGCGACCAAGCCAAGCGACAACGTCTGCCGGCAGCGCTGCCAAGGGATCATGGCAGCCCCTGTCCGTCTGCCAGGCGGCAAGGAGGGCTATGCCGTCGGCACTCCCAGCGCCTGGTTCCGCTCATTGCAATCTGCAGGCGCGCGGCGACTTCTTTACTGGCCGGTAGCGAAGCCCGCGCCACCTGGCAGGTAGGCCCCTGCCAGCCACGGAGGAACGGTCAGCGCTATAAATATCCGCGCCAACACCCGGCGCAGACAGCCTCAAGAAAAAGCCAGTACTTCAGCAGAAACAAAAAAGGCCGCAAAACGGGACATCCGCTGCGGCCTATATGATGGGTTGAATTGAGTTTAAATTTTAATTCATGCTCTTATTTCTCACTGAACAGCGACTAACTCAGCGTTCAGTCATCGCCTCAGATATTGTTTTGGTAATTGGCTTGATCAAATAGTTCAGAACCGTGCGATTACCCGTGCGCACATCAACCTGGCCAGTAATACCGGGTTGCAGATCCGTGCCGGGGATGCGATCACTGCCTTTGAGGCTAATGCGAATGCGGTAATAAACTTCTTCGCCACGTGCTGTCTTTTCGGTGAGGGCGTCAGGACTTACGAACGTGACCTGGCCTTTCAATACACCGAAGATGCTGTAGTCATAGGCGTCCAGCTTAACGCTGGCCGGTGCGCCTTTACGCACATATGCCACGTCGGCAGGCCGCAGCTTTGCCTCAAACACCAATTCACCATCACCGGGCACAATTTGCATGATCACATCCCCCGGGCGAACACTCGCGCCGACGGTATTAATGTCGATGTTGCGCACCACCCCGCTCATTGGGGCAACCAGTCTGGTGTGTTCGAGTAGCTCGTGGCGGTCGGCGAGCTCCTGCTCGCGAGTATTGAGGTCCTCTTCAGCCTTGGTCATTTCCGTCTGGGCATCCTGGAAATACTTGTTGTGCAGATTGACGAGCTGCCCCTCCAGCTCGGCCTGCTGGTGCTCCAGGCGCAACACGTCGGATTTGCCGACATCTTTGCTGTTCAGCAACGGACGCATGAGAGCGAGTTCAGCACGTACCGGGCGCAGGTTCTTCTCCAGGGCGGCCTCCGCTTCCTTGAGTGCACGCTGCCGAAGGGTGAAGAGTTCAGTCTGGTTACGTACGAATTCCGGGTAGGCATTCACTTCGGGAGGGAACTGCAGAGGACGGGAGAACACCTCTGCCTGCAGCCGAGCCAATGTCGCCTTCAATGCTATGACTTTGCCCTGGCTATCGTCGTTGGAGGCCTGTGCACGCGCTCGTTGCAGTTCAACCAACAACTGCCCCTTCTCGACGCGGTCACCTTCCTTGACCAGGACCGCGGAGATAATTCCCATGTCAGCCGGCTGAATGACTTGAGTTCCCGCAACAGCCACAATGCGACCGCTGGCATGCACAATTTCGTCGATACGCACCCAGGCAGACAAACTGATGGTGCCGATCAGCCCCAGGGAGGCGAGCACAATGAAAACTGCCGCCCTGCGCGACCCGCGCGTAGTTTTTGAGAGACGTTGCATGTTCATTACCTCGTAGTCATTACCTGCGCCGAAGGCGCAGAACGCGGCGCGGAGGGATTACCAGGCTGCGGCCTGTTCGAGGGGTTGCCACCGGGGCTTACCACCACACCTCCTTGCAATTGCCGCAATACAACATCGCGCGCACCATCCAGAACCACGCCCTGCGGGGTCAAAACCACAATCCGCTCTACCAGGCGCAACAATGCGTGCTTGTGAGTCACCAGCACTGCCGTAGCCCCATCCGCCATCGCCTGCTCAAGCGCAACAATGCAGCGCTCCTCGGTTTGCGAGTCCATGCAGGCAGTGGGCTCATCCAACAGCCAAACCTTGGGTGCCGACAGCATCAAACGGGTGAGTGCCACCAATTGCTTCTGTCCGCCAGACAAGCCCGCACCGCCTTCGGCGATAGGCAGATCCAGCCCTTTGGGGTGCCCCGCAATCAGAGCCTGGAGGCCAGTGGCCTGCGCCGCTCGCAGCACTTGCTCGTCGTCTTTCGAAGACAGGCCAAGCAGCAGGTTGTCGCGCAAGGTTCCGCCAAACAACGACACATGCTGCGGCAGATAACCGAGGACTTCGCTCAAGCGATCACGGCTGATCTGTTGAATATCCAATCCATCGAGCAACACCCTCCCTTGCTGCGGACAGTAGAAACCGCCGAGCAAGCGCAGCACTGTGCTTTTACCTGCGCCGATGGCGCCAAGAATGGCCACCCTCTCGCCAGGAGCGATTTCCAGACGAGGGATTGCAATTCCCTGACCTTCCGGGCCATAGGTGAATGCCACATCCTGGAGGGAAAGGCGCCCCTCAATCCGCTGCGGCACCAACGGGCGCTCGACTTCATGGTTGTCACACCGCAGGGCAAAGATGGCCTCAAGGCTCTTGTGTGCGGCCTTGGCGTTTGCCCATTGCACCAGCAACCCCGGGATCATGTTGACCGGAGTGAGTACGCGCCCGGACAAAATCGAGCAGGCAACTACCGCACCACTGGTGATGCTGCCCGTGGTAGCCACATAGGCGCCTGTGGCAACCATACATATGTAGGACAACTGCTGGAGCGCAGCACTCAGATACTGGGAGGTTTCACTCAGGTGGCGAATATCAGCATCCTGCCGTACGGATTCACGCGATAGATCGTTCCAGCGAGTGAGCACTTGCCACCCTCCGCCGCCAGCCTTGAGCGCCTCAGCACCGCTTACCGCTTCAACAAGAAGGCCGAGCTTGCGGTTACCGGCGCCGGTACCGGCCATCGCTGCCCGTTCAATGCGACTGCGAGACAACTGCCCCACCACAACGGCCAGTATCAGAAAGACCAGAGGCACCGCCGCTACGAAAGGACCACCGACCCAAAAGATCACCGCGAGAAAGAAGAGCGCGAACGGCGCATCCGAACAGGCAAACAGAGAGATGGCGGAATTGAATGCCCGGATGGTCTCGTAGCTGCGCAACTGCCCAGAAAGACTGCCAACCTGGCTAGGGAACTGATCCATGCGCAGGTTGAGCAGGCGCTCGAAGATCCCTGAAGACAAGTTAATGTCGATATGCGACAACGCTTCATTGACAATCGCCGAACGGGCCAGCTTGAGCAGCAGTTCCAGCACAATGGCAATCAACGCCCCCACCGACAGTACGATCAGGGTGGAAAACCCCTGGGTCGGGATAACCCGGTCGTAGACCTGCATGGAGTACAGCGACGTAGCCAGCGCCAGGATGTTACCCAGCACTGCAACCAGAGCGGCGTAAAAAACCCAGCGTCGATCAGCGAAAAAAGTTTCCTTGAAAAACGCTTTTGCACTGCGCCTTGCCGGCGCAACGCCGGATACTTCAACCTTGGTGAACTGCGCTCCTGGCTGCCAGTCGTGCGTATAGCCCAAGCCATCCGGCCCATCTATGCGCCAACTGCCGTCGGCGCCACGCGCCAGGACCACGCCCATTTCACCTTCAGGCGTGAGCATCAACATAGGCAGCATTGCCACGTCCGGCTCATCACTCCACCCACTCATCTGGAGCTTGCAGGCGTCGGACACCATAACGATCCAGGCACGCCAAGCCGCCGCAGGCATGGCATCGTCCGGAGCCTGATTGAGCAAAGCTTCAATCTGCGCCCGCGACAGCAATCCATCCTGCCTCGCAACCAGAGACAGGCGCCGTAACAACCAATCACCCTGGCGCTTGTTTCCGTTGGGTGATGCCGGCGACGACTTATCGCCCGCATCGCCCGTAGTAGTCATGTTCATGTTTCTGGCCCCGCTAAAAACTTATGAATCGGTGAATTTGCAGTACTCAATTTCAAGAGTCCTGCGTAGGAGATGCTTAAATTGTTGCTACGCGGAGCGCTTTGGCCAAGGCGGGCATTGCAAACATTTATCAGCAGAATCTGAACAATTCCAAACTCCCGTTATTACCCTCTTCCCAACCAATTTTTTAGAACAAACAATGGCCAGCATGAATAGTGAAATAGCCCCAAAAGGCTGAATCTCATGCGCCGCAACCATCTCTCCCCTGAACACCACAACCCAAACCGCACAAGCCAAACAGAGCATGAGGATTGAGTTTCGTGGAGTTCCTCCCAACCACCGACCCCCTTGGGTGTGCCATCGCGTCAACACTGGCGCTAACCGGGACGCTGTTCTTTAGCGCCTGGCGCGTGCATCGCTGGTACTGGCTACTGTCGTTTGCGCTGGCCTATGGCTTCGGGGGCGTGGCGTTCGGGCTCCGTGGCGTATTGCAGATCGGCGAGGCGAATGCCCCTTTCCTGCAGGTGGTATTGGTGGCAACTGCGTTGACGCTGGTGATGATGGGGATGACCGGCGCGACATCTGCGTCGGGCAATCTGCACCGCTGGGCGCTAAGGCTCAGCTTGCTGGTGGCGACGCTAGAAATTGGCTTAAGCGCCACCCATCAATTGAGCGTGCTGGCCGCTCTGTGCATCAGTGCTGTGTATTTCGTCGGCTTCGGCATCCTGACGCTAATCGCGGCGCACCGCGCCCCGCTTCCTGGCCATACGGTGGTGCTGACCACCCTGGCACTGTACCTGGGGAGCGTTGCAGCCACGCGACTTGGCTGGATCGAACCGGTTACAGCACAGAACCTTGGTGCATTACCCGTGGCCATGCTCGGATTGGCCATGCTGTTCACGCGGCTGCTAACTCTTCATCGGCAGACTCAGCCCTATGTCCCCGATTTATGCGAATCATGCGAAGTCCAGGCTCAACTCAGAGAGCTGAACCACTCCCTTGAGGAGCAAATAACAGAGCGCACGGCACAGCTCCACAATTACAGAAAGTTTCTTGACGATGCCCTGCAAGCAATTCCAGACCCTACGCTCATATGTGATGCACTCAGTAACGTGATATTGGCCAATCGAGCGGCTGCCCGCTATTTTCAGGTCAACACGCCGTCTGATTTATGCGAAAGAAAAGCCTCCTCGCTACTTAAGGGATTGCGTACCCTGGCGGGAGATTCGGTATTTGGAAAACTGGGACTGGGAATAATCGCGCACGAGCAGAACTGCATTGAATGCAACGATGGAGAGCGATCACTTTTATTGCGCATGACGCGCCTGCACGAAACCGTATCCATTACCCATGATGATGAATATGTCATCATATTTACCGACATCAGCGGATTGCGTCAGGCGCAAGCCGAGCGTGACGAAGCCCTCCGATTCATCACCCATGACATGCGCGCACCTCAGGCTTCGACACTTACGCTCATTGAACTGCTGCGCGTAAATCCGGATGCAGTCGAGCCCGAAGAATTCATACGTCGCGTTGAGAATAACGCTCGCAGAACGCTGCAACTGGCTGAATCCTTCCTGCTCCTGTCCAAAGCACAGGAAGGCGAGATCCACCTCTCCCCCTGTCAGTTAGATTCCATTCTTTATGAAGTGATAGATCAGGCGTGGTCAATAGCCCAAGCCTGCCGAATCGACATTAAACTCGACCGGCCAGATGAGGGGGAAGTCCTTGCCGATACCGCGCTATTACATCGAGCTCTCGCCAATCTGCTGGACAATGCCATCAAGGCCAGCCCACCCAATACCGAGATCGTTTGCCAAGTAACTCAATCGAATGATTCGTGGCAAATCAATGTCATCGACCAGGGACCGGGCCTGGCGCAGCACCAGGTGCAAGCCCTGCTCAAGCCCTTCTCGCGGTCACCAATAGGCTCAAGGCACAATGGTTTCGGGCTCGGCCTCGCGTTCGTATCCAAGGTGGCGCAACGACATGGTGGAAAGCTCACAATCGAAAGTACACTCGGAGTAGGAACTCGGTTCAGCCTGATCTTGCCGCTCAGAACCCCCTGTAACTCATAGAACAACGGAACAGCAAGGAGAAAGAAAATATGCATATGCGAATTGCCGCCCTGGATGATGACGCCGAACAATTGGCTCTTATTGAAACGGCCCTGTCGCTCTCAGGGTACGAAGTTATAGCTTTTGCAAAGGGCACGGAGCTGATTCATGCCCTGGCCCGCGATAGCTTTGACATGATCTTGCTCGACTGGGAAATGCCTACGATAAACGGACTGGACGTGCTGAGGGTCATCCGAACTGATCTGCAGATGGCAACTCCCGTCATGTTCATCACCAACCGCACCTCCGAAACCGACGTTATTCTTGGTCTCAATGAGGGCGCCGATGACTACCTCGCCAAACCCATGCGCACGGGAGAATTACTTGCCAGAGTGGCAGCGCTGCTGCGTCGAACCCAGGGCACGCAAATCGGCGACACTCCCCTGAAACTCAAGCACTATCTGATAGATCCCATTTCGCGCAGCATTCAAGTCAATGGCGACACCGTAACACTAAAACCCCGCGAATTTGAGCTCGCATTGTTTCTCTTCCGCCATGCAGGCGAACTGCTTTCACGGGCACATATCCTGCACAATATTTGGACACAAACCGAGCAAGCCAACTCAAGAACGCTCGATACACATATTTCCCGCTTACGCCGGCTGTTGAATCTGACAGCCACAAACGGCGTCCGCCTGAGCACTATCTACAGCTTTGGCTATCGCCTGGATATTCTGGATACGGTCTGAAGCATGGAGAAAGGAAACCAATCATATAATTCGAATAAACCAGAACAAGTCAGCACAATTCTGGTGGCTTGTTTAACACAACATAGTCCGGACGCAGCCAGTATATTTGCGCGTTACCGGACTTATGCATTTACAAGCGCCCCACGCCAAACTTCAAACTCCCGCCAGACTATCCACTGGTTCGACAAGACCAACAGCAGCATCAATCAGGCAATGCTGCCGGGCAATCATTCAAGATTTTTTTCCAATATAAATTGTGCTTACCCAGGTCCACCGTGAGGCTCGGCGTGGTGCAGGCCTTGGCGCTGATCGAGATCCCATCGGTCATCGTAAGCGTGTTGTAACGCGTACCGCCAGCAGTGCTGCCCGACACGCTATTCGCCCAGGACTCGGCAATCGGGGCTGGCAATGTGACCTGGCCTGTGGAAACCGGACCGATGACATAAAACTGGAAGTGAATATTGGTGATCCAGGCACCACCCGAAAAGGCGGCGCCAGGGGAATACCAGAACTTCAGGGAATTCCCCAGATAGACGGTGTTCTGGAAGTCGCTCCAGGCCTTCACGCCAATCCCTGGGACGTTGGTCTGGTAGATATCGGTATAGCCGGACGCCGTCATGGTTGATGTGAACTTGAGCATCAAATAGGTGGTGCCTGCGGAGCAGCTTATGGTGGCGGCTGTGCCATCGTAGGGACCATAGGTGGGGCCAATCGCCGTACCCGGGGCCACATCACGAGCGACGGATATGGTGGTACTGCCGAAGGTCCTGGACGCAGATGTCGTGGCCGAACTACAGCCTGCCCACGCAGTCTGCCCTGCGGCCAACATCGCGAATGAAAGCAGAAACTTGATACAACGATTCGAGAAACTCATTTGCTTTGCTCCAGAAGTCGGACCATTTGCAGGGCTGCCCATGGCGATGCTCACTGCCCGGTTGATGTTCAACGGCACACTGCCTCGACCGTGGTAAATGGCTCCGCCGCATCTTCGGCGCGCTTGGGTAACTGGTAATCGAGGCGACACTGGCGATCGGCGGTCTCGCCCCAACGCAGCGTCAATTGGCCGCCTTGCTCGGCTACGCGGACGAAGACGCTGCCACCCTGCCCCACTGTGCCGACTTCATGGCCTGCCTTATCCAGGGCCACTGCACCGAAGGGCAGTTCTTCGCCGTTGGCTCGGCGGGCGTTGATCAGGACGGCGCGACCGGTCTCGGTCTCGAAGGTCAGCTTCACTACGGCGCCAGCACGCGGCACGGTCTGCACACGGGTCGTCTGCAGTTGAACATCCATGGAGGTTCCTTCCGGGTCGAGGGTGACGTCATTCATGCGATAGGGCATCAGGCCGGTGGCCACGGCCTGACCGCTACCGTCGATGCGCCCCTCGCCGCTGCTGGAAACACGTGCACCCTTCGCGTTCCTGGCTTCGACGATGCCGATGGGGTTGCCGATGTCCTGGCTGGGCATGAACACGAGCCCGCCGGGGTGGACGACCAGGCCGCCCGATGCGCTGAGGGAGGCCTGCTTGTAGCTGCTGGACTGGCTATAGCTGCCACCCAGGTTGGCATTGGAGGCCTGCCAGCCGACGTTGCCAATGAATGTGGTGCCATCGCGGGTGTCGGAACGGCTGACCTGGGTGCCGTAGATGTACTGGTTGTGCTCGCCCAGCGACCCGCTAAGGCCGGCGTTGTGGCTGTCGCCATTGGCCTTGTCATGGGTGCTGGTCAGGCTGAGGGTGGCCGGATGCCGTGCGGAGGGACTACCCAGTGGCATCGACAGGTTGAGGGTGATCTGGCTGTCGTAGCCGTTGTTGTTGTCGTTGTGGGCGTTGTATGTGCGGGAGGCGGTCACGTTGACGTTGGCGCGCATTACACGGGTGTTGTAGCCAACGGAGAACGTTGTCGAGCCGGGTGCATCCCCCCAGTAACGGTCGCGGCTGGCGGTGACGTTGAGCTGGCCAATGCGCTGTCCCAGGTTCTGGTTGAGGGTCAGGGTCTGGCGCTGCTTGCTGCGCAAGTAGCCCACCGTATCCGGATTGCTGGTACCGGAACTCTTCATCAGATCATTCAGGGTGGCGGCGTCGACCAGATCCAGGTAACCGCTACTGGAGTAGCGGAAGGTCGCCAGAGCGAAGTCGGTGCCTGTCGAGGGGAAACTGCGCGAGTAGGCCAGGCGCGAGCTGTGGCCGGACTCCTGAGTATTGCCATACAGGTTGGCGTGGGACCGGCCAGTATGCTGTATGGCGCTCAGCTCAGGGCGCGAGTCGAGGGCCGAACAACACCACGCTGGCGCCGATCAGGCAGAGCGCCACACCCACCCAGTCGCTCCACAGTGGGCGGCTCTTCTCCACGAAGGCTAACCAGAACAGCGATGACGCCACATAGATGCCGCCATACGCGGCGTAGGCGCGTCCGGCGTAGTTGGCTTCGACGCGGGTGAGCAGCAGGGCGAAGACCGTCAGGCTGAGCAAGCCGGGGACTATCCACAGGGCGCTCCGGTCCAGCCGCAGCCACAGATAGAAGGCGTAGCAGCCGGCGATCTCGCAGAACGCGGCGAGGACGAACCAGAGGTAATTGATCATTGTTCGCTTCCCGGGCTCAGCCGCGCAGGCCGCCCTCGCGTTCCCAGGCGCAGCGCACTTTCAGTTCGCCTTCGCGCGGACTATGGAAGCCATTCTCGGACTCCCAGCGGAAGGTATGGCTGCCGTTGACTTCGGTTTCCAGGTGGACCACCGCGCTGGACCAGTACAGGCGGCGCAGCAGGGCTTCGAATTGCTCGACCCAGAGTTTCCACTCGTATTCGATGGTCTGGTAGCTGGCACCGAAATGGATCACCTGGGACTGGTAAAGACCGGCCCCTTCGGTTTCGCAGCGGCTGAACATCTCGCGGCCGAGGAACGGCCAGGCCTCCCCCATCGGCAGGCTGTCGAGCACCTTGCGGTTGGCGGCGCGGCGCAGGCGGCGCTCCATCGAGTCGCCGGGCCAGTCGCGGATGCAACCATAGACGATGGATTCGGACTGCAAGCGGGTTCTTCCTTCAATGACACCGGTGCCTTCTAACACAGGCCCGCCAACACGCAAAGCGCGAATCGACATCGATGCGCAATGGTCCGAAAAAGCAAAAGCCCCGCGACATTCGCGGGGCTTTCACCGGGGTCCAACGTACTTCAGCCAGGCAGGCCGGTAACTAAAACTAACCCTTTGCACCGGCCTGGGCAAGCCCCGCCTTGCGATGCACCGAAAGGGGGCGAAAATCATCGTTCGACACCCCCTCCAAGCCTGCCGGGCGGCACTAAAGGCACCCCCCAGGCTGCCCGGCAGGCCGGCGCAGCGTCGCTGTCAGGCGAGGTTGCGGCGCTTGGCCTGCATCTTCTCCGCCATCTTCGCCATCTCGTCGTAGATTGCCTGCGGGTTGTGCTGCTTGATCTGCCAGGCCATGCGGCCCTGTTCGTGGGGCAGGATCATGAAGGTGTCGCGGGCGACTTCCTGGTGGATGTAGTCGGCGATATCGGCGGCGCTGATCGGCGAGCTCTCCAGCAGCTTGCCGACCTGGCTCTTCATCTCCGGGCTGGGGCCGCGGAAGGAGTCCAGCAGGTTGGTCTGGAAGAACGACGGGCAGACCACATGCACCTTGACGTCCACCAGGCTCAGATCGGCCAGCAGACTCTCGGACAGTGCCACCACGCCGGCCTTGGCCACGTTGTAGTTGCTCATCGCCGGCCCCTGCATCAGCGCAGCCATCGAGGCGATGTTGATGATGCGTCCCTTGCTCTGCTCCAGCAGCGGCAGGAACGCCTTGCAGCCCTTGACCACACCCATCAGGTTGATCGATATCTGCCAGTCCCAGTCTTCCAGCGACAGCTCGCTGAAGAACCCGCCCGACGCAACGCCGGCGTTGTTGACGATTACATCAATGCCACCGAACTTCTCTTCGCAAGCCTGCGCCAGTTGGGTCAGTTGGCTGTAGTCGCGCACGTCGCAGCGCTGGGTGAAGCCATCGCCACCGGCGGCACGTACCAGCTTGAGAGTTTCCGCGAGGCCCGCCTCGTTGACGTCGGCCAGCGCCAGGTTCCAGCCCTCGCGGGCCCAGCGCAGTGCGATTTCACGGCCGAGGCCGGAACCGGCGCCGGTGATCATGATGCGGTTTTGCATAGGGAGGTTCGCCTTATCTGGTTCGGACAGTGAACCGAAGTGTAACCAAGGCTTTCCGCGCCCGGCGGTGACATCAGGGTGCTGAATGGCCGCGGCAAACCGCCGCCGCAGATGGCGAAACCTAGAGCAGCAGAACGCAGAGTTTGCCCAGCACCAGCGCCACCCCGGCGCAGATCAGCAGGTAGGCGGCGCAGTTGACCCGCTCATGGCGAAGCTGAGCGAAGCGCTGCACCCGATAGCGCAGCAGGAACAGGCCGAAGGCCAGGGGAACCGAAGGGCCGAGGAATGCGAACTGCCAGTAGCGCTCGGGCTGGCTCACCGGCTCCAGCGCGAATGAATCGGCCATTGGCAGCAACCCGACTCCGCACTGGACGACCAACCACAACAATCCCAGCGCGACCAGCACAACACCCGGCATCCTTTCGGCTCCATATCGGCAAAGGTCCGCTATGGTAATACGCCATCAACACCTGGGCTGTGCGACCAATCACCCCGTGGGCCGCACGGTTTGCCCAGGACGGGGCGTTGCGCAGTGCGTCACACATGCCCCAGCAGGACCAGGACCAGCAGCACCACCAGGACGACGCCGACGACGCTCGATGGCCCGTATCCCCAGTTGCGTGAGTGAGGGAAGACCGGCAGGCCACCGATCAGCAGCAGTATCAGTACGATCAACAGAATGGTCCCGAGTCCCATAGCATCTCTCCTCTTTCGTTCGACGAGGAGCGCGGCCCGTGCCCGGGGGCGCAAAGCCGGCGCCTGAAACTGGGACCGGGAGACGGATGGGAAGATTCAAAGAATCTCCACGCCGCCTCAGACCAGGTTGCGCGGCAGCGAGCCCTTGCGCAGGCGCAGGAACATCAGGGCAGTGGTGCACGCATCGCCGATGGCGGTATGACGGCCTTCGATGGGGATATCCAGGTTGCGCGCCAGGGTGTCGAAGCGCAGGTCCAGATGCAGGTCGGGGAAGCGCCGGCTCATCTTGCGGTAATACAGCTCGGAAACCTCGACCCGTGGATTGTCCAGGCGCAGGCCAAGCCGCTCGCGCAAGTGCCGGCGCAGGACGGCGACGTCGAACGACAGGTAGTAGCCGAGCAGCGGGCGGTCGCCGATGAACTCCACCACCCTGCGCAGCACCTCGTCCAGCGGCAGTTGCCCCTCCAGGTCAGCGCGGCGCAGCTTGTGAATGCGGATGGACTCGCCGTCCAGGCTAGGCGGCGCTTGCACCAGCAGTTCGAGGCGTTCGCCGAGGATCAGCTTGCCGCGCCGCACGACCACTGCACCAACGCTGAGGATATCGGCGCGGCGCGGGTCGAGGCTGGTTGTCTCCAGGTCCAGAGATACCAGTTCTTCGGCATCCGCTGGATCGTGTCTCCACCAGTAGAGGCGCCGCCGCCAGGTCGACCATTGGTGGTCGGGAAGACAAACGCAGGCGTTCATCGGGTCTCCAGATGGAATTGTCGAGTCAGACTCTGCTTGAACTTTTTCACCACATGCAAACCGTAGCGCAGCAGGTCGCGCTCGTGGCGGCTCAGACGCGATACGTCCAGCCCCTGCTCGCGGCCATCGCGTTGACCTGCCAGTTGCTGGCGCAGGCGCAGTTGCAGGAACAGTTCGAAGGATTCGGCGAGGTTGTCGGCCAGCGCCTCGTCCAGCACACCCAGCCGCTGGAGCGCCGCCAGGCGCGCAAGGGTGCCGCGTTCCGCCAGCCCCTCGCGCAGGGCGAGCGCGCGGGCGCCGTGGACGATCGGGAAGATGCCGCCACGCTTGATATCGAGATGGGCATCGTGGGTCTTGAGCTGGCCGAGGAAGGTGAGCGGCGTGTCGAACTGCAGTGCCGGTAACGCCAGATCGCTCAACCAGCGGATGTTGTCGCCGGCCAGTTCGCCCAGGCTCTCGCGCAGCCCCTCGAACAGTTGAAGGTTGCCGGCCACCGGCCAGGCGTCGGCGAGGATCGAAAGGCGCATCAGTTGCTCGGGGCGCCCCTGCAACGACACATCGAGCAGGTCGCGCTTCCACTCCGCCAGCGGCTTGCACCATTCGGGGCGACTGGCCATGACGCCTCCCGGGCACGGCGGGTAGCCAAAGTCCAGCAGCGCCGCGGAGAAGCGCTGCATCAACAGCAGGCCCTGCTCCGCCGGCAGGTCGTCGGCGAGGATCAGCGCATTGTCCTGGTCGGTCTTCAGCAATTGCTCGGCGCGACCTTCGCTGCCCATCACCATCAGACAGCAGCGCCCACGCAGGGCAGGCGGTACCTGCAGCTCGAAGAGACGCTCCAGCAGTTGTTCGTTGAGAGCACTGACCAGTTGCATGATGAAACGCAGGCGGATGCCGTTGCCGGCCAGCGTGGCGATCAGCGTATGCAGGGTTTCCGCCGCCGCGCGCAGTTCCATTTCGCTTTCCGCGCGGGCGATGCGCAGCGCCAGCACATGGGAGTGGGTGGAGAACAGGCTGAGCACCTGGGTCAGGTGCAGCAGCCCGACCACCTCGCCTTCCTCGCACACGGCGACCCGCTCGATACGCTGGCGGGTCATGAGGATCATGGCGTCGAACAGGAAGTCGCCCAGTTCGACATGGGACAGCGGACGGTGGGCCAGTGGGCCGATGTGCAGCTCCTCACCAAAGCCGTCGCGGAAATGCGCGGTCATCAGGTCGGTCCGGGTGACGATGCCCAGCTCGCCGTCTTCGCGCACCAGCAAGGCATCCGCGCCACGGCTCAGTTGCAGTCGCGCGGCGTCGCCCAGCGGCAACGTCGGTTCCACTTCGATGGCGGGCAGCAGGTGCTCGCGGGCGATGCGGGTCAGGATGAATTCGGCGAGGTTCTGCCCGTCGCGGCGCTCCAGTTGGCGCTTGCTCGCCAGGTCCGCCCGGAAGAAGCGCGCGAAATCGGGATTGCCGGCGCAGAGCTGGTGGAACACACCCGCCGGCAGTTCATAGACGATGCTCTCCTCCACCGCCTGGTAGCGATGCTTGCTGCTGCCGGAGAACAGGCCGCGCACATCGAACAGGTCTTCGGCGGCGTACTGGGCGAACAGCCTGCCGTCCTCGCCGCGCTCCTCGATCACACCCTTGAGCAGGACGAACAGCGACGGCACCGCCGCCCCGGCCTCCAGCAGCACTTCGCCGACGGCGTAGTAGCCGACGCTCAACGCGTCACGCAACTGCTCGCGCTCGAATGGCCGGAGCTGATCGAAGGGTGGTGAGGAAAAGTTGAAGTCGTCGGACATCGTGGCCTCCGGCTCGCATCATGGGGTCGCAAAAAAGCAGGGCCGGGGGCGTCACCGCCACCCGGCCCTCGACCGACAGCCTCAGGCTGTCAGTGGGCTACGGCACCAGTGGCGCCCAGGCCGGTCTGCGAACGGATGAACTGCGGGAAGAAGCGCGCACGCTCTTCGTCGGCAGCGGCAGACTTGTCGGTGATGGAGAAGAACCAGATACCGATGAAAGCCACGGCCATCGAGAACAGCGCCGGGTATTCGAACGGGTAGATGGGCTTATCGTGGCCGAGGATCTGCACCCAGATGGTCGGGCCAAGGATCATCAGCACCACCGCGGTGATCAGGCCCAGCCAGCCGCCGATCTTGGCGCCACGGGTGGTCAGTTTCTTCCAGTACATGGAGAGCAGCAGTACCGGGAAGTTGCAGCTCGCGGCGATGGAGAAGGCCAGGCCGACCATGAAGGCGATGTTCTGCTTCTCGAACAGGATGCCGAGAATGATCGCGACCACACCCAGGCAAACGGTGGTGATCTTCGATACGCGCAGTTCGTCCTTCTCGTTGGCCTTGCCGCCCTTCAGTACGCTGGCGTAAAGGTCGTGGGACACGGCCGAGGCGCCGGCCAGGGTCAGGCCGGCAACCACCGCGAGGATGGTGGCGAACGCCACGGCGGAGATGAAGCCCAGGAACAGGCTGCCGCCCACGGCGTTGGCCAGGTGCACGGCGGCCATGTTGTTGCCGCCCAGCAGGGCGCCGGTGGCATCCTTGAAGTCCGGGTTGGTGCTGACCAGCAGAATCGCTCCAAAGCCGATGATGAAGGTCAGGATGTAGAAGTAGCCGATGAAGCCAGTGGCGAAGAACACCGACTTGCGGGCTTCCTTGGCGTCGCCGACGGTGAAGAAGCGCATCAGGATGTGCGGCAGGCCCGCGGTGCCGAACATCAGCGCGAAGCCAAGGGAGAAGGCCGAGATCGGGTCTTTCACCAAGCCGCCGGGACTCATGATGGACTCACCCTTGGGGTGAACCTTGATGGCTTCGGAGAACAGGGTGCTGATGTCGAAGTTGACGTGCTTGAGCACCATGATCGCCATGAAGGTCGCGCCCGACAGCAGCAGCACGGCCTTGATGATCTGTACCCAGGTGGTGGCCAGCATGCCGCCGAACAGCACGTAGAGCACCATCAGGATGCCTACCAGCACGACCGCGACGTGGTAGTTCAGGCCGAACAGCAGCTCGATGAGCTTGCCGGCGCCGACCATCTGCGCGATCAGGTAGAAGGCCACGACCACCAGCGAACCGCAGGCGGACAGGGTGCGGATGTCCTTCTGCTTGAGACGGTAGGATGCCACGTCGGCGAAGGTGTATTTGCCCAGGTTGCGCAGGCGTTCGGCGATCAGGAAGAGGATGATCGGCCAGCCGACGAGGAAGCCGATGGAGTAGATCAGGCCGTCATAGCCAGAAGTGAACACCAGCGCGGAAATGCCGAGGAAGGACGCGGCGGACATATAGTCGCCAGCGATTGCCAGGCCGTTCTGGAAACCGGTGATGCTGCCGCCGGCGGTATAGAAGTCGGCAGCCGACTTGCTGCGCTTCGAGGCCCAGTAGGTGATGCACAGGGTCAGGCCGACGAAGGCGACGAACATGACGATGGCGGAGATATTCAGCGGCTGGCGCTGTACCTCGCCGGTGAGGGCGTCAGCCCAGATTGCGGGAGCGAAGGCGGCCAGCGCTAGGGCCGCTGTAATTCGGCCTTTCATTGCTGGGCCTCCTTGAGGACTTCCTGATTGAGGCGGTCGAACTCACCGTTCGCACGGCGCACGTAGATGCCAGTAAGCACGAAGGCAGAGAGGATCAGCCCGACGCCCATGGGGATGCCCCAGGTGACGGACGAACCGGCACTGATCTTCGCGCCGAGCAACTGCGGCTGGAAGGCAATGAGCAGGATGAAGACCACGTACAGGCCCAACATGATCAGGGAAAGCAGCCAGGCGAATCGCTCGCGCTTGGCTACCAATTCTTTGAAGCGCGGATTGGTATCAATCCGCTGGTAGATGCTGTCGTTCATTTTGTTCTTGTCCTCACAGCGGGGATGACGCGGATGTCGTCGTTTCCTAATTTATGTGTCCGCTGCAAGCGCTCCAGACGACTTTAGTCGTAGCGCGAACCTGATGAACGGCGAGGGTTTGCGAGGAAGCCCGGAATAGACACATCGGAATAAAAAAATCCCCCACGAACGTCGAAGTTCGCGAGGGATTTTCCTGTGCACGGGCTGGCGTCAGATGACGCTTACAGCCACTCCTTCACCCGATCCGGATGCGCCTCGACCCACTTCTTCGCAGCGACGTCGGGCTTTTCGCCATTCTGCACCGCGAGCATCACTTCGCCGATTTCCTGGCCGTCCTTCCACTGGAACTTCTTCAGGAACGCCCAGACTTCCGGCGCCTTCTTCTCCAGAGCCGGGTTGGCCACGCTGTCGACGTGTTCCTCTTCGCCGTAGACCTTCTTCGGGTCTTCGAGGAACTTCAGCTTCCACTTGGCGAACATCCAGTGCGGAATCCAGCCGGTGACGGCTATGGCCTTCTTGTCGTTCTCCGCGCGGGTCAGCTCGGCGATCATGCCGCTGCCGGAACTGGCCACCAGCTTGTAGTCCAGGCCGTAGTCCTTGATCGCCTGGTCGGTCTTGAGCATCACTCCGGCGCCGGCATCGATGCCGACGATGCGACCGTCGAAATCGGCTTTCTGCGCGTTGAGGTCCTCGATGCTGTTGGCTTTCACGTACTCGGGCACGATCAGGCCGATTTTCGCGCCCGGGTAGTTCACGCCCAGGTTGACCACCTTGTCCTTCATTTTCTCGTAGTAGGCGCCGTGGGTGACCGGCAGCCAGGCCGACAACATGGCGTCGAGCTTACCGCGCGCCACGCCCTGCCACATGATCCCGGCGGCGACCGGCATCAGCTTGACCTGATAGCCGAGCTTCTCGCGCATGATTTCCGCGGCCACATGGGTGGTGGCCACGCTGTCCGACCAGCCGTCTACGTAACCGATGGTGATCTCCGGCTTGGCCGCCGCTGCGGCCAGCCCCGCCGCCGCCGACAGCACAAGCCCTGCGCCCAGGCCCAACAGGCGTCGCATCATTCGCATGGTTTTCTCCCCTTGGTTTTGTGAGCGCCGGGCAGCCCGGCGCATGTCGCGGTCTTGGCCGCCCTTCCATCATCGGCGCGGACAACCGGGGGGCTGCTCTGAGAACGACACGCAACGGTCCGATAAGCGACAGAATCCAGCCATCCGCGACCCGCCCTGTCCATCCACGACGCCGGCCGTCTCCTATCGCGCCGATACGAACAGCCAATTACCCGGCAGGGCGGCACGGAACTAACCTCTTCTCAACAGAGAATCATTCTCAACTTGGAGAGAACACCATGCTCAAGACCGTTACCTTCACCCTGATGCACTTCGCTATCGCCTTCAGCGTGGCCTACGCCCTGACCGGCAGCGTGACCGTGGGCGGTCTGGTGGCGATCGTCGAGCCGCTGTGCAACGCGGTGGGCTTCCACTTCCACGAGAAGATATGGAAGCGCTTCGAGAACGGCTCGGCCAGCGAGACCGCGCCGACCCACAACTGGATTCACCGCCACGCGTGAGTGCCCCATCGGGGCACTGACGCCGCCGGGCGGCGTTGCTAAGATGCGCGCCTCGCCACGGCTCGCGTGCCTCAGCCTCCATGCCCCAGTCCTCGCGCTTTCCGCTTTTCCCCTACTGCCTCGCCCTGCTACTGGCCATCGTCGCGCTCTGCGGGCTCTGGTACGGCCTTGGCCAACCGGTGAACCTGCCGGATGCGGCGACGCCCACGCATAAGCTGCAATGCGCGTCGTACAGCCCGTTCGCCAAGGACCAGTCACCCTTCGATCAGCCGTTCGTACTGCGCCCACAGCAGATGGATGCCGACCTAGCACTGCTGGCGACGCGCTTCGACTGTGTGCGCACCTATTCGATGACCGGGCTGGAGCAGATCCCCGCCCTCGCCCGCAAGCACGGCCTGAAGCTGATGCTCGGTGCCTGGGTCAACGCCAATCCGGCGGACACCGACCGCGAGGTGAACGCGCTGATCAAGGCCGCCAACCAGTACCCGGACGTGGTGCAGGCGGTGATCGTCGGCAACGAGACCCTGCTGCGCAAGGAGGTCACTGCTCCCTACCTGGCCGGGCTCATCCAGCGGGTGAAATCGCAGGTTCGCCAGCCGGTGACCTATGCCGATGTCTGGGAGTTCTGGCACCGCCATCCGGAAATCGCACCGGCGGTGGACTTCCTGACCATCCACCTGCTGCCGTACTGGGAAGACAACCCGAGCGGCATCGACGATGCACTCGCCCATGTCGCGAAGATTCGCCAGGACTTCGGCCGCGAGTTCGCGCCCAAGGACATCCTCATCGGCGAGACCGGCTGGCCCAGCGAAGGCCGCCAGCGCGAGACCGCCCTGCCCAGCCGGGTCAACGAAGCGCGCTTCATTCGCGGTTTCGTGCACATGGCCGAGGAAAACGGCTGGCGCTACAACCTGATCGAAGCCTTCGACCAGCCGTGGAAGCGCCAGAGCGAGGGCGCCGTGGGCGGCTACTGGGGCCTGTTCAGCGCCGACCGCGAGGAGAAAGGCGTGCTCGCCGGGCCGATCAGCAACCTGCCGGGCTGGCCATTGTGGCTGGGGCTCTGCGGCGTGATCCTGTTCGGCGGGCTGCTGCTGGGCGGCCGTCCCGCCTCTGCCCGCAGCGCCTTCGTGTTGCCGCTGGTCAGCGCACTGGGTGCCGGCTGCATCGGCCTGTGGCTGGAGCTGTCGGTGATCACCAGCCGCTTCTGGGGCGAATGGCTCTGGGCGGCGGCGCTGGTCGGCCTCAACCTGCTGGTGCTGCTGCACGCCTGCCTGGCCTCGTCGGCCCGCACGGGCTGGCGATCGAAAGTTTATGAATGGCTGCAAAACCGCGCCGGCCTGTGGCTGGCGATCGCCGGTTTCGCTGGCGCAGTGCTGATGCTCGGAATGGTCTTCGATGCGCGCTATCGCAGCTTCCCCAGCGCGGCGCTGCTATTCCCGGCGCTGGTGTACCTGTGCCGACCGGCCGCGGCGCCACGGCGTGAAGCGCTGCTGCTGGCGCTGATCATCGCGGTCGGCATGCCCGCGCAACTGGCCCTGGAAGGAGCGAGCAATCTGCAGGCACTGGGCTGGGCGGCCGTAAGCCTGCTGCTGGTCGGCGCGCTGCTGCGCGGTGTGCGCCTGACGACTAGTCCGCGCCGTTCATCGCACCCTGCAGATAATCCCGCCGTCCCTGGTTGAGCCGCAGCAAGCAGCGATAGAAGACCTGCTGCGCGCCTGACGCGGCGGCGCCGGAATAGCCCACCTCGAAATCGCACTGGCGCTCGCTGAATGTCGCGTAGCGCCGGGCGGCGTCGCGCAGCGAGGAAACAGCCTGCTCGTGGTGAGTGCGGGTGATCCGGTCATCCCGCAGGCGCTGTGTGGAATGCGCGACGAGACGGTCTTCCAGGCGGCGAAGCTCCTGGTTGCTCTGGTAGTACAGCTGCGTGAGGCAGTGCACCGAGTCCGCACCGGAATTGGCCGCGATGCACGCTTCGCCTTCCGCGGGGAAATCCCGCGCCACTGCCAGTACCGGCAGCGCCAGCAGGAGCAGCACGCTGCGCCGGATCACGACGTCGCCCGGACCAGGCGCAACCCGGCCAGCACCACGGCGAACACGGCGAGACCGGCGTTATACAGCACCAGCGCCGGCAGCGTGACCAGCATCGCCAGCACTGCCAGCCACCAGCCGGCCCGGCGCGGGACGAAGAACGCCAGCAGTGCCAGCCCAGACGCCAGCTTGCCGAACACGCCGAAGTGGATCGCCCAGCCGAGCTGCGCACGCACACCACATTCCCAGCGCGTGGCCTCGTCGGCGCAGATGCCGACCCAGCGGCTGTCCTCCATCAGCCCGAAACGCACGCCATAGCTGGCGGCCAGCCAGAGCGCCAGGGCGAGCAGCAGGAGGATCACGGGCAATCGACGGGACATGGCGCCACTACTCCGGGCCGGCGGGGAAATCGGCGCCCAGCATAACCGGCGCCGGAGCCGATGCAAGTAGCCGCACACCTTGCGTAAACTGCCTCTCCCGATGGAGACACCGATGAAGCGATCGACCCAGTTCCTGCTTGTCTGCGTGGCGATCAGCTTCTGGTGGCTGTGGCCTGGCGGTCGGCAGCATACGCCGCCGCAGCCACAGCCGGGCCAGATGCTATCCAATGGCGGTTTCCGCGTGGCGGCGTAC
Organism: Pseudomonas triclosanedens; assembly: GCF_026686735.1. Lineage (NCBI taxonomy): Bacteria > Pseudomonadati > Pseudomonadota > Gammaproteobacteria > Pseudomonadales > Pseudomonadaceae > Pseudomonas > Pseudomonas triclosanedens. Next base: position 1,883,321 of record NZ_CP113432.1, on the reverse strand, counting down.
TCCATCTACCCGCTGCAGGATTTCAGCATCGAAGCCCGAGTACTGGGACGCGAGGATTATCGCCTGGACCGCGGGTCGGACCTCTCCCCCACCGACCTGGCACTGGGCTGGGGGCCGATGGCCGACCCGCAGGTGCTGTCCAGCATCCGCATTACCCAGGGTAATCGCTGGTACTACTGGCGCGCGGATTCCATGCCGATCCCGCGCCGCGAAATCGAAACCCACAGCGCCAACATGCACATGATCCCCGCCAATGACAGCGTGGCGCGAACCCTCGCCCAGGTCGGCAAGGACGACACCATTCGCCTGAGCGGCAAGCTGGTGCGCGTGGAGGCTGATGACGGCTGGCGCTGGATCAGCTCGCTGAGCCGCGAAGACACCGGCGCCGGCGCCTGCGAGCTGGTCTGGGTGGAGAGCCTGGAACGCCGCTAGGACGGTTGCCAGCGGCGGCGGCCACGGGGCATGCTCGAACATCCCACACTGCAAGGTGTTACCCATGCCGCGCGTTTCGCTCCGCCCCGCTGTCCCCGCCGATATCCCGCTGCTCATCGAGCTGATCACCGAACTCGCCGACTACGAGCGCCTGGTCCATGAGGTCAAGGCCGACGCCCAGCGCATGCACGAGCACCTGTTCGGCCCGCGCCCCTACGCCGAGGTACTGGTCGGCGAGGTGGACGGCGAAGCGCAGGGCTTCGCGCTGTTCTTCCACAACTACTCCACATGGCTCAGCCAGCCAGGCATCTACCTGGAGGACCTGTACGTCCGCCCCGCCGCGCGCGGTGCCGGGCTGGGCAAGGCGCTGCTCACCGAACTGGCACGGCTGGCAGTGGAACGCGGTTGCGGTCGGCTGGAATGGTCGGTGCTGGACTGGAACGAGCCGGCAATCGGCTTCTATCGCAGCCTCGGCGCCCTCCCACAGGACGAATGGACCGTCTATCGTCTTACCGGAGCGGCGCTGCATGACCTGGCCGGCAAGGCCTGAAACGCAACGTCGCACTTGTCGGCAATGCGCTGGTCATATTCGCCTGTCTCCCTAGAGTTGGCTTCTTTCCGAAAGGACTCCACATCCATGACACGTCTTTCACGCGCGGCCGTACTGCTCGGCTGCCTCGCCCTGGGTCTCGCCGGGCCGGCATTCAGCCGTGACGTCGACCTGGCCGGGTATGGCTACCCACTGGTCAACCCCTTCGAAGCGACCATCGCCACCACGCCGCCGGATCTGCGCCCGCAGTTGCCCGAAGACGGCGACATCAACCAGTCCGACTATGCGCTGAAGCTGCGCCCGGAGCGCGAGCACCAGTTGCCGGACAACTTCTGGCCGGTGAAGAAGCTGCACTACCGCCTGGCACGGCAGGACCATGAGGCGCCGCTGGTGTTCATCATCGCCGGTACCGGCGCGCACTACGCCAGCAGCACCCCGGAATACCTCAAGCGCCTGTTCTACGGGGCCGGCTACCACGTGGTGCAATTGTCCTCGCCGACCAGCTGGGACTTCATGGCCGGTGCTTCGCCCCACGCCACGCCGGGCTACTCCCCCGACGACGCCGACGACCTCTACCGCGTGATGCAGGCCGTGCGTGCCCAGCATCCGGAGCTGCCGATCAGCGATTACTACCTCACCGGCTATAGCCTGGGCGCCCTGCACGCGGCCTTCGTCAGCAAGCTCGACGAGACCCGCCGCAGCTTCAACTTCAAGCGCGTGCTGCTGCTCAACCCGCCAGTGAACCTCTATACCTCGGTGAGCAACCTGGACAAGATGGTGCAAACCCAGGTGAAGGGCATCAACGACTCCAAGACCTTCTACGAAGTTGTGCTGGGCAAGCTGTCACGCTACTTCCAGCAGAAGGGCTACATCGACCTCAACGATGCCTTCCTCTATGAGTTGCAGCAGTCCAGGCAGCACCTCTCCAACGAAGAAATGGCCATGCTGATCGGCGCGACGTTCCGCTTCTCCTCCGCCGACATCGCGTTCACCTCCGACCTGATCAACCGCCGCGGCCTGGTTACCCCGCCGAACTACCCGATCACCGAAGGCACCAGCCTCGAACCTTTCTTCAAGCGTGCCATGCAGTGTGACTTCGAGTGCTACATGACCGAGCAACTGATCCCCATGTGGCGCGTACGCTATGACGGCGGCAGCCTGCCGCAACTGATCAACCAGGTCAGCCTCTACGCCCTGCAGGACTACCTGCACGACAGCCGGAAGATCGCCGTGATGCACAACGCCGACGATGTCATCCTCGGCCCCGGCGACATCGGCTTCCTGCGCCGCACTTTCGGCGACCGCCTGACGCTCTACCCGCTCGGCGGCCACTGCGGCAACCTCAACTACCGCGTGAACGCTCAGGACATGCTGACGTTCTTCAAAGGACAGGATGCGCAGGCTCCGGGCCTGGCAACCGCGCAGACAGGGAACTGAATCATGCCATTTCGCCCTTCCTGGATTTTCGTCCTGGCGCTCGGCTGCGGCCTGGCCCAGGCCGACGATACGCCGACGCAACCGCTGCGCAGCAACGGCATGGTCACCGAACAGCCTGACGCCGACGGATTCAAGCACCCGCTCGACGCACTGAAGTTCAACCCCAGCCTCGATCAACGCGAGTTCGAGCGCGCCACCCTGGATGCGCTGAACGTTTACGACCCCTGGGAATCGTGGAACCGCCGGGTCTACCACTTCAACTACCGCTTCGACCAATGGGTGTTCCTGCCCGTTGTCCACGGCTACGAGTACGTCACCCCGCGCTTCGTCCGCACCGGCGTGAGCAACTTCTTCAGCAACCTCGGAGAAGTGCCGACCCTGCTCAACAGCATCGCCCAGCTCAAGCCCAAGCAGGCAATGAACAGCACCGCGCGGCTGCTGTTCAACACCACCTTCGGCATTCTCGGCTTCTGGGACCCGGCCAGCAGCATGGGGCTACCCAAGCTCAGCGAAGACTTCGGCCAGACCCTGGGCTACTACGGCGTGCCTGCCGGCCCGTATCTGATGCTGCCAATCCTCGGCCCGTCCAACCTGCGCGACACCGGCGGCCTGGTCACCGATTTCGTGGCGAGCCGGGAGGTGGACTACCTCAATGTTTCCACCCTGGGCAGCGAGTACTGGGAGATTCCAACGCTGCAGATCATCGACAAGCGCTACAGCACCAGCTTCCGCTATGGCCAGATGAACTCGCCGTTCGAGTACGAGAAGCTGCGCTACGTCTACACCGAAGCGCGCAAGCTGCAGATCAGCGAGTGACCGCAACCGCCGCCTTGTGCGGCGGTTTTCTTCCTCCAGAAACATCCATTGATTCGATTGATTTGGCGAAAAACTCGCAACCATTCATCCATCGTTCAGGACTAGGATGGCCTCATTCACAGATTGAGGAGGTTTCCATGTCTCGCTTGCGTACCGTGATCGACCAGCACATAGGCCACCCCGCCTCCGACGGCGCAGGCGTGCGCCTGACCCGCGTGATCGGCGGCCCCGGCCTCGAACGCTTCGATCCGTTCCTGATGCTCGACCAGTTCGACACGCAGAATCCGGACGACTACATCGCCGGCTTCCCGGCCCACCCGCACCGTGGCTTCGAGACCGTCACCTATATGCTCGAAGGCCGTATGCGCCACGAGGATCACCTGGGCAACCGTGGCCTGCTCAAGCCCGGCGGTGTGCAGTGGATGACGGCGGCCCACGGCATCATCCACAGCGAGATGCCCGAACAGGAAGAAGGCGCCATGCGCGGCTTCCAGCTCTGGCTGAACCTGCCGGCGAAGGACAAGCTGTCGCCGGCGGGCTACCGCGACATCGAGCCCGAAGACGTGCCCCGCGCCAGCACTTCGCAAGGTGTCGCCGTGACGGTGATCGCCGGCCGCTTCGACGATGGCGAAACCGCTCTGGACGGTGCCGTGCAACGTCCCGGCACCGAGCCGCACTACTACGACCTGAACCTGCCAGCCGGCGCATCGGTGACGCCGATCCTGCCCACCGGGCACCGGGTGATGCTGTACGTCTACGAAGGTTCGCTGCAGGTTCCGGGCGAACGCGGCGACGAGACCATCGCCACCAACCGCCTGGTGCGCCTGGGCCAGGGCGACGAGATTCGCCTGTCCAGCGACAATGGCGCCCGCGTCCTGCTGCTGGCCGGCAAGCCGCTCAACGAGCCCATCGTGCAATACGGCCCGTTCGTGATGAACAGCCGCGAGGAAATCGAGCAGGCTCTGCGCGACTACCGGGACGGCGTACTGGCGGTCTGACCGACACGCACGCAGGATGGTCAGGACGCAAGCCCCTAGAGGGACCAATCCTCCATTCCCAGAAAGCGCGCGATTTCCGTGCGCTTTTCCATCGCATCGCGATAGCCCAGCTCGATCAGAGCATTGCAGTATCCCGGCTCGAACAGCAGATAGCTCAACACACCCGCCCCGCTCGCCTTGGTCGCGCCCGGCCCGCGCAGGAACAGCCGCAGCGCGCTCGGCAGTTCGTGGCGAAACTGTGCGGCGATCTCATCCAGAGGCCGGCTCGGCGAAATCACCAGCACATCCACCGGCTGCAGGCCCAGCGCCTTGCGGCTCTTGCCTTCGGGAACCAGCGAACTCAGGTAGTTGATACGGTTGAGCAGTTCGATGTCGCCTTCCAGGCTATCGATGAAGGTGCTGTTGAGCAGATGGATGCCGACCTGCGCCAGGCTCGGTGGCTGCCCGGTCTGGTGACGGCCGACGGGCTCGTTGGCGTCGCCCTGGGCCGGATTGCCGCTCACACCGATCACCAGGATACGGTTGGCCCCCAGGTGCAGGGCCGGACTGATCGGCGCCTGCTGGCGCACTGCGCCATCGCCGAAATACTCGCGGTGGACCTTCACCGGCTCGAACAGCAGCGGGATCGCCGAACTGGCCAGCAGGTGCTCCAGTTGCAGCCGGGTCGGAACACCGACCCGGCGGTGTCGCAGCCAGGGATCGATGGTGGCGCGGCCCTGGTAAAAGGTCACGGCCTGCCCGGACTCATAGCCGAACGCGGTGACCGCGACCGCACGCAGGTTGCGGCGGCGCACGGCGGCGGCAATGCCCGAGAAATCCAGCTCGCGCTCCAGCAGATAACGCAGCGGCGTACTGTCCAGCAGCGCCACCGGCTGGCGCTTGCCCAACCCCAGAAGGCTGTGGCCGAGGAAACGCAGAGCCTGGACGACCACCCCGGGCCAGTCGGCGCGGTACACCTGACCGGTGCGAAACCCCTTCCAGACCGCGGTAAGGCGTTGCACGGCCGTCGGGAACGACAGCGCGCCGCACGCCAGCCCGACCGCATTGATAGCCCCCGCGGAGGTACCGACGATCACCGGAAAGGGGTTCTCGGCGTCCTCGGGCAACAGCTCGGCGATCGCCGCCAGCACACCGACCTGATACGCAGCCCGCGCACCGCCTCCGGAGAGGATCAGGCCGGTGACGGCGAGTGGATGCTGGGAACTGCTGGCGGAGTTGGTCACGGCTAAAGTCCTTGTCGCGTCGTATCCAGCTTGGCAGACGTGCCGTTCGACGCTGGCTACTTCTTCTTGTCGTAGAGCTTGGGCTCGCCTTCGGGGCGGCTCTTGAAGCGGCGGTGCGCCCAAAGGTACTGCTCGGGCTGACGGCGAATTTCCTGCTCGACCCAGCGATTGACGCGCAGGCAGTCGGCCTCCTCGCTCTCGCCGGGAAAGTCCTCCAGCGGCGGGTGGATGGTCAGGCGATAGCCGGAACCATCGGCCAGGCGCGATTGGGTGAACGGGCAGACCAGCGCGCGGCCCAGGCGGGCGAACTTGGTAGTGGCGGTGACGGTGGCGGCGTGGATACCGAACAGCGGCACGAAAATGCTCTGCTTGATGCCATAGTCCTGGTCGGGCGCATACCAGATGGCACGGCCGGCGCGCAGCACCTTGAGCATCGCGCGCACATCCTCGCGCTCGATGGCGGTGGCATCGTCGTTATGCCGTTCGCGGCCGCTGCGCTGGACGAAATCGAACACAGGGTTGTCGTGCTCGCGGTACATGCCATCGATGGTCTGCACCTGGCCGAGCAGCGCGGCGCCGATCTCCAGGGTGGTGAAGTGCATGGCCATGAGGATCACACCCTTGCCTTCGGCCTCGGCCTTGCGCAGGTGCTCCAGACCTTCAATGTGCGCAAGCTTCGCCAGGCGTGCCTTCGGCCACCACCAGCTCATGGCCATCTCGAAGAAGGCGATGCCAGTGGAGGCGAAGTTTTCCTTCAGCAGGCGCTTGCGCTCGGCGGCGGATAGTTCCGGGAAGCACAGCTCAAGGTTGCGCGCGGCGATGGCGCGCCGGCTGCCGACCACGCGGTACATCACGCCGCCGAGTGCGCGTCCCAGCCAGAGCAGCGCCGGATACGGCAATTGCACCACCAGCCAGAGTACGCCGAGGCCGAGCCAGAGCGGCCAGTGGCGGGGATGGAGGAACTCACGGCGAAAGGTGGGGCGGTCCATTGAACTTTCCGGTCACGATCGAAGCCCGACATTCTACCCTGCCGACACGTCCCGCGCTTCCCGCTGCAGGGGCCGCTGCCGTTTCGGCGCAAGGTACGTTGCCGCGCACCGCGCGAAATGCATCTGTGCCGCAGCCGCGGCGAAACGCCGGCGGCCCTTGGCAATCGGCCACGCTTGCGGCTGCCGGGGCGGTCCGCTATAAGTCCAACCATTTTGACGACGCAGTCCGACCATGAGCCAAGCTGACCTTCTCGACCACGATCCCGTATTCCAGCTCAAGGGCAGCATGCTGGCCGTCACCGTTCTGGAACTGGCCCACAACGACCTGCCGCGCCTGGACCGGCAGCTCGCCGACAAGGTCGCCCAGGCACCCAACTTCTTCCGCGACACTCCGCTGGTGCTGGCGCTGGACAAGTTGCCCGACGGCGAAGGCCAGCTCGACCTGCAGGGCGTGCTCGACATCTGCCGCCGCCACGGCCTGCGCACCCTGGCGATCCGTGCCAGCCGCGAGGAAGACATTCGCCTGGCCACCATGTTCGATATCCCGGTGCTGCCGCCGTCCGGTTCGTCCCGCGAGCGCGTCGTCGAGCCAAAGGACTCCACCCCGCAAGTGACTGGCGCCGCGCCGGTTCGTCGCCCGCGCGGCGAGAAATTGTCCGCGAAAGTCGTGGAGCAGGCCGCCGGCAGCGCACAGACCGCCGAGAAGCCTGCCGACACCCAGGGCGAGAAGCCCACCGAAACCATGACGCAAGCGCCTGCCGATACCCAGCAAGCGCCCGCCGCGGACGCTGTGGAAGCGGCCCCTGAAAAACCGGCCGAACCGCCGACGCCGGTGGTCCGTCCGACCAAGCTGGTAACCACCCCGGTACGCGGCGGCGTACAGATCTACGCTGCCGGCGGCGACCTGATCGTGCTCGCGCCGGTCAGTCCCGGCGCGGAACTTCTCGCTGACGGAAATATCCATGTGTACGGACCGATGCGCGGTCGCGCCCTGGCCGGTGTCAAGGGTGACACCAGCGCACGGATCTTCTGCCAGCAACTGGCTGCGGAACTCGTGTCCATCGCTGGAAATTACAAGGTCGCCGAAGACCTGCGACGCAGTCCGCAATGGGGTCAGGCAGTGCACGTCAGCCTGTCGGGAGACGTGTTGAACATCACCCGCCTTTAACGGATACTGCCGCGACTTTCAGGGACCAGAATTCTTCGTTTTTTCTTTGGGGTGAATCACCTTGGCCAAGATCCTCGTAGTCACTTCCGGTAAGGGTGGCGTCGGTAAAACCACCACCAGCGCAGCCATCGGCACCGGCCTGGCCCTGCGCGGCCACAAGACCGTCATCGTCGACTTCGACGTGGGCCTGCGTAACCTCGACCTGATCATGGGCTGCGAACGCCGCGTGGTGTACGACTTCGTCAATGTCATCAATGGCGAAGCCACCCTCACCCAGGCCCTGATCAAGGACAAGCGCCTCGAAAACCTGTTCGTGCTGGCTGCCAGCCAGACCCGCGACAAGGACGCCCTCACCCAGGAAGGCGTCGGTAAGGTCATCGAGGAACTCAAGCAAAACTTCGACTATGTGATCTGCGACTCCCCGGCAGGCATCGAGAAAGGTGCCCACCTGGCCATGTACTACGCCGACGAGGCGATCGTCGTGACCAACCCGGAAGTTTCCTCGGTCCGCGACTCCGACCGCATGCTCGGCCTGCTGGCCAGCAAGTCCGCCCGCGCCGAGAAGGGCGAGGAAGCGATCAAGGAGCACCTGCTGCTGACCCGCTATAACCCCGAGCGAGTCACCAAGGGCGAAATGCTCGGCGTGGAAGACGTCGAAGAAATCCTGGCCATCCGCCTGCTCGGTGTGATTCCGGAATCCCAGGCCGTGCTGAAGGCATCGAACCAGGGCGTACCGGTCATCCTCGACGAAGAGAGCGATGCCGGCCAGGCCTACAGCGACGCCGTCGAGCGCCTGCTGGGCAAAGAGATGCCGCATCGATTCCTCGATGTGCAGAAGAAAGGATTCCTGCAACGACTGTTCGGAGGACGTGAATGAGCCTTTTAGATTTCTTCCGCAGCCGGAAGTCGCAATCCAGCGCCTCTATCGCGAAAGAAAGACTCCAGATCATCGTCGCCCATGAGCGCGGCAACCGTTCGCAACCGGACTACCTCCCGCAGTTGCAGAAAGATCTGCTGGAAGTGATCCGCAAATACGTGCCCATCGACCAGGAACAAGTCCAGGTCGAGCTGGCCAACCAGGGCAGTTGTTCGATCCTGGAACTCAACATCACCCTGCCGGAGCGTTGATCCGGCCTGGGTGAACCTGCGGCGGCTTCGGCCGCCGCAGTCGTTTTTGCCTTCCCATTTCGTAACCGAGCCTCCATGCCGCTTTCCCAGATCGAATTCATTCACGAGGACGCCGCCCTTCTGGTGGTGAACAAGCCCACCCTGCTGCTCTCCGTGCCCGGCCGCGCGGACGACAACAAGGACTGCCTGATCACCCGCCTGCAGGAAAACGGCTACCCGGAAGCGCGCATTGTCCATCGGCTGGACTGGGAAACCTCCGGCCTGATCGTGCTGGCCCGCGATGCCGACAGCCATCGCGAGTTGTCCCGTCAGTTCCACGACCGCGAAACCGAAAAGGCCTACACTGCGCTGTGCTGGGGCGAACCGGAACTGGACAGCGGCCGCATCGAGGCCCCGCTGCGCTACGACCCGCCAACCAAGCCACGCCATGTGGTGGACTTCGAGCAAGGCCGCCACGCACTGACTTTCTGGCTGGTGCTGGAGCGCCACGGCAACTGGAGCCGCGTCGAACTCACCCCGATCACCGGCCGCTCGCACCAGTTGCGCGTGCATATGCTGAGCATCGGCCATCCTCTGCTGGGCGACCGACTGTACGCCGAAGGCGAGGCTCTGACCCTGCGCGACCGCCTGTGCCTGCATGCCAGCATGCTGGCCCTGACCCACCCGCAAACCGGCGAGCGCCTGCGCTTCGAGTCGCCCGCTCCGTTCTGACGCTTCGAGCTGCCGTAGTAGCGGACCTTGTCCGCGATGCGAATACCCCGCTCCTCACACAGGACCGCGCCTCAGGCCGCAGAATCCCCCATTTACGTTAAACTTCCGGCCATTCGCTGTCCGGAGTTACCCATGCGCGCAGAACTCAATCAGGGCCTTGTCGATTTCCTCGCGGCCTCCCCCACGCCTTTCCACGCTACCCAGACCCTCGCCCGCCGTCTCGAAGAAGCCGGCTACCAGCGTCTGGACGAGCGCGACGCCTGGCGCACCGAGGCCGGTGGCCGCTATTACGTCACCCGCAACGATTCCTCTCTGATCGCTTTCAAACTCGGCACCGCGCCGCTGCTGGAGAACGGCCTGCGCCTGGTCGGCGCGCACACCGACAGCCCCTGCCTGCGGGTCAAGCCCAACCCCGAACTGGTGCGCCAGGGCTACTGGCAGTTGGGTGTAGAAGTGTACGGCGGTGCCCTGTTCGCGCCGTGGTTCGACCGCGATCTGTCCCTGGCCGGTCGCGTCACCTTCCGCCTGGCCGGCAAGGTGGAAAGCAAGCTGATCGACTTCAAGGCACCGATCGCCGTAATCCCCAACCTGGCCATCCATCTCAACCGCGACGCCAACATGGGCTGGGCGATCAACGCCCAGACCGAGTTGCCGCCAATCCTGGCTCAGGTGTCCGCCGGCGAAACCCGTGACTTCCGCGACCTGCTCGGCGAGCAGTTGCAGGCGGAACACGGCATCACCGCCGATGCCATCCTCGACTACGAGCTGAGCTTCTACGACACCCAGCGCGCCGCCGTGATCGGCCTCGACGGAGCCTTCATCGCGGGTGCCCGCCTGGACAACCTGCTGTCCTGCTATGCCGGCCTCGAAGCCCTGCTGGCCAGCAGCGACGACTACAGCGGTGTGCTGGTATGCACCGACCACGAGGAAGTCGGCTCCTGCTCCGCCTGCGGCGCCGACGGCCCGTTCCTGGAACAGGTGCTGCGCCGCGTGTTGCCCGACGGCGATGCCTTCACCCGCACCGTGCAGCGCTCGCTGCTGGTTTCCGCCGACAACGCCCACGGTGTGCATCCGAACTACGCGGACAAGCACGACGCCAACCACGGCCCGAAGCTCAACGGCGGCCCGGTAATCAAGATCAACAGTAACCAGCGCTACGCCACCAACAGCGAAACCGCCGGCTTCTTCCGCCACCTGTGCCTGGAAAACGAAGTGCCCGTACAGAGCTTCGTGACCCGCAGCGACATGGGTTGCGGCTCCACCATCGGGCCGATCACCGCCAGCCAGATCGGCGTGCGCACTGTGGATATCGGACTGCCGACCTTCGCCATGCACTCGATCCGCGAACTGGCAGGCAGCCAGGACCTGCGCTACCTGACCAAGGTGCTCAGCGCCTTCTACGACAGCGCCGACCTGCCCTGACCAAAGGTCCGGCCCCCGTCGGGCCTTTTTCGTACAGAGCGTCTTTCCGGAGAATGGACATGCCCCTCGATGGAAGCTGCCTGTGTGGCGACATCGCCTATCAGGTCGACAAGCTCGACATGCCGATCGGCCATTGCCACTGCATGACCTGCCAGAAGGCCCATTCCGCGGCCTTCGCCAGCACCGCCGGGGCAATGCGCGAACACTTCCGCTGGAAGCGTGGCGAGGACAAGGCGGCAGCCTATAAATCCTCGCCCGGCAAGCTGCGCAAGTTCTGCCCGCGCTGCGGCACGCAACTGATCGCCGAACGCGCCGGCCAACCGCACGTCATCGTCCGCGTAGCGAGCCTCGACGACGATCCGGGTGCGCGGCCTGCGCGGCATATCTGGGTATCCCACGACCGGCCTTGGCTGGCACAGGACGGCATTCCCGCCTATCCAGAGTGGAGCCCGGATCGCTGAAGCGCCGCTGCCACGGCTCGCAGCGGAGCACTCCACACAGGATGGCGATCGAGCCGGTATCCACAGCCTGGGTATCGCTCATGCGCTACCCATCCTGTCGGTCGCCATGCCGCACCCTGCACGCCCGCTTTCAGTGCCAGAGGGTCAATCCGGCACTTCCACGCTGACGTGGATCGCGTCGTGCCGCCAGAACTCCAGGTCGCAATCGATGATCCTCCCGTGCTGGTCGCGGTTGATACGGGTGATACGCAGCGCCGGACTGCCATCGGCCACGCGCAGCACGCTGGCTGCCTCGCCGTGCAGCGCGGTAGGCACCATGTCGAAGCGCACGCGGCCATAGTGGATGTCATAACGGCTGGCATACAGCTCGGTCAGCGAGCAGGTCAGGTCGCTGTCGAGAATGGCGGGGAAGTACGCCGGGTTGAGGTAGTGCTCTACATAGAGCACCAGCCGACCATCCACCCGCCGCAAGCGGCGAATCTGGAACACGCTCGATAGAGCCGGCAGCTCAAGCAATTCGCAGATCGCCGCGCTGGCGGGAACCTGTCGCGCCGACAGCACTTCGGTGGCCGGCATCCGCCCCTGCCCCTCCACCATCGCATGATAGTGACTGCGCACCAGCGGGTTGTAGAGCAGGCGCGGTGGCGAAACGAACCAGCCACGGCGTTCCTCGCGGTAGATCAGCCCCTGCGCTTCCAGTTGGCCAAGGGCTTCGCGCAGGGTGATCCGCGTGGTGTCGAACAGCTCACTGAGCTTGCGCTCCGCTGGCAGCTTGCCGCCAGCGATGAGCAGCCCGCTATCGATCTGTTCGATCAGTGCCCGGCAGATCGCCGTCACAGTGGGTAGCGCCGTGTCGCGCATGCCAACTCCCTCTACTGGCCTAGTCCAGCCCCGAAATGGAGCATTTCGTCACCCTCGCGGGTCCTCGTCATCCTAGAAAACTCCCGTGACCGTCCCGTGACAGCAAGCATTCAAGCAGCGCTCGTGCCAGCTTTCGAGACCAGCGTAGCCCAGTGAAATCGCGGCATTGGCGATGGTCTACGCTTTCCTCCGATACCGCGCCGGACGGTCAGACAGCCACACCTGCCTCCAGGCCGGACATCAAACTGTCATCCAGGCCGCATAGATTGGCCTGGGTCTTGCTGATCTAGACCACAATTTTCCCGCGTCGGCGGATGCCGGACACGGACCAACCCTCACGATCGAAGGAGCACCGAATGAAACGCTTGCTTGCTTCACTGCTGGGATCGGCCATTGCCATCGGCAGTGGCCTCGTCATGGCGGCCGACGCCGACCTGCAATCGCTGGAAGCCGCCGCCCGCAAGGAGGGCCAGGTGAACAGCGTGGGCATGCCCGACAGTTGGGCGAACTGGAAGGACACCTGGAAGGACCTGGAAAGCAAATACGGCTTGAAGCACATGGACACCGACATGAGCTCCGCCCAGGAACTGGCCAAGTTCAAGGCCGAGGGCGAGAACGCCAGCGCCGATATTGGTGACGTCGGCGCAGCATTCGGCCCCATCGCCGTGCAGCAGGGTGTCAGCCAACCCTACAAGCCGAGCACCTGGGAACAGGTTCCGGAATGGGCCAAGGACAAGGACGGCCACTGGGCGCTGGCCTACACCGGCACCATCGCCTTCATCGTCAACAAGCAGTTGGTAAAGGACGTGCCGCATAGCTGGGCCGACCTGCTCAAAGGCAAGTACAAGGTCACCATCGGCGACGTCAGCGCCGCCGCCCAGGCCGTGAACGGCGTGCTGGCGGCCAGCATCGCCAATGGCGGCGACGAGAAGAACATCAAGCCGGGCCTGGACTTCTTCGCGCAGATCGCCAAGCAGGGCCGCCTGTCGCTGACCAACCCGGTGATCAACACCCTGGAGAAGGGTGAAGTGGAAGTCGGCATCGTCTGGGACTTCAACGGCCTGAGCTATCGCGACCAGATCGACCCGTCGCGCTTCGAGGTGCTGATCCCCTCGGACGGCTCGGTGATCTCCGGCTACACCACCATCATCAACAAGTACGCGAAGAACCCGAACGCCGCCAAGCTGGCTCGCGAGTACATCTTCAGCGATGCCGGGCAGACCAACCTGGCCAAGGGCAATGCACGCCCGATCCGCGCCGAGCACCTGACCCTGCCGGATGACGTGAAGGCCAAGCTGCTGCCCAACGAGCAGTACGCCAAGGCCCAACCGATCAAGGATGCCAAGGCGTGGGAAGAGACCTCCAAGCGTCTGCCGCGCATGTGGCAGGAGCACGTGATCATCAACATGCAATGACGCCCGGCCGCCCCGGTTCGCGCCGGGGCGGTTTCGCGCCCAGACGAAGACTTCTCCATGCGCCACGACGTCATCCTGGTCATCCTCGACGGCCTCAACTACAGCGTCGCCCATGACTGCATGGGCCATCTGCAGGCCCTCTGCAACGCCGGTCGCGGCCAGCTCTATCGCATCGAGTGCGAGCTGCCGTCGCTGTCGCGGCCGCTCTACGAGTGCATCCTTACCGGCGTCGCGCCTATCGACAGCGGCATCCTGCACAACGATGTGGTGCGCCTTTCAAACCAGCGCAGCCTGTTCCACTACGCTCGCGGCGCCGGCCTCACGACCGCCGCCGCGGCCTATCACTGGGTCAGCGAGTTGTATAACCGCGCGCCATTCGATGCGGCCCGCGACCGCCATACCCACGACGAATCGCTGCCGATCCAGCACGGCCATTTCTACTGGACCGACCATTACCCCGACTCGCACCTGTTCGCCGATGCGGAGTCGCTGCGCCGTCGGCATTCGCCGAACTGCCTCGTTGTGCATCCGATGAACATCGACGACGCCGGCCACAAGCACGGCCTGAGCACACCGCAGTACCGCAACAGCGCGCGGCATGCCGACATCATCCTCTCCGAATACCTGCACCTGTGGCTGGAGACCGGCTATCAGGTGATGGTCACCGCCGACCACGGCATGAACGACGACCGCAGCCACGGCGGCATCCTGGCGGAGGAACGCGAAGTGCCGCTATTCGTCTTCGGCGAGGCTTTCAGCCTCGATGACCAGGCGCGCCCGCGCCAGGTCGAGCTGTGCGGCACGTTGTGCGAGCTGCTCGGTGCCGCCCATGACAAACCGGTCTGCCGGGAGTTGCTCAAGGCATGAGATCGAATCGCGGAAAACTCATCGCCCTGCTCTTCCTGCTGCCCTTCGCGGTGTTCTTCATTGCCTTCCAGATCGCCCCGCTGGTGTGGGTCGCGGTCAACAGCCTGCGCGCCGGCGATGCCTGGGGGCTGGGCAACTTCGCCGAAATCCTGGACTCGCCGTTCTATCGCCAGGCAATCCGCTACAGCCTGGAAATCTCGATCTGGTCGAGCCTGATCGGCCTGCTCATCGCCGTGCTCGGCAGCTATTCGCTACGCCAGGTGGACAGCAGGCTGCGCGACTTCGTGATGGCCTTCGCCAACATGACCAGCAACTTCGCGGGAGTGCCGCTGGCCTTCGCCTTCATCATCATCCTCGGCTTCAACGGCGCCATCACGCTTCTGCTGAAGCAAGCGGGGATCATCGAAGACTTCAACCTCTACTCGAAGACCGGCCTGATCATTCTCTACACCTACTTCCAGATTCCGCTGGGGGTGATGCTGCTCTACCCGGCCTTCGACGCGCTGCGCGAGGACTGGCGCGAGTCTGCCGCCCTGCTGGGCGCCAACCACTGGCAGTTCTGGCGGTACATCGGCATTCCGGTGCTGACTCCCGCTCTGCTGGGCACCTTCGTCATTCTGCTGGCCAACGCCCTGGGCGCCTATGCCACGGTGTACTCGCTGACCACCGGCAATTTCAACGTGGTGCCGATCCGCATCGCCGGGCTGGTGTCGGGCGACGTATTCCTCGATCCGAACATGGCCAGCGCCCTGGCGATGTTCCTGGTAGGACTGATGACCCTGATCACCCTGGCCCACCAGTGGCTGTTGCGCCGGAGCTACCATGTCCAGAAGTAGGCTCTACCACCGCGTAGTGGTGTATGCGCTGTTCCTGCTGCTCCTCCTGCCGCTGGCCGCCACGCTGCTCTACTCGCTGGCGACTTCGTGGAGCGCGAGCGTGCTGCCCGACGGCCTGACGATGAAATGGTACCTGGCACTGTGGAGCGATCCGCGCTTCCTCACCGCCTTCGGCCAGTCGCTGCTGGTGTGCTTCGGCTCGCTGGTGCTGAGTGTGGTGCTGGTGCTGCCGCTGATGTTCGTCGTGCACTACTACTTCCCGCGTCTCGACGCACTGATGAACGTACTGATCCTGCTGCCTTTCGCGGTGCCGCCGGTGGTTTCCTCGGTCGGGCTGCTACAACTCTATGCCGCGGGCCCGTTGCCGCTGATCGGCACGCCGTGGGTGCTGATCGGCTGCTACTTCACCATCGCGCTGCCGTTCATGTATCGGGCGATCAGCAATAACCTGCAGGCAATCAACCTGCACGACCTGATGGACGCCGCTCACCTGCTCGGCGCCAGCACCTGGCAAGCCGCGTTGCTGGTAGTGCTGCCGAACCTGCGCAAGGGCCTGATGGTGGCGCTGTTCCTGTCGTTCTCCTTCCTCATCGGCGAGTTCGTCTTCGCCAACCTGCTGGTGGGCACCCGCTACGAAACACTGCAGGTGTTCCTCAACAACATGCGCAACAGCAGTGGCCACTACACCAGCGCGGTGGTGGTTTCCTATTTCCTCTTCGTCCTGCTGCTCACCTGGGCGGCGAACCGTTTAAGCAAGGACAAGGCATGAGCTTCCTCAGCGTCGAGACACTGAACAAGAGCTACGGCACAACCACGGTGTTCCAGGATATCGACTTTGCCGCCGAGCGTGGCGAATTCGTCACCCTGCTCGGTCCCAGCGGCTGCGGTAAGTCAACCCTGCTGCGCTGCATCGCCGGCCTGACACCGGTGGACAACGGACGCATCCTCCTCGATGGCGAGGACATCGTGCCCAAAAGCCCGCAGAAGCGCGGCATCGCGATGGTGTTCCAGAGCTACGCACTGTTTCCCAACATGACGGTGGAGCAGAACGTTGCCTTCGGTCTGCGCATGCAGAAGGTGCCAGCGGCGGAGTCCGCGCAGCGTGTGCGCGAAGCGCTGGAGATGGTCGAACTGGGAGGCCTGGCGACACGCTATCCGCACCAGCTTTCCGGCGGCCAGTGCCAGCGCGTGGCCCTTGCCCGCTCGTTGGTGACGAGACCGCGCCTGCTGCTGCTCGACGAACCGCTGTCGGCGCTGGACGCGCGCATCCGCAAGCACCTGCGCGAGCAGATCCGGCGCATCCAGCAGGAGCTGAAACTGACCACGGTATTCGTCACCCACGACCAGGAAGAAGCCTTGACGCTGTCCGACCGCATCGTACTGATGAATGCCGGGCGCATCGTTCAGAGCGGCGATGCGGAGACTCTCTACACCGCGCCGGAAAACGCCTTCGCCGCCGGTTTCATCGGCAATTACAACCTGCTGGAGGCGACCCAGGCCACGCAATTGCTGGACCGACCGTTCCGCCAGAAAGTCGCGATCCGTCCCGAATCCCTGCGCCTGAGCATGGAGCCGGGCGATGGCATTCCGGTTCGGGTACTCTCCCACAGCCTGCTGGGCAACGTGATCCGCTACCGGGTGGACGCCGCCGGCGTCGAGCTGACCGTCGACGTCCTCAACCGCAGCGCCGAGCGCCTGTACCCGGCCGGCAGCGCGCTCGGCCTGCACATAGATATCGAAAGCATTCGGGAGGTGGCCTGATGGCCCTGGTGATATTCGACCTCGACGACACCCTCATCGACGGCGACTGTGCGAGCCTGTGGAGCAAGCGCATGGCGGACCTCGGCTGGGTCGACGCGGAGTCGTTCCTCAAGCGTGACGCCGAACTGATGGGGCTGTACGCCGAGGGCAAGCTGCCGATGGAGGACTACATGGCCTTCAGCCTGGAGCCGATGGCCGGGCGCAGCGTGGAAGAAGTCGATCGGGAAGTGGAGGTTTTCGTCGAGGACGTGATCGAGCCGCTGATCCACAGCGATGCCTGCGCCACCCTCGCCCGCCACCGCGAGGCCGGCGACCGCGCCCTGGTGATATCCGCCTCGGGCGTGCATCTGGTGCAGCCGATCGCCGAACGCATCGGCATCGACGAAGTGCTGGCAATCGATCTCGAAGTGGTCGACGGCCACTACACCGGCCGCACCGTCGGCACCCTCACCTACCGCGAGGGCAAGGTCCTGCGCCTGCTCGACCTGCTGGAAGGCGACGACAGCCAACTGGCCGGCGCACACTTTTATTCGGACTCGCGCAACGACCTGCCACTGCTCAAGCTGGTTGGCCATCCGCATGTGGTGAATGCCGACCCGGTGCTCAAGGAGCACGCGCAGAAGATGGGCTGGGACGCACTCGACTGGCGCTGAGCCGGCTCAGCCGCGCAACGACTGGAGCATGTGTCGCTGGAGGCGCTGCTCCTCCTTCTCAAGGGAAAGATCGGGCGAACGCGCGGCATGCGCCAGCCCGTGCGCCAGGTTCTGCGCAACAGCCTGATCATCCCCCGCCAGAGCCGCTCGCAACGCCAGGCAACGTGCCCACAGGCTGGCGTATTCCCGTTGCAGACGGATGGGCAGCAAGTCCTCGAGCAGCCCTGCGGCACTTCGACTGGCCATCGCCTCGGCGAACGCCAGCTCGGCGTTCATCAGGCGCAGGATGTCGTAAAGCGGCCGCTGTACCAGTTCGGGAAGCGCCATGCGCTGCGCCTGGAACGGGGGATCCAGCGCGGCCGCTTCCTGCCAGCGTCCCTGGATCAGCAGCGCCTTGAGGCGGATGTACATCGCCACCAGCGGCATGGGCTGTTCCTGGGACTCCAGCAGGAGCAGGTCCGTTTCTGGCACCTCATCGGCACAGGTCCCTGCACATGCGAGCCCCATGAGCCGCGCGAACGCCAGCGCCGGGTGACGGGTATCGATTCCCCGACGCCAGCGCAGCCACCAGAGCCCATCGCTCACCAGTGGCTTGCGCTCTACCGGCAGCAGGTTGGCCAGCCCGAGGCAAGCGTTGCACACAGCCAGCGCCGTAAACAGGCCACGTACAACCCCCGGCGCCATCCACAGCGCGGAAAGCCCCAGGAGCATCGCCAGCAGAAGATTCGCCAGCGGGCCGCCAGCGACGAAGCGCAGATGCTGCTGGCGCCACGGACCGCGGGGATCGGCGAAAGCCAGTACGAAGCCCGACAGGCGCTGGTCTGCCTTGGGGCGCCAGCCGACGCTCCAGCCGCGACGCCTTGCCTGCAAATCCAGGCGCCCCACCCGCATGCGCAGCACTGTCATACCGCCCCGGCGCGCACCCATCAGGTGTCCGAGCTCATGGACGAACACCGACAGGTAGATGACCAGGAAGCCAAGGATGCAACCCGGGATCAGCCAGGCTGGCGCCGGCGGCATCGCCACGATGGTCAGCGCCATGCCAGAGATGGATGCCGCCAGGCTCAACGCCTTCTGCAGCAGCCTAAGCGGCTCGTTCAGCCAGCGCGGCAGCGACCAGAACCCGACCGGCGCCAGAGGTGCCCTCGTGGCTTCCTGCGTATCTGTCATGTCTGCGCTCCCTGCGCTTCGTATCGACTCAGTTCAGTTCGGGATCGATCACCAGCACGGCCTTGCCCTGCACCTGGTTGCTCGCCAGCGCGTCGAACGCGCTCTGCGCATCGCGGGCGGGGAAGGTGCGCTCCAGTTGCGGGTTCAGCTTGCCGGTTTCGAACAATGGCCAGACCTTCTGTCCGAGTTCGGCGATCAGCTGCGCCTTGAAGTCGGCATCGCGCGTGCGCAGGGTCGAGCCGATCAGTTGGATGCGCTTGCCAAGCAGCAGCGCCAGATCAAGTTCGGCCTTGCGGCCGCCCATCAGCCCAATGACCACCCATCGCCCATCGCGCCCGAGTATCTCCAGGTCCAGCGCCGCGTAGCTTGCCCCCACCGGGTCGAGGATCACATCGAACGGAGCGAAATCCCGAAGTGATTCGAGACTCTCGCCACGCAGAGCGCCACCTTCGGCGCCCAGGCTCTCGCAATAGGCCAGGCGCTCCGCGGTGCCGACGCTGACCCAGCATGGGCTGCCGAACGCCTTGCACAACTGGATCCCAGCGGAACCAACGCCGCTGGCGCCGGCATGCAGCAGCACCTTCTCGCCAGGCTGCAGCGCACCGAGCATGAACAGGTTCAGCCAGGCGGTGGCGTAGACCTCGGGCAACCCGGCGGCCTGCGCGAGAGACAGGCCCGCCGGCACCGGCAATACATGGCGCTCGTCCACCACTACTTCCTCGGCCATTCCGCCACCGGCGAGCAGCGCGCAGACGCGATCACCCACCTGCCAGGTACTGCCGGCGCCAACCTCGGTCACTACGCCCGAGCACTCCAGGCCTATGACGTCGCTGGCTCCCGGCGGCGGCGGGTACAGCCCCGCCACCTGCAGCAGGTCAGCACGATTGAGTCCGGCCGCGGCGACCTGAATGCGGATCTGCCCCTGTACGCAGGTCGGAGAAGCACGCTCGCCCCACTCCACCCTCCCTTCGATACCTTGCAATGCGTTCACGCTACCTCCATAGTGACCTTGCAGGGCCCGATCCGTAAGGTCGGGCCTTTTTTTCGCGCCGATTTCTCTTGCGATTGAACCCGGCGCCGCCAATTACGGCCTAATATGCGTCATAACTCCGCACTCAGTCGAATCAGCATGAAGCGATTTTTGCCCCGTACCGCCCTGTTGTTCATCCTCGGCGCAACCGCCCTGTCCTCGTTCGCAGCCACCAGTAGCCCGAACGTGTGGGATGGCCTGCAGCCGGATCGGGATCAGGTGATCGCCAGCCTCAACATCGTTGAGCTGCTCAAACGCCATCACTACAACAAACCGCCGCTGAACGACGATCGCTCGGCGAAGATCTACGACAGCTACCTGAAGACGCTCGATCCGGCGCGGATGTACTTCACCGCCGCCGATATCGACCAGTTCGCCCCGTGGCGCACCCAGTTCGACGACTTCCTCAAGAGCGGCGAGCTGGAGCCGGGCTTCACCATCTACAAGCGCCACCTCGATCGCCTGAAGGAACGCCTGGACTTCGCCCTGGCGGTACTCGGAAAAGGCGTCGACAAGATCGACTTCAGCACCAACGAAAGCCTCGATATCGATCGCGAGAAAGCTCCCTGGGCGAAGAACAGCGCCGAGCTGGACGAGCTGTGGCGCAAGAAGGTCAAGGATGAAGTGCTGCGCCTGAAGATCGCCGGCAAGGACAACAAGGCTATCCAGGAACAATTGACCAAGCGCTACAAGAACCAGTTGATGCGCCTGGAGCAGACCCGCAGCGAAGACATCTTCCAGGCCTACATCAACGCCTTCGCGCAGACCTACGACCCGCATACCCAGTACCTGTCGCCCGATAGCGCGGAAAACTTCGACATCAACATGAGCCTGTCGCTGGAAGGCATCGGCGCGGTACTGCAGAGCGACAACGACTATGTGAAGGTCGTGCGGCTGGTACCGGCCGGCCCCGCGGAGAAGAGCAAGCAGATCGCAACGTCCGACAAGATCGTCGGCGTCGCCCAGGGCAAAGGCGAAATGGTCGACGTGATCGGCTGGCGCCTGGACGAAGTGGTGAAGCTGATCCGCGGCCCGAAAGGCTCGCAGGTTCGCCTGGAAGTCATCCCGGCAACCAATGCGCCGAACGACCAGACCAGCAAGATCGTCACCATCACTCGCGAGGCGGTCAAGCTGGAAGACCAGGCGGCGAAGAAATCGGAAATCACCATCGACCATGAAGGCAAGAGCTACAAGCTGGGCGTGATCGACGTGCCGGCCTTCTACCTCGACTTCAAGGCCTATCGCGCTGGCGACCCGGACTACAAGTCCACTACACGCGACGTGAAGAAGCTGATCGGCGAGTTGCAGAAAGACAAGGTCGACGGCATCGTCATCGACCTGCGCAACAACGGCGGCGGCTCCCTGCAGGAAGCCACCGAGCTGACCGGGCTATTCATCGATCAGGGCCCGACGGTGCTGGTACGCAATAGCGACGGCCGCGTGGACGTGCTCAACGACGACGAAGGCAAGGCGTTCTACAACGGCCCGATGACCGTGCTGGTCAACCGCCTGTCCGCTTCGGCATCGGAGATCTTCGCCGGCGCCATGCAGGACTACCACCGCGCACTGATCGTCGGCGGCCAGACCTTCGGCAAGGGCACCGTGCAGACTATCCAGCCGCTCAACCACGGCGAACTGAAGCTGACCCTGGCCAAGTTCTACCGAGTCTCCGGCCAAAGCACCCAGCACCAGGGCGTGATCCCGGACATCAGCTATCCGTCGATCGTCGACGACAAGGAAATCGGCGAGAGCGCCCTGCCCGACTCCATGCCCTGGGACACCATCAAGCCGGTGCTCAAGGCCCAGGCAGACCCGTTCAAGCCATTCCTCGACCAGTTGCGTACCCGGCATGACGCCCGTACCGAGAACAACGCCGACTTCGTCTACGCCCGCGAGCGCCTGGCGCTGGCGCAGGAGCTGATGAAAGAGAAGACCGTCAGCCTCAACGAAGCCAAGCGCCGTGCCCAGCAGAGCAGCATCGAGAGCCGCCAGTTGGCGATGGAGAATGCCCTGCGCAAATCCAAGGGCCAGGAGCCGCTCAAGGAGCTGAAGAAGGAAGACGAGAGTGCCCTGCCGGAAGAGGACAAGACCAAACCGGAGGACGACGCCTACCTGACCGAGTCCGGGCACATCCTGATCGACTACCTGAATCTGGACTCTCAGGTCGCCAAACACTGATCGGATGTAATCAAACAGTCATGACGCTGTCGTGAAATGCAGGGGCCGGGAAACCGGCCCTTTGCATTTTCACCCAGCGAGAACCGTCATGACCGTCACCGAGCAGTTGAGCGCGCTGGACCAGATCCTCGCTCACGGCGACCTGCACTGCCTGTTCCAGCCTATTCTGTCGCTTTCCGAACGGCGCCTGGTCGGCTACGAGGCACTCACCCGCGGCCCTTCCAACGGCCCCCTGCATTCGCCACTGCCACTGTTCAGCATCGCCCGTAGCAGCGGACGACTCAGCCAGTTGGAATTACTCTGCCGGCGCAAGGCGTGCGCCCGCTTCCGCGACCTGAGGCTGGACGGCAAGCTGTTCCTCAACGTCTCCCCGGAATCTCTGCTGGAGCGCACCCACCAGCCCGGCCGCACGCTGCAGCTACTACAGACCTTCGGCATCTCACCGAACGACGTGGTGATAGAGCTCACCGAGCAGACGCCGATCGAGGACTTCAGCCTGCTCGACACGGCCCTCCACCATTACCGGGCGATGGGATTCTCCATCGCTCTCGACGACCTGGGCGCCGGCTACTCCAGCTTGCGTTTGTGGTCCGAACTGCGCCCGGACTACGTGAAGATCGACCGCCACTTCATCGAGGGAATCCACCAGGATGTGGTGAAGCGCGAGTTCGTCGGCTCGATCCTGAAAATGGCTCACGCCTCGCGGGCCCAGGTCATCGCCGAAGGCATCGAATTGCCGGAGGAGCTCGCGGTGCTTTCCGAGATGGGCGTCGATCTGGTCCAGGGTTATCTGTTCGGCCGCCCCAACGAGCAACCGCCTCGCGACGCCCGCAGCCTGCTGCCGGAAGTCGATGCCAGTGGCACACTGCTCGCCGACGAACAATCGGACCTGCAACCACTGCTGCTGGAGCAGCCAGCCGTGGGCGACGACACGCCCATCGGCGACGTGCTGGAAGCCTTCCGCGCCCAGGCCAACCTGAACTCGCTGGCAGTCCTCGATAGACACCAGCAACCAGTCGGCATCGTCCATCGCCACGCGCTCTCCGACGCCCTGCTCAAGCCATTCGCGCCGGAGCTGTACGCACGCAAGCCGATCAGCCGGCTGATGAGCACCGATTTCCTCGCCGTGGAACGCGGTCAGTCGCTGCAACAGGTCAGCCGGCTGCTAACCAGCCGGGCGCGCCAGCGCATAGAGGAAGATTTCATCATCACCGTGGGCGGCCGCTATGTGGGGCTGGGCCGGGTGATCGACGTGCTCAAGCTGATCACCGAGCAGAAAATCCGCCAGGCACGCCACGCCAACCCGCTGACCCTGCTGCCAGGCAACGTCCCGATCCAGCAATGCCTGAGCCGGCTGCTGCAACAGGGCCGGGATGCCGTGGTGTGTTACGTGGATATCGACAGCTTCAAGCCTTTCAACGACCTCTACGGCTACGCCCGAGGCGATGAAGTGCTGCTGTGCCTGGCGCAGTGCCTGGGCGAGCGGGTGGACCCGACGCAGGACTTCGTCGGTCATATCGGCGGCGATGACTTCATGCTGGTGCTCGGCACCCAGGATTGGCGCGAGCGCCTCAATCATCTGCTGGAAGATTTTCAGGGACAATGCCGGCGCTTCTACAGCCGCGAGCACCTCGAAGCGGGCTGCTTCGTCTCGCACAACCGGCAGGGACAGCGCGAGGAGTTTCCGCTGCTGTCATTGTCGATCGGCGTGGTGCATCTGCAATCGAGCGCCTGTGCACGCCTGGACGCAGGCCAACTCGCCGCGCTCGCATCGGAAGCCAAGCGGCATGCCAAGGCGATGCCCGGCTACAGCCTGCACATCCTCACCGCCGCCTGAGAATTTACAGCCCCAGTTGGCGAGCCCGTGCCTCGTAGCGGGCGGCCAGCTCCTCATCCGGAGCCAGGCCTGCACCACCAGCGCGGTACAGGTCCGCCAGCTTGCGCGCCGCAAGCGGATGCCCCCTCTCCGCGGCCTGTATCCAGTAGCGCGCGGCCTCTCCGGCATCGGCAGCCTGCGTGGTATCGCCCTTGAGCAACTGCACACCTACCTGATAGGCCGCCCTGGCGTCACCCGAAGCGGCGGCCAGGCGCAACAGGCGCAGTCCTTCCTCGCGGGCTCCGAAGCCTTGTCCACGGAACAGCAGCAGGTGGCCATAGAAACTTTGTGCGGCGCTATCACCCAGATTGGCCATACGCGAAAACTGGCCCTGCATCCATTGCCAGGCGCGCGGCTGGCGGACCAGCCACGGCCACCCCATCAGGCGGCGCGCCAGCCCATAGGCCAGGCGCGAACGCAGCCGCCAGAAGACTTCACGGGGCATCGCCACCTCAAAGCTCCTCGGGATACTGGAACTCGAATACCCGCACAACCTCCGCTGCATGCCAGGCGGCTGCGGCGGGGCCGTCCGGTGCACCGGAGAAACGTCCCAGACGCTCCACACACTCGAAGAAGCCCGTGCGCGGCAGGCGGCTGGCACCCTGGCTGATCACCAGCGAACTGCGCAGCGGACGGCCAGCACGGGCATCCAGCGCAGCGAGGTGCTCAAGGGCGGCGGTCAGAGTGGTCATTGCCGGTGTCGGTAGCTGCAGGCGCTCGATCAGCGCCCGGTAGGTCAGCAGATGACGCTGGCGGCGAGCGTCTTCCAGCTCACCGAGCAGGCCTTCCCAGTGCTTGCGGCTGATCTGTACGCTCAAGACCCGGACTCCCCGCTGCCCAGGGCACGACGCAGGCCGTGCTGAATGGCATCGCTGGCCTCGCGCTCACCGTTTTCGATGAGTTCGAGATAGGACGGACTGATGCCCACTGCCCGCGCCAACAGTTCGACGGACATGCCACGTGCTTCGCGCAGGGCTTTCCAGTTCGGGGCCTCGTCGGTTACGGGGGCAGCAGTTGGCCGGGCAATCTGCGCGGCGCCGCGGCCAGCGGCGGCCAGCAGTGCCTGGTACTCGGCCCAGGGAACAACGGCGTACTCCGCTTCGCCGTCACGCATGATGACTTGCACGTTCATGACAACACTCCTTGCAGGCCGCCATCTTAACAGCCTGATGCGCACCTGTGCCGGCTATACTGCTGCCGCCGTCACGTCCAACCGAACTTGGGAACCTACTTGCAGCGCTTCCTCCCTATCTGCCTCAGCCTGATGAGCGTCCTGTGCAGTGCCGATGAACTTCGCTGGGGTTATTCGCCCAGCAACGGCATGCCTTACGTGGAAAGTATTGACCACGAATTGACTCGTGGCTTCGTGCATGACCTGGGAGAAAGGGTCGGACAACTGCTGAACGTCGATGTTCGCTTCGTCGAGATGCCGGACAAGCGCATAGAGGCTTCGCTGCAACAGGGCGGCATCCATCTGCTGTGCATCAACAATCCGCAATGGATGAGCGCACCGCAGAAACTCCACTGGTCCCCCAGCCTGTTCGACGAAGAAGACGTTCTGGCGCAGCGCACCGACACCCCCATTCTTCGCGATATCGACACCTTGCGAGGACGTACCCTTGGCACCAGCCTGGGCTATGTGTATCCACAGCCGCTGATGGATGCGTTCGCCGGCGGCACGATCCACCGTAACGACGTCCGAAACCTGGAAACCCGCCTGCACATGCTGCAGCACGGACGGCTGGACGCCATCGTGGATATGCGCCGGCCGCTGGAGTTCCTGCTGGCAGAACACGCCGGGCTAGCCATCGCCGTCAACCGTGGAGCGCTGCAGCGCTACTCGATCTACTGCTCCTACGGCCCAGCCCTGCCGATCCCGGCAGTGCGCCTGGACACGGTGCTGCAGCAACTGGTGGACGACGGATCCATCCAGCGCATGCTGGCCAACCAGAGCCGGTGGCTGCGTCAGAGACGTTGAACTTCCGGCGGAGGCAGTTGCTTGAGCGCCTCGCGGGTTTCCACACCCTGGCCATCGCGCCATACCTTGAAGGCATCCAGCTCGGACTGCCAGCGCCGCACCACCCAGGCCAGCACGGCGAGATCATCGAGAAAGCCCACGCCAAACAACCAGTCGGGAACGAGATCGACCGGCGCGAGGAAATACAGCAACGCCGCCACGACAGAGACCAGCGCCTGGGTGCTGATGCCACGATAGTCACCGCGTACCCACGCCACCAGCAGCTCCTGAAGCAGCTTCAGGTCGTTGCGCGCCAGCTTGAGCCGGCCACTTTTCCTGGCCACGGCGAACAGCAGAGCGGGTATCCGACCTCGGGCCAGGAAGCGGCCGGCAAGGTCCAGGTAGCGATCGAATCCGGGAGGCTTTTTCATCTCGTCACCTCGTCAGAGAGCGCCAGACAGGAATCATTCAGGTTATCCACCTTTCCTGTGGATAACTCTGTTGAAAGACAGTTCCAATATCGCCCAAACGCCCGAACCATCAGGGCTACAGACAGATAGGCGATTTTTTATCCAGCCAAACAAATACTTTAAAAATCATGCAGTTGCGGCTATTCGATGGCCGCACGGATGTCAAGCACCGTGCGTAACTCCAACTGCGGCAAATATGTGCATAAGCGTAACACCAAGACGCCGGCCAGCCCCAAGGCGTCCGACGGCCTGCCTGCCGTTCCAGAGCAGGTTCCACACATATGAAAACGCCCCGTGAGTAACGGGGCGTTTTCATTGGTACGAAGGTACTCAGTTTTTCTTCGGAGCCTCTTCGGTCGCTTCAGGCTGGTTCTGATCCTTGATGCCGAGCAGCTCCAGGTCGAATACCAGCACGGAGTTCGCCGGAATGGTCGGGCTCGGGCTCTGCGCGCCGTAGGCCAGCTCACTCGGGATGTACAGCTTGATCTTCTCGCCGACGTGCATCAGTTGCAGTGCCTCGACCCAACCAGGAATCACACCGCCAACCGGAAGATCGATCGGACTGCCACGCTGGATGGAGCTGTCGAACACGGTGCCATCGGTCAGCTTGCCTTCGTAGTGGACGGTCACGACGTCGGTAGCCTTGGGCTGCGGGCCGTCGGCCTTCTTCACTACTTCATACTGCAGGCCGGACTTGGTGGTGATCACGCCTTCGCGCTTGCCATTGTCCTCAAGGAACTTCTTGCCGGCCTTGAGGGCGTCTTCGTTCAGCTTGGCGACACGCTCCTCGGCACGCTTCTGCAGGAAGGTGAAGGCTTCGGTCAGCTCTTCGTCGGTCAGCTTCTGCTTCTTCTTGCCGATGGCGTCTTCGATACCCTGGGCGACGGCTTTGGAATCCAGGTCATCCATGCCTTCCTGGGCCAGGCTCTTGCCCATGTTCAGGCCGATGCCATAGGAAGCTTTCTGCGCGGGGGTCTTCAGTTCCACTTCGGCGGCTTGCTTGTCGCAGCCCGCGAGAACCAGGCCGACCAGCGCGATCGCTGCCGCCAACCGATGTTGTTTCATGCTGAATCCTTGTTTGTGCGCCGTCATGGCAGGGTCTATGAAGCCGCGAGCTTATCAGGCGCTCGTGGCCAGTGGCTATGGGCAATAGGAACCCCTGCCAGGGGATAAGTTCCCACAGCAAACTTATAGGAAAATTAACGAGATATGTTCGAGAAGACGGTCAGAAAAACGCGAATGGGCGCACTTTTTCGAGCACAAATGAAAAACCCTCAGATATTTCTATCTGAGGGTTTTTGGAATATGGCGCAGCGGACGGGACTCGAACCCGCGACCCCCGGCGTGACAGGCCGGTATTCTAACCGACTGAACTACCGCTGCGTCGGACCTCGAGTTTGGTGGGTGATGACGGGATCGAACCGCCGACCCTCTGCTTGTAAGGCAGATGCTCTCCCAGCTGAGCTAATCACCCTTCACTCTCGAAGTGGGGCGCATTCTACGGAGGAGATTCGAGGCTGGCAAGCCCTTCGATGAAAAAAATTTTCAGATGTTCCAAAGGCTTAGATGACGGGAAAGGAATGACGAAACGGGGTTGGCCTGCATCGCGCCGAACGGAATAATGCGTCCTTTGTGTCCAGGAGTTAGCCCCTCATGTGGTTCCGCAACCTGCTCGTATACCGACTCACCCAGGATCTGCAGATCGACGCCGATACCCTGGAGAAGGCCCTGGCCAGCAAGCCGGCGCGCCCCTGCGCCAGCCAGGAGCTGACCACCTACGGTTTCTCCGCTCCCTTCGGCAAGGGTCCCGACGCCCCGCTGGTCCACGCCAGCGAAGGCTTCTTCCTGGTCAGTGCACGCAAGGAAGAACGCATCCTGCCCGGCAGCGTCGTGCGCGACGCGCTCAAAGAGAAGGTGGACGAAATCGAAGCCGCGCAGATGCGCAAGGTCTACAAAAAGGAACGCGACCAGCTCAAGGACGAGATCGTCCAGACTCTGCTGCCGCGCGCCTTCATCCGCCGCTCTGCTACCTTCGCCGCCATTGCACCGAGCCTCGGTCTGATCCTGGTCGACACCTCCAGCGCGAAGAAAGCCGAGGATCTGCTTTCCACCCTGCGCGAAGCCCTTGGCTCGCTGCCGGTCCGCCCGCTGACCGTGAAGGCCGCCCCCACCGCCACGCTCACCGAATGGGTCAAGACCCAGGAAGCCGCCGGCGACTTCTTCGTCCTCGACGAGTGCGAACTGCGCGACACCCATGAAGACGGCGGCGTGGTGCGCTGCAAGCGCCAGGACCTGACCAGCGAGGAAATCCAGCTGCACCTGACCTCCGGCAAGCTGGTCACCCAACTGTCCTTGGCCTGGTCGGACAAGCTGTCGTTCGTCCTCGACGACAAGGTGGCGATCAAGCGCTTGCGCTTCGAAGACATGCTACAGGAGAAGGCCGAACAGGACGGTGGTGAAGACGCTCTCGGCCAGCTCGACGCCAGCTTCACCCTGATGATGCTGACCTTCGCCGAGTTCCTCCCGGCGCTGATCGAAGCACTCGGCGGCGAGGCCATCCCAGAGGGCATCTGACCCCTGGCGGGCGCCGCACCATAGCGGCGCCCGAGACCACGACAATACAAGGAAAGCCCATGCGTGCCCTTGCCCTGCTCAGCCGCTTCTGCGGCAACGCCTTTCCGCTGCTGGTCCTGCTGTTCGCTGTGCTGGCGTATTTCCAGCCGGGCTGGTTCAAGGGGCTGACGGGCGCCATCGTTCCGTTGCTGGGCGTGGTGATGTTCGGCATGGGGCTGACCCTGAAGGGCGAAGACTTTCGCGAAGTCGGGCGCCACCCCGCTCGGGTGATCATCGGCGTCCTGGCCCAATTCATCATCATGCCGGGGCTGGCCTGGGTGCTGTGCAAGGTGCTGGCGCTGCCGGACGAAATCGCCGTCGGCGTGATCCTGGTCGGCTGCTGCCCGGGCGGCACCGCATCCAATGTCATGACCTGGCTATCGCGAGGAGACGTCGCGCTGTCGGTGGCGATCACCTCGACCACTACCCTGCTCGCTCCGCTGGTCACTCCGGCCCTGGTCTGGCTGCTGGCCTCGGCATGGCTGCCGGTGTCGTTCAGCGCGATGTTCATGTCCATCCTGCAGGTGGTCCTGCTGCCGATCGCACTGGGCCTCATCGTCCAGCGCATGCTGGGCGGCCGGACGCAAATGGCGGTGGACGTCCTGCCGCTGGTGTCGGTGGTCAGCATCGTGGTGATCATTGCCGCGGTTGTCGCCGCCAGCCAGGCGAAGATCGCCGAATCCGGCCTGCTGATTCTCGCCGTCGTGATGCTGCATAACGGCCTGGGCCTGCTGCTGGGCTATCTCACCGGTCGTCTTAGCGGCATGCCCCTGGCCCAGCGCAAGGCGCTCGCCATCGAAGTCGGCATGCAGAACTCCGGCCTCGGCGCGGCGCTGGCCAGCGCACATTTCTCACCGCTCGCCGCCGTGCCCAGCGCTCTTTTCAGCGTCTGGCACAACCTTTCCGGTTCCGTGCTGGCGGCGTGCTTCCGGCGCATGGAAGACAAGCAGAAATAGCACTGAATATTCCCCGCGGTTGCCATCGCCGCTCACGATGTGCAAAATACTGCACAAGTGAGGACGACCTCACCACCTTCCGGTGACCCAGCGGGGACGGCCCTATTACCTGCAACCGTCTGGAGTCCCCCATGTCCTGGATCATCCTGTTCGTCGCCGGCCTGTTCGAAGTCGCCTGGGCCGTCGGATTGAAGTACACCGAAGGTTTCACCCGCCCGCTCCCCACGGTACTCACCGTTCTGGCGATGGCTACCAGCGTAGGTCTGCTGGGCCTTGCCATGAAGAATCTGCCGTTGGGCACCGCCTATGCCATCTGGACCGGCATTGGCGCGCTGGGGACCGTCGCAGTCGGCATCTGGCTGTTCGGCGAATCGATGGCGCCGGTGCGCATGCTCAGCGTAGCGCTGATTCTGTGCGGGTTGGTCGGTCTGAAACTGAGCCATTGACGCTGCATCGATTTCGATGCCGGCGGGCTGTCGCTTTCCTGAAAATTTGTCGGTATGCTGCGGACCACTGTGTTTGCTTGGGTCACTGTGGCTCGTGACCTGGCGGGGTCATACCCCGCCACCCGGCTTCGACTGCACCTTGCAACTCAGGACGAGCGCGGACTTTCCGCACAACAATCTTCAATTGTTCAAGGTGTAATTCCATGTCGAATCGTCAGACCGGCACCGTCAAGTGGTTCAACGACGCCAAGGGCTTCGGCTTCATCACTCCGGAAAGCGGCAACGATGTCTTCGTGCACTTCCGCTCCATCCAAGGCACCGGCTTCAAATCGCTGCAGGAAGGCCAGAAGGTCTCCTTCATCGTTGTTGAAGGCCAGAAGGGCCTGCAGGCTGACGAAGTTCAGGTTATCTGAACCGCGACACGCCCATGAAAGAGCCCCGGCACTGCCGGGGCTTTTTCTTTGCCTGAGGAAAACTCAGCGCGCCGCGCCGCGCAGGGCCGCCACCTGTTCCTGAAGCCGCATGCGGCTGGCTTGCTCAGGCGCCAGCGGTTGCCCCGCCACTAGGCTGACCCGCGACCACAGCCGGCGGAAGAAGCCCTTCTGCGGATCGCGGCTGAAGAAGCTGCCCCACAGCCCCTGCAGCGCCATTGGAATCACCGGCACCGGGGTTTCCTCGATGATGCGCTCCACGCCCCCACGGAACTCGTTCATCTCGCCATCCTGCGTCAGCATGCCCTCGGGGAAAATGCACACTACCTCCCCTTCGCGCAGGTACTCGGCAACCTTGGCGAACGCCTTCTCGTAGGTCTCGGCATCTTCGTTGCGCCCGGCGATCGGCACCGCGCCCGCGGTACGGAAGATGAAGTTGAGTATCGGGATGCGGAAGATCTTGTAGTACATGACGAAGCGTACCGGCCGGCGCACGGAGCCCGCGATCAGCAGAGCGTCGACGAAGGACACGTGGTTGCAAACCAGCACCACCGGGCCTTCATCGGGAATGGCATCCAGGTTGCGGTGCTCGACACGGTACATCGAGTGGGTCAGCAGCCAGACCAGGAAGCGCATGGTGAACTCGGGCACGATCTTGAAGATATACACGTTCACCGCGACGTTCATCAGCGATAGCACGAGGAACAACTCGGGGATCGTCAGCTTCGCCACCGACAACAGCAGGATCGAGACGATCGCTGCGACCACCATGAACAGCGCGTTGAGGATGTTGTTGGCAGCGATCACCCGCGCGCGCTTGCTCTCCTCCGTACGCGCCTGGATCAGCGCATACAGCGGCACGATGTAGAAGCCGCCGAAGATACCGATGCCGAGGATGTCCGCCAGCACCGCCCACGACTGCGAATGCTCCAGCACCGCTAGCCAGTTGTGCGGCTGCGCACCCTGCGGGAAGTCGCCGGAGTGCCACCACAGCAGCACGCCAAACAAGCTCAGGCCGATGGAACCGAACGGCACCAGGCCGATCTCCACCTTCTTGCCGGACAACTTCTCGCAAAGCATCGAGCCCAGCGCGATACCTACGGAGAACACGGTCAGAATCAGCGTCACCACGCTCTCGTCGCCGTGCAACAGTTCCTTGGCGTAGGTCGGAATCTGCGTCAGGTAGACCGCACCGAGGAACCAGAACCAGGAGTTGCCCACCAGCGAGCGCGATACCGCAGGCCGCTGGCGCAGACCGAGCATCAGGATGCTCCAGGACTGACGGAAGACGTTCCAGTCGATGGCCAGCCCCGGCAACGCCGCCGCCGCGCGCGGGATGGCGCGGCTGGCGAGGTAGCCACAGGTCGCCACCAGCACTACCGCAATGGCAACACCGGCAGCGTAGTCCTGGCGCGACATCAGCACGCCCGCGCCGATGGTGCCGGCGAGAATGGCGAGGAAGGTCCCCATCTCAACCAGCGCATTGCCGCCCACCAGCTCATCCTCCCGCAGGTGCTGCGGCAGGATCGAATACTTCACTGGCCCGAACAACGCCGAGTGCGTACCCATCGCGAACAGAGCAAGGAACAGCAGTGGCAGGCTGCCCAGTGCGAAACCGGCCGCGCCGACGAGCATGATGACGATCTCCGCAAGCTTCAACGCACGCATCAGCGCATCCTTGTTGTACTTCTCGCCGAACTGCCCGCCGAGCGCGGAGAACAGGAAGAACGGCAGGATGAACAGCAAGGCGCAGAGGTTGACCAGCAGACTGCGATCGCCGGCGACGGTCAGGTGGTAGAGGATCGCCAGGATCAGCGACTGCTTGAAGATGTTGTCGTTGAACGCCCCCAGCAATTGGGTGACGAAGAATGGCAGGAAACGCTTCTTGCCCAGCAGGGCGAATTGCGAATGTTGAGTCATCGTCCTTGTTTACCTGCGTAATGGCCGCGTGGCCGGAATGACACCACGGATATGACGGCGATTGCGTGAAGGAAAGCCACATCGCCGATGCAAAATGTGTCATGCGGATATGAAAAAGCCCGTCACGGGGACGGGCTTTCGGCCAGGCGACGAACGTGGATCAGAAACCGACGCTGCCCTGCATGAAGAACGTGCGCGGCTCGCCCAGATAGATGCCCGCGTTGTTGTCACTGGAGCGCGTATAGCTCAGCTTGTCGAAGACGTTCTTCACCCCGGCGGCCAGCTTCAGGTTCGACAGTTGCGGACCGAAATCGTAGCCCACGCGGACATTCCACAGCATGTAGCCGGGGATATCGCCGTACTGGCCGTCGGCGCTAGGCTCAGTGATGTAGTTGTTGGTGAAGTTACCGTTCGAGTCGGTGGTCGGGCCCGGCGCGCGCTGCTTCGACTGGGCGAAACCATCGAGGTTGTAAGTCCAGCGATCGTGTTCGTAACGCAGGCCGACCGTGGCCACCTGGCGCGAATAGAGCGGCAGGTCGCGACCCTTGAAGCCGGGGATGTCGCCTTCGTAGGTCGCGCGGGTATAAGTCAGGGTGCCGTAGGCGGTCAGGCCCGATAGCAGCGGGTCGAGTGCTGCCATGTCATAGTGCACCGACGTCTCGACGCCCTGGTGCTTGGTCGCGCCAAGGTTGGTCCAGCCCACATCGTTACTGATGTATTGCAGCTCGTCGTCGAAGTCGATGTAGAACAGCGTGACCTCGCCGCCCCATACGCCATTGTCGTAGCGGGTGCCCACTTCGTAGGTCTTGGCCTTCTCCGGCTGCAGGCCGTTGGCCGTGTCGTTGCCACTGCCTCCCTGGCCGAGCTGGAAGTACTGCAGGCTGCCGAAGGACGTTTCGTAGTTGGCGAACAGTTTCCACTCATCGGACAGGTGATACATCACCGCCAGCGCCGGCAGCGGCTCGTTGTAGTCCTTGCTGCGCTTCTTCTCCTGTACCGGCTTGCCCTTGTTGTCGAGCACCGGACGATCATGCCAGTCGGTGGAGATGCTTTCGAAGCGGATGCCCGGGGTGACGGTCCAGTTGCCCACGTCGATCTTGTCGTCGATATAGATGGCGTTGGCTTCAGTGCCGCCAGTCCGGTCCTGATAGGTATGGCCGTCGGCTCCCTTGATCGGCACGGGCACGTTGTCGACCAGGCCGACCTGACTGGCTCGCTCGTGCATCGCTTCCTTCAGGTAGCGATAACCGACGCTGGCCTCCTGGGTGGTCGGGCCGACCATGAAAATCTTCGACACGCGCGGTTCGACGCCGAAGGTGTGGTAGTCGCGCGGATAGGACGCCAGTGTCTTGAGGTCGCGGTTCGCGATGTTGCTGCCGCGGAAGCTGTCGCTGTAGTAGGTCAGCACTTCCACCTGTGTCAGTTCATCGATCTGCCGCTTGTACCTGAGCGAAACGTCCTTGCGGCGGCCGGTGAAGTTGTCCCAGTCGCGCACGGACTGGTACGGATCCTTGTCGAACTGAGCCTGGGTCAGGCCTCCGGGCATGTCGGCGGAGCCGTCGTAGTAGTGGAAGTTGGCAGAAAACTCGTCGACGTCGGTGGGCGCCCAGTGGGTCTTGAACATCACGTCGTCGATGTCGGTGGCGTCGTTGCTGTCGCGGTAGCCCGCGCCCTTCACGCCCGAATACAGCAGTGCGGCGCCCATGCCGTTGTCGGCAGTGCCGCCGAGGAAGGCGTTGTAGAGCTTCTTCCAGCCGCCGTGGGAGGCAGTTTCCACGGTGCTGCCGACATCGCCGGAGAACTCCCTGGGAATCGCGCGGGTGACGAAGTTGATCACCCCGCCGACGTTCTGCGGGCCATAGCGCACGGAGCCGGCACCGCGCACGACGTCGACGCTGTCGAGGTTGCCCACTGACAGCGGGAACATCGACAGCTGCGGCTGGCCATAGGGCGCGACGGCAGCCGGTACGCCATCGATGAGCACAGTGGAGCGCGGCGACAGGCGCGAGGTGAGGCCACGCACGCCGACGTTGAGGGACACATCGCTGCCGCCGGTACCGTTGTTGTCCTGCACCTGCACGCCGGGAATGCCGCGCAGCACGTCGCGCACATTCTGCGCGCCCTCTTCGATCATCTTTTCGCGGCGCACCACGGTGCGGGCGCCGGGGTGGTTCTGCACCACCTGCTGATCGGCGTCGCCAAGCCAGTCGCCGACCACGGTGACGGTCTCCAATTCCTTGGTGTCTTCCTCGGCCTGCGCCGGCAGCAGCGGCGCGGCCAGGGTGATGGCGATCGCCAGGCGCGACCACGAACGGACTTGCGACATGCTTCCCCCTCCCCGGGTACTTCGTGAAGGGGGAGGAAATTAGAACTGATTGTAAATTTTGTAAATGCAAATGTATCGCAAATGACAAAATATTCCGGTTGACTCAGATTCTCTTTTCGTTATTTGAACGACACGCCTGCAAGTGCAACGACAGGCCAGCCAGCGCTGCGACAGATCACCAGAGCGTGGGCGGCGAACAATCAGACCGAGCGGAACGACCGAGCGCACGCCTGGCGGTACTCGCCAGGACCGACGCCATAAGCCTGCTTGAACTGCCGGCTGAGGTGGCTCTGGTCGGCGAAGCCCAACTGCGTCGCCACGTTTACCGGCATGCAGCCCTGCTTGAGCAGCGCCCTCGCCTGTTCCAGTCGGCGCTGCTTGAGCCAGGCGTGGGGCGGCAGGCCGGTGGCCTTGCGGAACACGCGGGCGAAGTGGAACGGCGACAGGCCGACGGCAGCGGCCAGTTCCTCCAGCGATGGCGGCTCCATCAGCCGCGAGCCTAGCAGTTCGCGGGCGCGCGCCACGGCCACCGGTTCGTTGCCAGCCGGTGGCGCTTCGGGAATCCGCGCGTGACGCTGGAACAGCAGCAGGAGCGCCTCGCGCCAGCAAGTCTGGCGCTGTAGCACGCTGGCGTCGGAGTCCACCAGGCGGTGAGCCGCGAACAGCGCCTGCACCAGCTCCGGATTGAACACCACACTGGCGTCGAACGACGGCGTGCCGCCTCTGCCCAGCTCCAGCTCCTCCAGCACGCCGGAGACCTGCGCCAGCTCCGGGTAGAAACCTCGGTAACGCCAGCCGGCGTCGTCGGCCTTGGAGCCGGTGTGAACCTCGTCGGGGTTGATCAGCACCACGCTACCCGACGGCGCGAAGTGCTCGGCGCCGCGATGGTGGAAGCGCTGCGCACCCTGCTCGATCATGACGAAGGCGAAGCCTTCATGGACGTGGGGCGAGAACACCTGCTCGATGTAGCGTGCATGCAGCAGCTCGACGCCACCCAGCTCCTGGGCCCGCCAGAACCGTGTCTTCTCACCGCTCGCGTTGCCTTGTGCCATCTCTCGTTCCACCGACTGCCCGCCGCAGGGCGGTCAATCACCTTACATCAGTGCCCTCAGCCGGAGAAACCAGCCTCGAGCGCGGCCTTCACCTGTGGCCACTCATGATCGGTGATGCTGTAGAGGATGGTGTCGTCGAGGCGCCCGCCAGCCAGCCGGCGATGATTGCGCAGCACGCCTTCGCGCACTGCGCCGAGCTTCTCGATAGAGCGCTGGCCGCGCTGATTGCTGGCGGCGGTCTTGAACTGTACGCGGACCATCTTCCAGCTATCGAAGGCATGACGCAGCATCAGGTACTTCATGGTGGCATTCAGGCCGCGGCCATGCTGCTCCTGGTCCAGCCAGGTGGCGCCGATCTCGCAGGCCGGCAGCGCCGGGAGGAAGTCCATGAAGCGCGTGGTACCGACGATCCGGTTGCCCAGCCGTACGACCAACGGTAGCGCGCGGCCATCACGCTGCTCCGCAAGGCCCTGGCGATACCAGTCCGGGCGCTGTGGCGCGCTCATGAACTGCAGCACCTCGCGGTTCGCTTCCGCCAGCGTCACCAGTTCCGGCACGTCGGCCTCCACCATTGGCTCCAGGCGCAAGGCCCCGCGCTGCAAGGTGATGGGTAACGGTCTGAACATGGCGCCCTCCTGAAGTGCGTCGACGCGAGAAACACGCTCCTTTCAGAGCGTAGCGGCTGCCCGAAGTGCCGCTCCCGGAAAGGGTCGCGACAGACGGGCGGCTCCGAAAAGGCGGGCACGCTACCAGCCCGGCATGCGCACCTCAAGCAAGAAGCGCGACACAGTACCACTGAGACATTGGTAGCAAGCGTCTGACACTTCTGAACTTTGGTGCGAAACTTCCTCTATGCCACAGCGCTCCTGCGGGGGAGCGAGTCATTTCCGGAGTTAGCATGTCGTTGTCCAGCGGGCTGATCGCTACGGTCGCCCTTCTCTACATGGCGGTCCTGTTCGCCATCGCCTTCTATGGTGACCGCCGCCGTGCCCCTCTTTCACCGCGTGTTCGCGCCTGGGTCTACAGCCTCTCCCTGGCGGTCTACTGCACCAGTTGGACATTCTTCGGTGCCGTAGGCCAGGCCGCCGGCCAACTCTGGTCATTCCTGCCGATCTACGTCGGCCCCGTGCTGCTGATGCTCTTCGCACCCTGGGTCCTGCAGAAGATGATCATGATCAGCAAGCAGGAGAACATCACCTCCATCGCCGACTTCATCGCCGCACGCTATGGCAAGTCGCAGGCTCTGGCAGTGGTGGTAGCGCTGATCTGCATTGTCTGCGTGCTGCCCTACATCGCCCTGCAGCTCAAGGGCATCGTGCTCGGAGTGAACCTGCTGATCGGTGCCGGCGCCGACGCAGGCGGCATCCGCGCCCAGGACACCGCGCTGATCGTCTCGCTGGTGCTCGCCCTGTTCACCATCGTCTTCGGCACCCGCAGCCTGGACGTCACCGAGCACCACCGCGGCATGGTTCTGGCAATTGCCTTCGAGTCGCTGGTCAAGCTCACCGCCTTCATCGCCGTCGGCATCTTCGTCACCTACGGTCTCTATGACGGTTTCGGCGACCTGCTGGACAAGGCCCGCGTCGCGCCGCAACTCGCCGAGTACTGGGAAGAAACCGTGCACTGGCCGGCGATGCTGCTGCAGACCGGCGTGGCGATGACCGCCATCATGTGCCTGCCACGCCAGTTCCACGTGCTGGTGGTGGAGAACATCGAGCCGCGCGACCTCAACCTCGCCCGCTGGGTATTCCCCGCGTACCTGGTGCTGGCCGCCCTGTTCGTGGTACCGATCGCGCTGGCCGGGCAGATGCAGTTGCCGGCCGGAGTCATCCCCGACTCCTTCGTAATCAGCCTGCCGCTGGCCGAATCCCATCCGGCGCTGGCCCTGCTGGCCTTCATCGGCGGCGCCTCCGCCGCTACCGGCATGGTCATCGTTGCCAGCGTGGCGCTGTCCACGATGGTCTCCAACGACATGCTGCTGCCCTGGCTGCTGCGCCGCAAAGGTGAGGCCGAGCAACCGTTCGAAGTGTTCCGCCACTGGCTGCTCACCGTGCGCCGGGTGAGCATCGCGCTGATACTCCTGCTGGCCTACGTCAGCTACCGCCTGCTGGGCTCCACCGCGAGCCTGGCTACCATCGGCCAGATCGCCTTCGCCGCCATCGCCCAGCTCGGCCCGGCGATGATCGGCGCCCTGTACTGGAAGCAGGCCAACCGCCGCGGCGTATTCGCAGGGCTCGCCGCCGGCTCGCTGCTGTGGGCCTATACGCTGGTGCTGCCGGTCGTCGCCAAGGGGCTGGGCTGGTCGCTGGAAACCTTCCCCGGCCTCGCCTGGCTCGCCGGTCGTCCGTTCGGTCTATCCATCGAGCCGCTGACTCTGGGCGTATTGCTGTCGCTGATCGGTAACTTCGCTCTGTTCGGCCTCGTCTCCGTATTTTCCCGAACCCGCGTCTCCGAGCACTGGCAGGCCAGCCGCTTCATCGGCCAGGAAATCTCCCAGAAGCTCAGCGCGCGCTCGATGCTCGCGGTACAACTGGAAGACCTGCTGATGCTCGCCGCCCGCTTCGTCGGCGAAGAACGCGCCCGGCAGAGCTTCATCCGCTTCGCCTACCGCCAGGGCAAGGGCTTCACTCCCAGCCAGAACGCCAACGACGAGTGGATCGCCCACACCGAACGTCTGCTCGCCGGCGTACTCGGCGCCTCTTCCGCGCGCGCCGTGGTGAAGGCTGCCATCGAAGGCCGCGAGATGCAGGTGGAGGACGTGGTGAAGATCGCCGACGAAGCCTCCGAAGTGCTGCAGTTCAACCGCGCCCTGCTGCAAGGCGCCATCGAGAACATCACCCAGGGCATCAGCGTGGTCGACCAGTCGCTGCGCCTGGTCGCCTGGAACCACCGCTACATCGAGCTGTTCGAGTACCCGGACGGGCTGATCTACGTTGGCCGGCCCATCGCCGACATCATTCGCTACAACGCCGAGCGAGGCCTGTGCGGGCCCGGCGATCCGGACCTGCACGTGGCCAAGCGCCTGTACTGGATGCGCCAGGGAACACCGCATACCTCCGAGCGGCTGTTCCCCAACGGCCGGGTGATCGAACTCATCGGCAATCCGATGCCCGGCGGCGGATTCGTAATGAGCTTCACCGACATCACCGCTTACCGCGATGCCGAGCAGGGGCTCAAGGACGCCAACGAAGGGCTGGAGCAGCGCGTTCAGGAGCGCACCTTCGAGCTCTCGCAATTGAACCAGGCGCTCACCGAGGCCAAGGGTAACGCCGAGGCCGCCAACCAGTCGAAATCACGTTTCCTCGCCGCGGTAAGCCACGACCTCATGCAGCCCTTGAACGCCGCCCGGCTGTTCTCCGCCGCCCTCGCTCATCAGGAAAAATTGCCCGACGAAGCCTCCGAGCTGGTGCGCCACCTCGATTCCTCACTGCGTTCGGCGGAAGACCTGATCACCGACCTGCTGGACATCTCGCGCCTGGAAGGCGGCCGGGTCAGCGCCGATCACGCGGCCTTCCCGCTGGACAACCTCTACGACACCCTCGGAGTGGAGTTCCGCGTACTGGCCCAGGAACACGGCATCGACTTCCACGTGCGCAGCAGCAAGCTGCGCGTGGAAAGTGACATCAAACTGCTGCGCCGGGTGCTGCAGAACTTCCTCACCAATGCCTTCCGCTACGCCAAGGGCCACGTGCTGCTTGGCGTGCGCCGCGAACCGGGGCACCTGCGCCTGGAAGTCTGGGACCACGGCCCCGGCATCCCGCAGGACAAGCTTCAGGTGATCTTCGAGGAATTCAAACGTCTGGACAGCCACCAGACCCGTGCCGAAAAGGGCCTGGGTCTCGGCCTGGCGATTGCCGACCGGCTATGCAAGGTACTGGGCCACCGCCTGGAAGTACGCTCCTGGCCCGGCAAGGGCAGCGTCTTCAGCGTCAGTGTGCCGCTGGCCCGCCAGCCGGCTCCGGTGGCGCTAAACGGGCACAAGGTGGAAGCCCCGGAGCAGCTCAACGGTGCGCAAGTACTGTGCGTGGACAACGAGGACAGCATCCTCGTCGGCATGAACAGCCTGCTCACCCGTTGGGGCTGCCGGGTGCTCACCGCACGCAGCCGCGAGGAGTGCCAGGCGCTGCTCGACGGCGATGCGCGCCCGCAACTGGCGTTGATCGACTACCACCTCGACGACGGCGAACTGGGCACCGACCTGATGGCCTGGCTGCGTACCCGTCTGGGCGAACCGGTACCCGGCGTGGTGATCAGCGCCGACGCGCGCCCGGAACTGGTGGCGCAGATACACGCAGCCGGCCTGGACTTCCTGCCCAAGCCGGTGAAGCCGGCGGCGCTGAGGGCACTGCTCAGCCGCCACCTCAGCCTGCGCTGAACCCCGCCCGGCCTGGCATACACGCCAGGCCGGGGGGCTCACGCCACCCGGCCGCGCCATTGCAATAGCACTACCCCGGCGATGATCAGCGCAATCGCCAGCACCCCTTCGGCGGATAAACGCCGCACCGGGAATCCTGCCCAGCCGAACTGGTCGCACAGCGCCGACATCAGCATCTGCCCGGCTACCACGCACGCCAGGAAAGTCGCCGCACCCAACTGCGGCGCCAGCATCACCGCCACCGTCAGGTAGGCTGCGCCGAACACACCGCCAAGCCAGCCCCACCAGGGCGTGCCGACGATGCCGGTAGCGACCGGCATCGGCACACGCAATGCCAGCAGCGCGACGATCACTACCGCCAGGCTAACGCCCAACGATGCCAGGCTGGCACTCAGCGGGTGTCCCAGTTGGCGGCCGAGCAGCGAGTTGCTGCCGGCCTGCAGGGCAACCAGCGCACCTACGCCGATGGCAGGCAACAGCAGAAGCAGTTTCGACATCGATGATCCTCCGTTTCTTGTCGACTGCATTGAGCTTCTGCTATCCATCTGGCGCATGGAAATTAAAGATCGGTACATATGTAATGCACTCCATTCATGACTTGCGCCGCATTGACCTAAACCTGCTGGTGATCCTCGACGCGCTGCTGGACGAGCGCCACGTCACCCGAGCCGCCGAACGCCTGGCGATGACCCAGCCAGCAGTCAGCCATGCCCTGAACCGTCTGCGCGATCTGCTCGGTGATCCCCTGCTGGTGCGATCCGGCAACCAGATGCAGCTCACCCGCCGCGCCTTCGAATTGACCGGGCCGCTGCGCGACCTCCTCGGCGGCGTGCGTCGGCTGGTACTGGGCGATGCCTTCGACCCGGCCAGC
This sequence comes from Pseudomonas triclosanedens, assembly GCF_026686735.1. Lineage (NCBI taxonomy): Bacteria > Pseudomonadati > Pseudomonadota > Gammaproteobacteria > Pseudomonadales > Pseudomonadaceae > Pseudomonas > Pseudomonas triclosanedens. The sequence goes on along the minus strand of NZ_CP113432.1, from coordinate 1,841,922 downwards.
GCCGAGTTGAACCTGCGCCTGGGCATGTCCGACTACGGCGCCTGGGTCGCGCTTCCCGGCCTGTTGCGCGTGCTGCGCCAGGAGGCGCCGGGGATTCGCCTGGAGGTCTGCCAGGCCTCGCGGCTGGACATGGCCACGCAGGTTGCCAGTGGCGAACTGGACGGCGCGCTGGGCGTGTTCCCGCTGCTGCCAGAGGGGCTGCGTGCGCAGCGTCTGTTCGAGGAGCGCTTCACCTGCCTGTGCGCCGCAGAAACCCTTGGCGAGCGTACGCGCCTGACGCTGGACGAATACCTTGCCGCGCCGCACCTGCGGGTAGCCTTGCAGCAGAGCCCGGCGGAAGAGATCGACAGCCACCTGGAGCGCCTAGGCCAGCAACGCAAGGTCATCGTCACCGTGCCGCATTTCAGCGTCGCCCCGGCGCTACTGGCTGGCACCGACCTGCTGCTGACCATCGCCGAACGCATGCTCCCGGAGGACCTCGCCAGCCAGGGCCTGGCTCGCTTCGAACCGCCGCTGCAACTGGCGCGGATAGAATTCGTACAGATCTGGTCCGAGACCAGCCAGGATGACCCCGCGCGGCGCTGGCTGCGCGGCAAGCTGGCCGGTTTGACCTGCGGCAACCAGCCCGCGGGAGCCTGACCTAGACTGCCTGGACGCCCCTTTCCTACAGAAGAATCCACAACCCATGCTGGAAACCGTCCTGGATCTGACCACCGCACTCGCCATCGGCCTGCTCATCGGCACCGAACGGGGCTGGCGCCAACGCGACAGTGACGATCTGCGGCAGATCGCCGGCCTGCGCACTTTCGCCCTCGCCGGCCTGCTCGGCGGGCTTGCCGCCCTACTTGGTGGGCATCTGGGCGTGGCGGTATGGGTTGCGGTGCTCGGTGCCATCGCCCTGCTCGCCCTGGCCGGCTATCTGGGCGACCTGCGCCGCAGCGGCGACCAGGGCATGACCAGCGAAATCGCCCTGATAGCCACCTTCGTCCTCGGCAGCCTGGCGGTCACCGACCAGCGCCTGCTGGCCGCCGGCTGCGCGGTCGTGGTGGCGCTGCTGCTGAGCCTCAAGGAGACCCTGCACACCGCGCTCAAACGGCTGACCTTCGAAGAATTGTCCGGTGCCTTCAAGCTGCTGTTCATCTCGGTGGTGCTACTGCCGGTACTGCCCAACCAGGGCTACGGCCCCTGGGAGGTATTCAACCCCTACGCCACCTGGTGGATGGTGGTGTTGATCGCTGGATTGGGCTTCGCCGCCTACCTAGCCATCCGACTGGTCGGCGCGCGCAAGGGTCTGCTGATCACCGCATTGCTGGGCGGCATCATCTCCTCCACCGCCATGACCCTTACCCTGGCGCGCCTGCACGAACGCCGCGCGCTCGAACCACTGCTGGCGAGCGGCTTGCTGGCCACCTCGGCGCTGATGTTTCCCCGGGTGATGCTGGAAATCGGCGCGCTGAACCCGGCGCTGCTAGGCCGCCTCGCCCTGCCGCTGAGCGTTGCTACGCTGGTCTATGCCGCCGGCGCGTTCTATCACTGGCGCCGCTCCCGCGAGTCGAACAGCGTGGCAGGTACCGAAGCCCCGCTGCGCAACCCCTTCGAGTTGATGCCGGCATTGCGCTTCGCCGCTCTGCTGGCGCTGATCCTGTTCCTCGTCGAAGCGTCAAGGCGCTACCTTGGCGACGTGGGGGTCTATCTGGTGTCACTGATTTCCGGCCTGGCCGATGTGGACGCCATTACCCTGTCCCTCGCCCGCGGCGCCCAGGGTGACCTGGCGAACAGTGTCGCCGCCCAGGGCATCGCCCTGGCGGTGCTGAGCAACAGTGTGGTGAAGGGTGGGCTGATCCTGGTGGCCGGCGGGAAGCGGCTGGCGCTGCTGACGCTGCCGATCTGCGCGGCCGGCCTGCTCTGCGCCGGAGCAGTCCTGCTCGCGATGTAGCCGCCGGCCCAGGTTACTCGGGCGTTTCCAGACGCCGCAGAATTTCGCCGACACGCTCGCCGAGCATCTCGTTGGCCGAACGCTTCAGGCCACGTGCCAGTTCCACCAGCACCACCTGCTCGGCCACTGGCCGCAGGCGCTGGAACACTTCGGCGAGCCGCTCCAGGTCCGCCGCGCCCGGCAACAGGTCAGCGCCGGGCTTGTCCACCAGGTGAGTCACCACCAGGCGCACGATACCGGCGGCCAGGTGCTCGGTATCGCTGCGCAGCACCGCAAGATGATCGAGCAGAGCCGCCAGCGGGATGCCGGCGCGGTAAAGCTCGACACCAGCATTGAACAAACGCGGACTGGGGATACTGATGCGCTCGCCATCGAAAGCCAACAGCCCTTGCGCCAGAGCCTGGTCGATCACCGAATCGTTCAGTTCGCCACCGAAAAGCGCCTGCAGCTCGCTGAACTCGATGCTGCCGGGCGACTCCAGGTTCCACGGGCCGACGATGGCCTCGTCGAGCCCCAGTACATGGTCCAGATCATGGCCACGCTCCCAGCTTTCGAGCAGTTCCCTGATATTGGCGATGTTGTAGCCGCGCTCCAGCAGGCGATTGATCAGGCGCAAGCGGCGCAGATGACTGGCGAAGTACACCCCGGCCCGGCCACGACGCTCCGGAGGCGGCAGCAGGCCGCGATCCTGATAGGCACGCAGGTTGCGCACCGTGGTGCCGCCCTCGCGGGCCAGCTCATCCACCGTGTATTCGCGCTCGTCCTCCATCCCGGACGATGCATCCTCCGGGCGCTGGAGCAGGCGTTGCAGGAGATTCAGGGGTGTGCTCATGGGCCGGATGATAGCCAGCGTCGCCGCCACGCCACAATCCAAAGAACTAATCCCTTGGTGATCCGCCGCACAGCCCGGACGCCCAACCAAAGACGGGAAGTGCATCGCCGCGACTCCACCCGATCCGGCACAAGCCGCGCCGACAGCGGCTTACCGACGAGGTAACACAAAACCCCGGCGCGCACGGCATAGCGCGAAGGCCGCCAATGGGTCAGCATCGATCGTGACATTGCTCAATGTCACGATAACAACAACCAGCCTGGAGAAAGTCATGTCCCAAGGCGCCTGGGTGCCCACTCCCGAAGACCTGCGGCACTTCCGCGACATTCAGCAACTTGCCTACCGCTGCTGCGAAACCATTGCCGGCGAATTGCGCCCGGGCATCAGTGAGCGCGAAACCGCTGCACTGATGAAGACCTGGCTACTCGATCACGGCGTACGCGACTGGTTCCACCAGCCCTTCGCCTGGTTCGGCCCGCGCACCTCATTCAAGGGCTTCGACGGCCTGCGCCATTTGGGAGGTTTCAACCTGGCCTTCTACCCTGGCAAGCAGCGCCTGGAAGAAGGCATGCCCTTCATCCTCGACTGCGCGCCGACCCTGGGCGCGTACACCGCCGATGTCGGCTATTCCGGTGCGCTGGGCAGCAACCTGCTGGTGGAGCGCCTGATGGACGACCTCCTGGCCCACCGCAACCTGATCGTCGAACAGGTACGCCAGCGCCTGCCGCTGGCCGAGGTCAGCCAGTCGGTCGACCGCCTCTGCCAGCGCCAGGGCACGCTGCCGCGGCACAAGGCCTATCCGTTCGAAGTCCTGGCGCACCGGGTGGAGAAGCTCGGCGCGCGCAATTCCGGCCCATCGGTGGCGCGCTTTGGCGTACGCAACATCGCCACGCTGATGAAGAACGCCCTGATCACCGGCCGCCGCGAGGGCTGGTCGCCGCTGTGGTCGAGCAACGACCGCTCCCGACACGCTCCGACGCCCGGCCTCTGGGCAGTGGAGCCGCACCTGGGCCTGCGCGGAGTGGGAGCGAAATTCGAGGAGCTGCTGGTGGTCACAGAGGACGACGCCTACTGGCTCGACGACGACCTGCCCCATGTCCGCCGCTGGCTGGCGCGCGGGCTGATCAGCGCTCCGGCGCGGCGGGAGGTGGCATGAACGCCATGCTGGAGAACGCGCTGCCCGCCCCGGAGCGGCTGGATGTGCAATCGGGCGACGTGCGCCTTGCGGTGTGGCGCTGGGGCGACCCGAGCCTGCCGATGGTGCTGTTCGTCCACGGCTACCCGGACAACCACGAGACCTGGCTACCGCTGATCCGCAGCCTTGCCGGGCGGTTCCAACTGGTTGCCTACGACGTGCGCGGCGCCGGCGAATCGGACAAGCCGCGCAAAACCCGCGACTATCGTCTGGAACTGCTCAGCCGCGACCTGAAGGCGGTGCTCGATACGGTCAGCCCGCAGCGCGCGGTGCACCTGGTCGCCCATGACTGGGGTTCGATCCAGACCTGGGAAAGCGTCACCGATCCCCAACTGCGCACACGCATTGCCTCCTATACCAGCATTTCCGGCCCCTGCCTGGATCACGTCGGTTTCTGGATGCGTGATCGCCTGCGGCGCAGGACGCCACGTGCGCTACTGGAAATGTTCAGCCAACTGCTGCACTCCTGGTACATCTACTACTTCCATCTGCCACTGCTGCCGGCGCTGTCCTGGCGGCTGGGCGCGGCCCGGCTGTGGCCTCAGTACCTGCGCAGGGTAGAGGGCGTGTGCAACCCGCGGATCAATCCCCATCAGGCCAGCGACGGCGAACATGGGGTGAAGCTCTACCGGGCCAATTTCATCACCTCTATCTTCAAGCCACGCAAACGCCACACCGAAGTGCCGGTGCAACTGATCGTGCCGACCCGCGACCGCTACGTCGGCCAGCAACTGTTCCAGCAACTCTCGCTGTGGGCGCCCCGCCTGTGGCGGCGCGACGTTACCGCCGGGCACTGGCAACTGCTGGCGGAACCGAGCCAGTTGGCGCGCTGGATCGGAGACTTCGTCCAGCACATCGAGGGCGGCGAGGCCGGCCCCGAATTGCAGCGCGCCGCGCTCAAGCCCGGTTCCGGCCCGTTCGCTGGCAAGCTGGTGGTAGTCACCGGCGCAGGTGGCGGCATCGGTCGCTCGGCCCTGCTCAGCTTCGCCGAGCGTGGCGCCAGCGTTCTGGCCGCCGACATCGACCCGGCAGCCGCCGAGCGCAGCGCGGAACTGGCCCGGGCGCTTGGCGCCAGCGCTTTCAGCTATTGCGTGGATGTCGGCGACAGCGCTGCGATGGAACGCTTCGCCCACTGGGTGAAAAGCAGCCTGGGCGTGCCGGACGTGGTGGTCAGCAATGCGGGCATCGGCATGGCCGGGCCGATGCTCAAGACCAGCCCGGAAGAATGGGAGCGCCTGCTGCGCATCAACCTGTGGAGCGTGATCGATGGCTGCCGCCTGTTCGGCCAGCAGATGGTGGATGCCGGCAAGCCCGGCCACCTGGTCAACGTCGCCTCCGGCGTGGCCTTCGCACCCTCGCGCAATTACCCGGCCTACGCCACCAGCAAGGCGGCGGTGCTGATGCTCAGCGAATGCCTGCGCGCAGAACTGGCAGGACGCGGCATCGGCGTCAGCGCGGCCTGCCCGGGCTTCGTCGATACCGGCATTGTCCAGGCCACGCGCTTCGCCGGCCTGGATGACCAACAGCAGGCCAAACATCGCGCCAAGGTGCAGCGCTTCTATCGCCGGCGCCGGCTCAGCCCCGACACCGTCGGCGAGCGTATCGCCGATGCGGTGCAACGTAATCAGCCAGTAGTGATGGTGGGCAGCGAAGTGCACCTGGGCGCCCTGCAATGGCGCTTCATGCCCTGGCTGTCGCGCCTGTTCGCCCGCCTCAACCTCACTGTTTGAGAGCCCTCATGAACGACCATCATCACAAGCTGGTGCAACGCAAGGTGCAGTTCGACTACAACAACTCGCCGCTGCACTGGATTCCCGGCGAACCCGAGGCGTCGCACGCGATCAACGTCATCCACATGATGTTGCCGGCGGGCGAGCTGTGGTTCTGCCGCCTGTACAACAAGGCCCTGCCCTTCGTGAAGGAAGGCAATCTGCGCGACGACGTGCAGGGGTTCATTCGCCAGGAGGCGATGCACGCGCGTGCCCACTCCGGCGCACTTGAGCGCTACCTGAGCCACCACGGTATCGATTCGACGCGCTACCTGAAGGTCATGGACTACCTGTTCGGACAATTGCTCAGCGACACCCCGCTGGGCTTCACGCTGTTCAACCGCACGTCCTGGCTAAAGCGCTGGTGGATTGGCCAGCGCTGCGCCATCGTCGCAGCGGTGGAGCACTTCACCTGCGTGCTCGGCAAGTGGATTCTCGAAGCCGATGCACTGGATCGCGCCAAGGCCGACCCGGTACTGCTCGATCTGTTCCGCTGGCATGGCGCAGAGGAAGTGGAGCACCGCAACGTCGCCCACGACCTGCACGTGCACCTGGGTGGCAGCTTCGTCAGCCGCCAACTGTGGATGTTCGTGGTCCTGCCGCTGATCATTTACCTGTTCGCCTTCGGCACCCGCACGCTGTCGAGACAGGACCCGAGCATCGCCAGGCCACGGTCGTTCGCTGCAATCTGGCGTGACGGTTCGCGAAACGGCGTGATGCCGAAGATCAGCTCGGTGATCACCAGTTTCATTCGCTACTTCAAACCCTGGTACCACCCGGATCACGAAGCCAATACCCAGGAAGCGCTGGATTACCTGGCCCGCTCGCCGGCCGCCAGCCGCGCGGCGCGCGCCTCCTAAGGCACCTGCCCGCGTGCCCGCGCAGTGGTGGCGCGGTGCATCGCGATCGCATACTGCGGCATCCACCACTCGATACAGGGATGCCGCCGTATGCCGATGGGAACCTACCCTCTCCACCCCGCCCTTGCCTCCCGCGTGGAGCGTCTGCCGGAACAGGTGGACGTGGTCATAGCCGGCAGCGGCATCATGGGCTGCGCCACCGCCTGGTATCTCGCCGGGCAAGGCATGAGCGTACTGGTGCTGGACAAGGCCGGGCTGGCCAGCCAGCAGTCGACCCGCGCCTGGGGTTTCGTCCGCCAACAGGCGCGCGATCCGGCGGAAGTACCGTTGATGATGGCCGCCATTCCCCTCTGGGAACGCCTGGAGGAAGACCTGCAACTTCCGCTGGAGTGGCGCCAGGGCGGCTGCCTGTACCTGGCTGAAACCCCCGAGCAACGACAGAAATACGAGGACTGGCTGAAAATCGCCTCCAACTTCGGCCTTGATACCCGCCTGCTCGGCCGCGCCGAGGTCACCCGACTGATGCCTGCACTGGCCGATCCCGGCCTTGGTGGCCTGTACACCGCCAACGATGGCCAGGCCGAACCGCGCCGCGTTGCGCCGGGCTACGCGCTACGCGCCAGCGAGCGCGGAGCGATGTTCATCGAAGGCTGCGGCGTCACCGGCATCGACCGGGCCGCCGGCAGCATCTGCGGTGTACAGACCGAGCGCGGCTATGTGAAGACCAAACACCTGCTGGTTGCCGCGGGCGCCAGTAGCTGGCGGCTGGTCGAGAGCCTGGGCCTGGAGCTGCCGCAGCAGGCCGTGCGCTGCACCGTTTCACGCACCAGCCCCGGCCCGGATGTCGGCGCGCAGAGCTTCATCGGCCACGGCATCGGCTTCCGCCAGCGTACCGACGGCAGCCTCAACCTCGCCGACGAAACCCAGGCCGACATCGACCTCAGCCTCGACTACCTGCGCGGCGCGAAGCACTACCTGCCGCACCTGCCAGCCAACCGCGCGAGCTTCTCCTTCAAGCTCAACGGCGCACTGCTGCACGACCTGCGCCAGCGCCTGCCCGGCTCCGAGCGCAGCGTCAACGGTGCGGTGCTGGGTGAGCGCGATCCACAGGTGGCGGCGAACCCGTCCCGTGTCTTCGCGGCACAGAGCAACCTGGCCAAGGCCTTCCCGGCCTTGCGCGGGGTAAGAGTTGTGGAGAGCTGGGCGGGCCTGATCGACGTGCTGCCCGACGGCATACCGGTGCTCGACGCGCCAGCGGAAGTGCCGGGTCTACTGATCGCCACCGGCTTCTGCGGGCATGGCTTCGCGATGGGGCCGATCGCCGGCAGGCTGATGAGCCAGTGGCTGCTGGATGGCCAGCCGGGCATGGACCTGCATGCGTTTCGCCTGCGGCGGTTCGCCGATGGCACGGCGGGCAAGCCCTATTCGCTGTTCTGAGCAGCCACGTTGCGCGAGTGCATGATTGCTGCCCGCGAAGCGCATGGCTCGAAGCCAGCACAAGCGGGAGCCACGCGCCAGCACAGAGGCGACTGCTTTGTGGTGGGCGGCGCGCAGCGATCTCCATCGAGCGGCGCGCAACCCTGCTGAGAGGTATCGCAAGCAATGGCCAGGCACACCATCGCGCCTGCAGCACCAGCTACTCCCCTTCCCCCACCATCTGCGAATCGTCGCTCAAGGCACGCTCCAGCCAATCCGTCGGCAGGCTCTTGCTCGCTCGCGCGCCCAGCAGCTTAACCTGCTCAGCGCGGCTGATCAGGTTGCCGCGTCCCTCGCTGAGCTTGTTGCGCGCAGCCGCGTAGGCCTTGTCCAGTTGTTGCAGGCGGGTGCCCATCTCCTCGAGGTCCTGCACGAACAGCACGAACTTGTCGTACAACGCGCCAGCGCGCTCAGCGATTTCGCGAGCATTCTGGTTCTGCCGCTCCTGGCGCCAAAGACTGTCGATCACCCGCAGTGTCGCCAGCAGCGTGGTCGGGCTGACGATCACGATGTTGCGTTCGAAGGCTTCCTGGAACAGGTTCGGCTCAGCCTGCAGTGCCGCCGAGAAGGCCGCTTCCACCGGCATGAACAGCAGGACGAAATCCAGACTGTGCAGGCCCTCCAGGCGTCGGTAATCCTTGCCGGAAAGCCCCTTCACATGATTGCGCAGCGACAGTACGTGCTGCTTGAGGGCCTGCTGGCGGATCATCTCGTCGTCGCTGGAAACGAACTGCTGGTACGCCGTCAGGCTGACCTTGGCGTCTACCACCACCTGCTTGTCGCCGGGCAGGCGGATCAGCACATCGGGCTGGAAACGCTCACCGTCGGGAGCCCGCAGGCTGACCTGGGTTTCGTATTCGCGGCCCTTCTCCAGACCGGCATGTTCGAGCACCCGTTCGAGCACCAGTTCGCCCCAGTTGCCCTGAGTCTTCTGCCCCTTGAGCGCACGGGTCAGATTGGTGGCCTCCTCGCCCAGGCGCAGATTGAGTTGCTGCAAACGCTCCAGCTCCTTGCTCAGCGAGAAGCGCTCGCGGGCCTCCTGCTGGTAGCTTTCTTCCACCCGTTTCTCGAAGGACTGGATGCGCTCCTTCAGCGGATCGAGCAATTGTCCCAGGCGCTGCTGGCTGGACTCGGCGAAACGCTGCTCGCGCTCGTCGAAGATCCTGCCGGCCAGCTCGGCGAACTGCGCGCGCAACTCGTCCCGCGCCGCCTGCAAGTCACCCAGGCGCTGCTGGTGGTTGTCCTGCTGTTCTCGCAGTTCGGCAGAAAGCGCCGCGTGCTCGGCGGACAGCCGACGCAGTTCGGCCTCCTTGTCGGCACGCTCTGCCTGCAAATCCTGCTCGGCCGCCCCCAGCCGCTCGCGCTCCTGCCGGGCCAGCTCGACCTCCCGGCGCAACGCCGCGGCCTCGGCAGACAGCTCAGCATGCCGAGCACTCAGGCGCTGGAATGCCTCGCGGTCCGCGTCAGCCTGAGCCGATAACCCATCCTGCATCAGCTGCGCATTGGCCAGACGCTCGCGTAGCAGGCTCGCCTCCTGCTCCATGACAGCGCGCTGCGATTGCAGACGCCAGGCGAGCGCCGCCATAGGCAACAGACCGACGAGCGCACCGAGCAACAGGGCGGAGAGGTCGAGGGACATGCAGTACTCCAAAGCGGAAAAATCGATCGCGCAATACTAACAGTCGCCCAGGCCGGGGCGCTTGGCGGTATCCGAAGGCCCTGGAACGCAGCCCCAGAGCAAGCGCTCGGGACAATCCACAGAAGCTGTGGATAACTTTGTGGGAAACGTGATGAAAACACGCCCCACCCCCGGTGGAACGTGGGCGCATGACAGATTGGTGATTTTTTCACCAATCAAAATTTTCTTTATTTTTCAATAACTTAAAAAACGCAAGAGAAAGGAGACAGTGGCGAAGTGCAATGTTGCAAGGGGTTGACAGCGCGCATCAGCATTGTGCACAAGTGCACGCCAGACGGCAGCGGACCGCCCTGTTTCAGGGCAGACAGTGAGAAACCGCGGCAAGCAGGCAGGAAGAGGCCCGGCTATCCGGGCGAGGCGCGCGCGGGAATGAATACAGACAGGCGCAGCCGCCCTGCCGATGCGAGACGCTTGCTCATACCCACTCGACTCGCCGGCGCGCGAGCCGCCCGGTGAGTCCGGCCTTGGGTGGATTAGGCAGCGGAGCGGCCTGCCGCTCTGCGGCGCAGGCCCGGGCGAAAATGCGTTCAGCCGCGCTGCGGCTGCCGCAATCGAAGAAGAACTGGTTCAGGTAAACCCGCCAGCGACGACTATCGCTGGGATGGATGGCTATCCGTATGTCCACGGTTGCACTCCCTGCGTGACCATCCGGAACCTTACACCGCCCCCCGTGACAGGATGCCGCGGAACGACGGACGGTCAGGCCGGGTACGGCAGCCGCCCGTCCACCAGATATCGCTCGCGCGTGAACACGCGCGGCGTGTCCGGCACCTGTCCGTGCTTGAATGCCACATACTCTGCGGTGGTCTCGCACAGCCAGGGCGCCAGGTTGCGCGGGCGCTTCTCCATGAACGCCGAGGGTGCGTACAACGCCACGTTCACCCCGCGCTGGGGGCAGCGCGCAGAGCGGTACTCGAACGCCTCGACCCCGGCTTCCCGCATTGAACTGCCCAGGCCCTGGGTAACCCGGTAGTCCGCCGGGTCGCAAAGCTCGGCCTCGTACTCGCTGAAGGGCGGCAATTGCAGGCGCACGCCACGCTGTACCTGGAAGCGCGCCTCGAACGACGCATGTTCGGAGAGAATCCGGCCGCTGGGCGGCGGCGCGCTCATGCCCTCCCAGAGAACGAAGCGGTAATAGGCCGACTCGGCCATCGCCGTCTCCAGCTTGAGTGCCGCATAGAACAGACTCGGCTCATGGCGCCGGCCAAAGCGCGAGCCCCAGCGCAGCGGGGGGTAGCGAAACGGCGTTTTCAGCAGATAGTGCAGGCTCTCGGCGGACGGCGGCACGCGGGGTTTGCTGGTTTCCAGCAACTCCTCCAGCAGCGCCTGCTCCTCAAGGGTATCCACCAGTTGCAGGGTGGCCACCTGCCCCTGGCTTTCCACCAGCCGCACGAGGCGGCCGCGAATCGGCCCTACGACGGCGTCCTGCTCGTGCCTCGCCCAGATCTCGGCACCTTCCATTCAAACCTTGCCCCGAATGGCATCGAGGTACTCGATCACCGTTACCAGCCCCTGCACCCGCTCCATAAGTTGCAGTGGAACACCGCCCAGATGTCGGTTCTCGGTACGCAGGAAATGGCGCATGTCTTCAAGATTGCCGCCGAACAGGGCGAACAGGGCCCGATAGATGCGTACCAGCAGCAACGCCAGTTCACCGGTCTTGCTGTCCACCCGCAAGCCGCCCTGCTTCCAGCGGCTGACAGCGCTGCGATCCACACCGACAATGGCCGCCAGCTCCTGCTGGGTCATCGCCAGGTGTTCGCGGGCAGTGAGAACCGCCTTGGCCAGAACGGCATCCGCGGCAGGGCTTTCACGCAAGAGTGCGCTCATGGCGACCTCCTCTCATCTCGTGCATTTAAAGCAAATATACCACTCAATGTTCAAAAAACACGAGACGAACATACTCCTTCAACAAGACCTATCGCCTCATCGCGGCAAAGCCACTAGGATAGGCCGCCCGATCGACTACACCCTCGCAATGAACAAGCAGCAGGTCTATCAACGCATTCTTGCCCGGCTCGCGGAAGATCTGGAGATCGCCATCCGCGCCGCCAACACGGCTCACGAAACCGCGACCCACGAAGAGAACGTCGCCGAGAACAAGTACGACACGCTCGGCCTGGAAGCAGCCTATCTGGCTGTCGGTCAATCACGCCGGGTCGAGGAAATCCGCCTGGCGCTATCGCGGTATGAGAGCCTGCAACTGCGCGATTTCGACATTGAATCCGGTATCCAGGTCAGCGCGCTGGTGGAACTCGCCAACGATAGTGGCGAACAGCTCTGGGTATTTCTCGGTCCCGACGCCGCGGGCCTGAAGGTGCAGCAGGATGGCCGCGAGGTTCTGGTCATCACCAGCCGCGCTCCGCTGGGAGGCGCCTTGCTACACCATCATCCCGGCGACGAACTGGAAGTCGGCCAGGGCCGCAACCTGCAGCGCTACGAAATCATCGAGGCCTACTGACTCTCCCCTCTGCGGAAACGCCCTGGCGCATCACCGAAGACCTGGTGGAAAGCACGACTGAACGCCGCCTGCGACTGGTAACCGACTTCCAGCGCGATGGCCGTCAGGTCCAGGCTCGAACTGCGCAGCAGCTCGCGCGCACGCTCCATGCGCAGGCGCGCCAGCATCGTCCCGGGTGGACCGCCGGCCAGCCGCTCGAATGTGCGGCTGAAGGTCGCCCGCGACATCGCCGCGCAGGCTGCAAGCTCCTCCACGCTCCAGTTCCGCGCCAGATCGGCGAGCACAGCGGACCACACCGGTCCGAGGCGCCGATCCGCCAGCAACGCCAACGCCCCGCGCGGCTGATTCTCGACGGCCAGATAAGCCCGCAGCACGAGCGTGAAGAGTGCGCCGGACAAAGTATTCACCAGCGTCTGCGCGCCCTCCAGGCCACCCTCGGCCTCGCTGCGCAACAAGGCCACCAGCGCAGGCAAAGCACCTTGCGCCGAGTCGCCGGCCTCTGAAAAGGAAACCAGTATCTGCTCCGGAAGCGCGCTCATCAGGCTCGCCTCCGGCTGGTAATGGAAGCTGCCGCAAAGCATGTCCAGGGCTCCGATACCTTCGCCGCCACGTATCACCGGCAGGCTGCCATCACTCGTGGAAGCCGGAGCGCCGAGCACCACGCCCGGCGTCACGCCATGCAGCGCATGGGCGCTGCCGCGGGGCAGCAGCAGGATATCCCCCGCGCGCAATCGTTGCCGCACGCCTCCAGCGAGCTCGAGCCAGCACTCCCCCTCAAGAAGCAGATGGTAGGACGCCAACCCGGCGTCGGCAGCAGCGTGCTCCAAAGTCCAGGCGCCTTGTAGCTGGCAACGCAGGTCCAGCGTGCCCCGCAGCCCGGCCAGGGCGATTAATCGGTCCAGTGCGGTCATTCGAGCGATTCGATCAAAAAGCTGAGCGGAATGAACAAGTCAGTCCCAACATCCTGACGCAGACTAAGCTTCAAGGCCACACAACCTCATCCCGGCCTCCAAGGAGAAGCACCATGCTGAACAACTGGTCCGAATACATCCCCGCCGTGAAAAAGGCTTTCGGCGCCCTGGGCAAGAAACATCCAAAGATGATCACTGCTTACCAGGCGCTGGAAACAGCGGCTGCAGACGGCGATGCGCTGGACGCCAAGACCCGTGAACTGATCTCGATGGCCGTCGCCATCACCACCCGCTGCGACGGCTGCATAGGGGTTCATGCAGAGGCCGCCCGCCGGGCGGGCGCAACCGAAGCCGAAGTCGCCCAGGCCCTGGCCACCGCGATCGCCATGAACGCTGGTGCTGCCTACGTCTACTCCCTGCGTGCGATGGAAGCCTTCGACCAGACGCAGAAATGAGCCATTGCCCGCGACGCGCCCCGGCGTCGCGGGCTCGCCTCTTTCCAGAACCGTGACGATGGGGTATCAGTGGCGCCTGCCCACGACAAGCCGCGCACCATGCCTCAGACGTCTTACACCCCCAGCTTCTGGAAACTCACCTTCGCAGTCGCCATCGGCATCTGGCTCGGCAGCATGGCCGTGGCCGCTACGGCCTGGCTGATCTGGCGCGACATCCCACCCTTCATGGCCACGCGCACAACCGCTCCGCCCGTCGCGGCACCCACCACACCCCCTCCATCGCGCAGCAACGAAGAAATGTTCCAGCAGTACCTGCAACGCCAGCAGGCCATACAGGAACAGCAGAACCGTCAAATCGAGAAATCAGAGCAGCAAAAACGCTTCAACAGCGCGCCATGCCAGTTCTGGCGACAGCAGTACCAGGCAAACCCGACTCAGACGAATCGAGAGAAAATGGACGGATATTGCGGATGATTGAAGGAAAGCCCAGCACCGGGCTGGACTCGAGATCATTGCTGCTGCAATGCGGTGAAAAGGGACGAAGCGGTCATGCTTTCGATGAAGTGTTTCGAATCATCGACCTCAACAATACGGACTACAGGTCGTACGCATGGAACACCGTGCCTGAGGCTCGAACAGTGCCACTTCGAAAAGTACCGCCCAGAAAAGACAGAACCCCTGAAACGCTAAGCATTTCAGGGGTTTCGGCCATATGTAATGGCGGAGAGATAGGGATTTGAACCCTTCAAAAATGTGCACACGTCTGCACATTCCCTTCACTATCAATCAGTTACGAAGCACGCCTAGCACTCTTAACCACTGTTTCCCACTGCGTTTTCGACACTTTTTCGACACCTGATTCCGGCTCAGATGCCGACCAGGCAATAGCGGATCAGAGCCGCTTCCACGTCCTGTTTCTGCCGCAGGACCAGCTCGACTGCAATCGCATTGTCGTGCTCATACACTTCGTAGAACACACGGTATCCGTCGTGATTAAGCTCACGGTAACGAGTGACACCCAGGTCGCTCGCCTGGCGGCTGACCGGGTAGCCGACAGGGGCATTCTGCAGCCTGGTCAGAATGTCATCGATCAACGTATCGATCTTGGCTGCAGCCACCTCGGCAGGATGGTACTCGGCCAGGTGCTCTTCCTGATCCTGAATACTGAAGACTGCTGTCTCGGTGAAACGGACATCGAGGATTGTCATTGGGCAGTTACTGCTGAGTGCGTCTTTTGGCCAGACGGGCCTTCAGCTCATCAGCAGAGCAATGCTTACCTTCAGTGTACTCGCGCGATCCCATCGCCAGCAGCTTGACCAGGGCTATCGCCTGATCACGGCGCTTACGCTCTGCGTAGGACTCCACCACCATTGTCGGTACGCCGTTCTGCGTGACGACCATCGGCTCGTCCAGCTCCAGATCCGCAGCATGCCGCTTCAGGTAGCTGATCGTTTCAACCCGCATGGTTGAACCTCCTTACAATGTCCCGGCGAACCAGCCAGGATTAAAGCTGCAGGTTAGTCCAAATTTAGACCGTATAGCAACCAAGCCAGGCTCAGGCAGCCATACCGTATCGGACATACCTCTCCTCCAACTTTTTAGCCAGGTGCTTCTTCAGCCAGGTCGTGGATCTGCCTTTCTCCCGGTAGTACTCCTCGATCAACGGGAACACCGGCAACGACTTAAGCGCGGCCCAGCAGGACAGAAAGTCCATGCGATTGCGCGCAAAGAGCGTGATGGCGTTGCCCAGCATCAGCTCTATGTTCTTTCCCGAGAAGCCCCGTGCCGTCTTGTAGTAGCGACGGTAGAAGAAGCGGTCGACTGGGCCGAGGAACCGCGCGTCGCTGCGCAACAATGTCCATAGAGGGTCCACGTAGCCCGGTCGATGCAGCAGCCGGAAGTTATCCAGACCGTACTCGAAGAGTCCCTGCAGGTGCTCGGCCAGTTCGGCAAAGGTGGTGGATCCCAGAACTGCGCCAGAGGCATCACAGGATCCTTGGGCAAACTGCTCGATCACGGAATGATGAAAGCGGAACTCCAGACGGTAAACCTCCTGTTGTGGGTCGTAGTTGGACGGATCCACATCAAAGGGATTGTCCTGGTCCTGCCAGCGGCTTTCCCAGTAATCCAGCTTGTCCACCGCTTTGGCCTGGCGGGTCTTGTTGTACAGCGCGCACTGCATGGCGGAGGCCGAACCAAACAGGAAGGACTGGCCTCTGCCGTAGGTCGCGGCCAGTTCATCAAAGACCACAGCGCCGATGCCATCGAACTGGCGCACGTTGCGGGACTTGCAGCGCATGCGACTGACGAGGCTGGCAGGGGGAGTCCATCCCTGGAAATCTACTGCCAGATGAACTGCGCATTGCCTGGGCTCAACCGCTACGAGGATCTCGCGAGCCAGGTCATTGAGCATCACCTGCAGGTTGGCTGGCGAATGCTGCTCGATCAGGTGTGGACTGACCTCAATCTTCAAGTGAGGACCAGGTGATTCAGCTTTGACGTTGTAGTTCTTGATCAACAGGACCAGGCCGGTATCTGCGTTCTGCAGCTTGAACTGATAGCCAGAGTCCCGCCCTACCCGTCCGGGGTGCCATTGCAGGCCAGCGAATCTCACCAGTTCGGTTGACTCGAACAGTGCGAATACCTCTGGACGAATCACGCCGGTATACAACTGACGAACCGTATCGACATGACAGCCGAGGATCCGCACGCCTGAAAGGTCGACGGAGGATCCATTACCCGGGTCCAGGAAGAAACGCCCCGTTGCTGACTCTTCAAAATTGCCCGAATCGTCGAAATGAATGCGGATCAGATCTTTGGGTGCCTTCATGGTTGATGCCTTCGTGTGTTCGTGTGTGTCGATGCAGAAACTGTTTAAAGACGTGCTACAGGGTCGTCTGCCGCGCCTCCTGCCTACCGCTCGTGCCTTACGCTCCCGGCCGGAGGCGCGGCGCCGACTCAAAACGGAAACGCCGCCACCGGCTGCATCACCTGCAGGGCGGTGAGAAATCCCAGGGCGTAGGCGAGTACGAGCAGCCCAAGGGCGTTGATCAGGCCGTGCAGGGTCATTTGGCGTTCCTCCAGGGGCGTGAGGCGTATTCGGTATCGGGCACGATGGTCAGCGCGCCAGGTGCTGCGGGCGGGGCGCTGGCAGGCGCGGTGAGGGTGGCGCTCGGTAGTGCGGTTGGTATCGTGTTGGCCAGGTTCAGGGCCTGTTTGCCGCCACAGGTGACGGTCTGCTTCCACTTTTCGTAGGCCAGTTCGGCCACGCATTCGCCCTTGGCGGTGACGTGGTAGCCGGAGCCGATCAGTTGCCAACTGGTCAGTTCCAGATGGCGGCCTTCGGGGTCATCCAGGGCGAACAGGTAGAGGTCGCCCCTGGAGGGTCGATAGGCGTGGGCGAGGATGCTGATGCGTCGATCGGCAAACGGATGGGCGCTCAGGTCAGCAGTCGCACCAGTTGCCCCAGCAGGTAGAAAACCAGCAGGAAGAAGCCCAGTCGCAGCAGGACGCGCCGCAGGAGCCACAGCAGGGCCTTGCTCAGTGGGCGCGTCAGCAACAGGCACAGGCTCGGCAGTGGCCGCAGCAGGCTCAGGGCGGAAGAGGCTGCCAGGCCAATTAACGATGACATAGCCAACAGAACCGGCCAGCAGTGCCAGTAGAAGAACCAGCTTAGGCGACCGGAGCAGGCTTTTGCCGGCCTTGGTGTCCTGGGTCTTGCCGGTGGCGGTGGACTGGTAGAGGGCGAAGGTCTGCTTTCGGATTCGCTTGTATTCGATGATGGTGCCATCGGCGGGTGGCCGGTTGAGCTGGGCGTCATGCTGGGCCTCCTTGTAGCGACCCGGGATGCCGATCACGGCGAGGTTGGAATGCCGGTAGGCCATCTCGCAGGTCATGCGGATGTCGTCGCGGATGTAGCTGATGTTGGGGGTGGTGAGGACGATGTCCCAGTTGAAATGCCGGTGGCGGGTCCAGGCATCCAGCCAGCCCATCGGTCTGTCCGCCTCATGGGCGGCCTCGGGACCGCCGGGGAGGTCGAATTTCTCCAGGTCCTTCTCGCGCCAGGACTTGGGAAACAGCAGTTGGGTTTCGTCGAAGATCAGGAACGCGCCCCGCGGTGCCCACTGGAACCAGGTGCGCATGCGTTCGAGGTCGGCCAGCGATTCGAGATCGAGGTTGATGATTTCAGCGGTGTTGGGCAGGTCCGGGAAGACCGTATAGGCCCGCTCCAGGGTGAAGCCGCGCACGTTGGTGATGATGACGCGGCCTTCCTTGAGGGCCGGGACGGCATCGTCCTGTATGGCGCCGGAGGTTTTGTACGAGCCGTTGGGGCCGTGGTGAATCTTGATGGACATGCTTCACCTCCCGATGATCGGCACGAAGCGCATGCAGAAGCGGGTGGCGGCAGCGGTCATGATGATGTTGAGCGCCTGGGGAATGCCGAAGAACGCCAGGCCCGCCGCAATGGGGGTCGGGAGCGCGGCGTACATGCCCCTCACCATCGCGGGGATGCCCAGGCCATCGATCAGCTCGCGCGCTACGGTGAAGCTGACTTCGAGCAGCAGGATGAAGGTTTGCAGGGTGCTGTAGATGATGGCCTTGGTCACCACCACCAAGCCGTCTTTGACGAAGTCGTAGATGCCTTGAGCGAAGAAGTCCCAGATCCACTGGAAGAAGCCGATGATCTGGTCCAGAAAGCCGGAGAGCCATTCCATAAGTCACTCCTTCAGGATGATGAACGCTGCGATCAGCGCAGCCATGAGCAGCAGCGCCAGACGCAGGTAGGAGAGTTGGGAGGAGTAGTCGGCGACGCACAGGCGGTAGGATTTTCCCCAGACGTTGATGGCCTCACAGGGCAGTTGGCCGCCGCCGGTAGAGAGCTGGAGATCGAAGGCGCCCTTGAGCTGGTCGATGCTGCCCTTGACCGCGTCCTTGAGTTCTTTCTTGGCGTCCTGAATCTTCTGGTCCCATTCCTGGTTGGCCTCGTCCCAGCTACCGGCCTCGGGCTCGCTCAGGGTGCCGGAGGGGCCTTGGCCCTGGCAGCCGTTGAGGTCTTTGGCGGGGTCACATTGGCCTTCGCCTTCGCCTTCGCCGTCTCCGTTGCCATTGCCGGAGCCATCGCCGTTACCGGTTCCATCGCCGTCGCCTGTGCCGGAGCCGTCGCCATCACCCGAGCCGGAGCCATCGCCACCGCCGGGATTGCCGCCGCCTGAGCTGCCATCACCGTCGCCCTCGCCGCTGCCATCGCCACTGCCATCGCCTGGGTTGGAGGGGTCGGCTTTGACGCAGGTGGTTCCAGACCATGCCCACCCCTCCGGGCAGCCGGGGTCATTGGGATCGGAGGGCGGTACGGAGGGGTCGGCTGGGTCGGTCGGCGGGTTGAGTTGGTCGCCGGTCTCGGAAAACTGGTAGGCGTCGGCGGGGCAGTTCTCCCCGGTGCCATTCAGGATGTAATTGCAGAAGCCCTGGGTGGTGGAGCCTTTGACGAAGTAGCAGCTCGTGGAACGCCCCGTTTCGCTGGCGTACGGGCATTGTTCGTAGCAGGCGGTGGGGGCGCCGCTGTCGGCGATGTAGTTGCGGCCACCGGAGCTGATGACGGGTGAGTCCGGGCCCTTGGCGGGGAACGGTTCGCCCTGGGTCCCGGTGCAATCACGTGGGGGCGCTTTGCAGGCGCCGGTCTGGGCGTCGTATTCGGTCCCTTCATCGCAGCCGTTGCCGCCGCGAACAACCAGGCCCAGGGAAAAGTCAGGGGAGGCGCTGCTACGCCCACGGCAGTTGGCCTGTTCGGCGGAGAGCATCACGAACTTGGTGTAAGTGCCTGTCGGCATGTCCGGGTGCGCGGCATTCCAGCGTGCAGTCGAGTCCTGGCAGGCGGAGAAGATGTCGGGATATTTAACACTCCCCCCGGCCTCCAATGGCTTCCAGTAATAGGACTCCGCAAGACTGGTGCGGCTGATCAGGAGCAGCAGAAACAGCGCGGCGGCTACGAGACGAGACATGGCAGTCTCCAGGGAAAAAGAACCCCGCCGAAGCGGGGTCCAGGTCCGGCTACAAGGTGAGTGGGGTTAGAAGAATTCGCCGCAGCGGTACCCGGTGATGAAGGCCCCGGCGAAGAACGCCCCCAACCACACCGACCAGAGCACGGGTTACGCCTTGCGCAGCATGCTGTAGATCAGGCCGGCTACCGCCAGGATGACCAGGGCGCCCACAACGGCGGTGCCGATGGTTTCCATGTTGGTCTTGCCGGTGTCGATGGCCGATTCCACCGCGCTGGTGTCGATGGCGAAGGCCGGCGCGGCGCTGGCGGCAGTAACGGCCCCGGCGATGCACAGGTTGCGGAACGAGCGGATCGGGTTGAACTGGGCGATCTGTTGCTTCATGCCTTTCATGGTGTTTCCTCTCTATCTGGCTTTACGAAGAAGTGACGCGACCCAGCCAGTCAAAAGCCCCGTCACGAAGGCTCCCAGGACGCCAGCGGCACCGATGCCGAAGGCTTCCGGGGAGAAGCCGCCGTTGACCAGCAGGTCGACGTAACCTGCGGCCTCCGGCGGAATGAGGTAGGCCTGTTGCCATTCGAGGTGCTGGCACTGCATGAGGCCGTCCGCCGTGGACGCCCAGCCGGTGCAGACCTGAATGGCAACTACTCCTGTCATTTACGCGGCGGCCTTGCTGTTCGATGGCATGGGTACAACGCCGAGCAGATGCGGCTGGCTCTTGCCGCCAGCGGCGTTGACGAGGGTGGCGATGAACTTGCGTTGCCCCGGCTTATCGAGGTCGGTGATCTGGTCGAAAACGGAGGGCTCCGCCGTGACCTTCTGAACGAGGTAGCCACGGTTCTGCAGGCGCTCCTGTTCGGTCATGGGTTCGCGGGCAATAATCGCGGAGCAGTAGGTGCGGCCTTCGACGGTGATTTTCTTGACGTTGAGGCACAGCGCAGTGAGTTCGAATTGCATGGTGTTTCTCCTGTCTCGCCCTTTTTCGGGCGTGAGTTGGCCCGCTGCTGCAATGCGGCTGGTTTGCCGTTCATTCAGCGGGGGTGTTGGTGCTCGTTGGTTTCGGTGGTGCGGGCTGCGGATCAGGTCAACACAAAGGGGCGCTGCCCCTTGTCATCCCCGCCCTCGCCGGGTGGCAGGTGCGCCGGGTGCAGAGCCCCCGGCACACCCGCCGTCAGGCTGTTCAGGGTGGCGCGCGGTCAAGGGTTCGCTTCGCCCGGCGCTCCGTTTGTCCGAGCGGTAAGGCATGTTCGGACAAGCCGGTGCGGCGGCCCTTGACCGGGTCAGCCCAGGCGCGGACGGTGTGGCGAGCGTGGTAACGGCCCACCACCAGCGCGTATGCAATGAGCAGCAGCCAGACGATCAGGTGCGGCACCGAGTTAGAGGTCATGACTCAGCCCTCCAGCTCGAAGGGGTCGCGGATGGGGACGAAGGGCGTCGGCTTGCCACTGTCGTACACAACGTGCCAGTACTTCGGCGGTCAGCGACTTGGGTCGTGCTTCGCGCAAAAGGAACGGCGATGGCAGAACCAGCGGCCATCGAGCAGATAAGGGCGCCCAGGGGGCTGGCAGTCGGCGCACACAGACTGGTTGGGCAATACGGGCCCCAGCCTTGTGACAAAGCACACAGAGCAGTCGCAGCCCGGTGCGTGTGGGCGATACAGGTAGTACGAGAGTATCTGCATCTCTCATAGCCCCCTCCCCTCTGTTGCGAGCCAGTAGGCGCCATAGAACAGGGTGGCAAGCGCTACCGAGGGGATGACCCAGAGCAGCAAAGCCCGCAGGGTGCTGATGACAATATGGAATACGAAGGTCTCTTCAACAGGGCGCAGGGCTTCGAAAGCCAGGCCTAACACCATTGCGAGAGCGGCGGTCACGAACAAGTAATTGAGCATGCTGCCATCTCCTTGCTGATCCAGAGAAACCCGCTCTTCATCGTCAGTCCTCCTGCTCAAGCAGGTGCTTGACCACCAAAGCGACGTTGACCATGCGATGGCGACCGAGGCGAACCGTGGGCAGATAGCCCTTGTCGATCCAACCGCGCACGCGGTCTTGGTCGTCTTCCATGCGGATCCAGATAGCGAACTGGCGCCACGGCATCAGAGGTGGGCAGTTCACGAATTGCTCGGGCTTGAGTTCTTCCACTTCCATGCACATTCCTGCACTATGATCTTCTGCAAAGGTTCCTTGAACTATCTTCAAGGCAAGATCAAGGTACTAGTTGCTTGAATATAGTTCAAGGAACTTATGTACACTTTAAAGACGATTGTTGAATGATTAGAGCGCGGCTTATAGCTATTTGGGATAAAAAAGGGCTCAGTGCTACGGAGCTAGAAAAGCTCACAGGAATCGACAGGAGTAACTGGTACTCGCTTCGGAACGGTAGGCGACGAGCAAACGAGGATGACATTGCTGCTATCGCAGAAGCTTTTCCCGAATATGCCTACTGGTTAGTGACCGGCAAGCTTGCTCCTTCAATTGGGCAAACGAGCCCAGACTACGACGAGGCTGATAAAAAATTGCAGGCACCCAGCGCGGGGTAATGCTGACCAAAAAGGCAGCACAGCGTTGGTTTAGTAAAGAATAGGGCTCTCAGCAGGGCAAACAAAGAAGTCAAACAGCTGCAGAATCCAAGAACTGGTGGCGCGTACTTAAAGGAACTAAATATGCCAAGAAATGAAAAAGTCATCAGCGTATTTGTGGCATCCCCTGGAGATGTAAAGGATGAAAGACAAGTTCTAGAGGAAATAATATTAGAGCTCAATAAGACTTGGAGCAGAACGCTAAATCTTAGATTAGATCTATTACGTTGGGAGACAGATACAACTCCAGCCTTTGGAGAATATCCCCAAGACGTGATCAACAAACAGATTGGTGACGATTACGATATTTTTATCGCAATTTTCTGGGGACGTTTCGGCACACCAACACAAGAAGCCAGCTCAGGCACTGTCGAGGAATTTGAGCGAGCTTACAAAAGGTTCTCAGAAAAAAACGAAGATATCGACCTAATGATCTACTTCAAAGATCAACCAATCCCTCCATCTCAAATAGACCCTAGTCAAATTGCTAAGATCCAGGAGTTTAGAAGAGGGCTTATTGAGAAAGGTGGATACTATTTCTCATTCGATAGCTTAGATTCATTTGAGTCCGTGGTTAGAACTCACCTGAGTAAAGCGGCCCAGAAATGGGCAAATGCCATTCCCAATACAGATGCAAGCCGCAATACAGAAACCACGGAAATGCATGACGAAGTAGACTTTGGATACTTTGACTACATCGACATATACGACAGCAACATGGCTACAAACTCGGCAGCTGTAGAAACAGTCTCAGCCGCAACAATAAGCTACTCAGACCAACTTAGGCGCAGAACGGAGGAAATGCGCGAGACAAGCTTACTCGAGGAAAATGCAAGAATCGCTAAAGCTAGAAAAATATTCAAATTAACCAGTGATAACATGCATCGCTATAGTGATACTGTCGAATATCAAACCAAGATATTGAAGGAGACAAGAACAGCAGCTTTCCATGCTTTAAGCTAAGCAATTTCGCTAACATTTGAAGTTAACGAAGAAATTGAACACAATAAACTAAAAACCTCCTTAGATAACCTATTCAAATCTATTACCGAAGTCCTCGACGGCGCTATAAGCTTTCGCGACAACTTTGAGAGAATGCCACGACTAATTTCCGAACTCAACAAAGCCAAGAGAAGAGCTCGCGATGCAACAGACAATGTAATTCTAGAACTGCGAGAAACTCAAGGTTCGATACACCAAGTCCTCAAACTCTTGAACAGGGAATCGCCTATCTAGCCCCAAGCTCACCCATGTTTAATCCCATGCAAAGCAACATAAAAGCTTTGACATGCGCAATCAAACGTGAAAAAGGATTTCAATGAAAAGGAACATTCAATACACAGAACTAAAAAGAATCGCAAAACAGTACAATAACATCTTTGAAAACCACTTAAACAAGCGCTCTCTCAAAAGCAAAAAATTTTGGTCGTCGGTAAGCCTTGCGGCATGTGTTCCATCACTTTATTGCACAGGCATTTATCTATTCATAAAAGGCAATCTCGCCCTCTCATTTACGGCCCTTTTTCTGCTATACATATCCGAAGTAATAGCCTTAGCGCTGAAGGTAGCTCACGACGAAGAACAGACTGCCGAAAAAATCCGAAGAGCCAGGCTCCCACCACCTAGTAAGCAAGGTATCATTCTTGATGACTCGGAATGTCGCCGCGCTTGGTTGGCCAGAGAAATTGCCTTACCACCTACAAGCTATCCACTCCTCGCCGCCGAGTTTGAAAGAATAGAAGGACAAATCTCTCGGCAGGAGAGACTTCTTTCCGGCTTGGACACACGCTTACTTAGGTATGTGGCGAAAGTACCCAGAACGCTGATACTTTTTCTCCTTCCAATACTTGGCGGCCTACTAACTTTTGCCGGGCAGAGTTTGCTTACGAACCCTGAAGCCTTCAACCTCTCTGATCTTAGCAACATCAAGAACATCGGTTTCATAACGCTCTCCGCCAGCATTCTAGCAGGAGGAATATTCATCCTAAGTTTTTTGCTATCTCTCCTAATAAGCCTTGGAAGCTTTATACTTGATACAGTTAGTCTTCACGGCTGTAGTGCCAGAAGCAGAACAAGGTTCAAGCGCGACCTGTATATCTACAGTGAGCTGTTTCCCGAGATAGAAAGCTCCGGAGTTAAATCACCATCCACTGCACGCTTTCTGCACAGCGAAGCACAGTAAGGGCGAGATTTTGATTTCGTGGCGTGCATGTGCTCCCTATGTCGTTTTGCGGAGGTGGATATGGGGATCGAGCACATGGAGAATGGGCGCTGGCTGGTCGATGTCGAACCTATCAAAGGAAAGCGCTTCCGGAGGCAATTTAAGACTAAAGCAGAAGCGCAACGCTTCGAAGCCCTAATGCGTCAGCGCCTGGCGCAGAACCCGGAATGGAACCCACAGCCCAAGGATCGGCGGCGACTGTCCGAGTTAGTCGAGCGCTGGCGTATTCTGCATGGTCATGCGCTGAGCGATGGCGAGAATCGCGCGCGGCTGTTGCTGCAGCTGGCAGATGACCTGGGGGATCCGGTAGCGCTGCAACTGACAGGCAACCAATACACGGAGTACCGGGCGCAGCAACTGGCCTCGGGCGCGCATGGCAAGACGTTGAACAACCGCCTGGGCTATCTGCGGGCGGTGTACAACGAGCTGCATCAGTTGGGCGAGATCGACTACGCGAATCCGCTGCTGCGGGTGAAGTTGCTCAAGCTCCAGGAGCGGGAATTGACCTGGTTGGCTGAGGAACAGATCCGCACGCTGTTTGAAGCCATCAGGAAGCGCTGTAAGACGCCGCACGTGGAAATGGTGGCAAGGGTCTGCCTGGCGACAGGAGCACGCTGGGGAGAGGCTGAGGGGCTTGTTCCTGGACGTGTGCGCGGCGGTTGCGTGACCTTCGTGAACACGAAGTCGAAGCGGGCTCGGTCGGTGCCTATCGATAGCGTCCTCGAGGTCGCCCTGCAGGATCACTTCGCACGGCACGGCGCTTTCTCGAACTGCCGTAACAGCTTCGATCAGACCATCAAGACCTGCATCGCCCTTCCCGCCGGCCAAGCATCCCACGTGCTGCGCCACACCTTCGCGTCGCACTTCATGATGAATGGCGGGAATATCCTGACGCTGCAGAAGATCCTGGGGCATACGTCACTGGCAATGACGATGCGCTATGCACACCTATCGCCGGATCACCTGCAGGATGCGGTGAGGCTCAATCCGACACGGGCTCTTTCGGGGCTCTGGGATTGAGTCGCAGATAGAGGAAGGTTGGTCTGTCCCAGAACTGGTGGACAGGTAGTTAAGAGTTACTGCTCGCATAGCGCCGCTCAAACTCTATCGGACTGAGATAGCCCAGCGTCGAGTGGGGGCGGCGTGCCGGCATGCACCTAGTCTACCGCATCGCGTTTGAAGGATTCGGGAAAACGTCGTCTGGTCTGGGTCATGAACACTCCTTGCGGTGGACATTTTCCACCGTAAGTCACTGTCCACTCAGTGCGGGACAGTCCACCCCTCCCTCTAGGCCGAAGGGACGTTTTGGCGGCAGGGATGACACTGGTGACGTCAAGTAATGAGCAAGGCCCCATTCGGGGCCTTGCCTATTCCACGAACAATCTGCGCGAACTATTGCCAGTTCGCAGCGATCACCACCTCCAACTGTTGTCGCTGATCTGTCGTCAGATTCGACTCGCCCCCTGTAGGTACACCAAACGCTGCCATTGCATTGACTAGGTTTTGAACCTGACCTTCCAGAAGCGTCTTGCCATCTGCAGTAGCGATCTGGCCAAGGCGGTAGGTGCTGCCGGAATACCAGCTGGATACCGTCACCTTGTCGCTAGTACCAATCACGCTGACTTCAAGATTGCTACCGCTCTGGCGGAACCAGAGCTGATCGGAATTTATCCCATCAGCGAATACCAACTGATCTAGGGAATTGGTATCGGTATGGTAGTTGTAGACTGTGTCTTGGCCGGCGCCTCGCTCGAAGAGGTACACGTCGCTACCAACACCCCCGGAGAGGTAGTCGTTACCCGCACCGCCGATCAGGGTGTCGTTACCATCCTCACCGTACAGAGTGTCGTTGCCCAGACCACCCTTCAGCACATCTTGCCCAGCGCCACCGTACAGCGTGTCGTTACCGACACCGCCATCCAGGTCATCGTCACCGCCGTAGCCATTGATAGTGTCGTTACCGGCACCACCACTGATGGTGTCGGCAACGGCATAGCCGTAGAGGATGTCGTTGCCATCGGTGCCCTGCTGCGCCAGGGCTTTGACCTGAGCAATGTTCCAGGCCGTGCCATCGGCGAAGCGCACTTCTTCCAGGCGATAGCTACCGGCTGCGTCACCGTTGAAGTAGCTCTGCACCGTGATCTGGTCCGTGCTGTCTTTCAGACGCAGGATCAGGTAGTCGCCAAAGCGCGTTACCATGATGTCACTGGCCGCGATGTCGGCCCCAAACTCGATGGCATCGACCTTACTAGTGCTGGTGTCGTAGTTGTAGACCGTGTCCTGTCCCCAGCCACGCTCGAAGCGGTACACGTCGCTACCGGCATCACCACTCAGATAGTCGTTGCCCGCACCACCGATCAGGGTGTCGTTGCCGTTGGCACCGAAGATGCGGTCATCACCTTCATTGCCCAGCAGTTGGTCGTTGCCGTCGTCTCCGTAGAGCGTGTCGTTGCCCAGACCACCCTTTAGCACATCTTGCCCAGCGCCACCGTACAGCGTGTCGTTACCGACACCGCCATCCAGGTCATCGTCGCCGCCGTAGCCATTGATGGTGTCGTTACCGGCACCACCACTGATGGTGTCGGCAACGGCATAGCCGTAGAGGATGTCGTTGCCATCGGTGCCCTGCTGCACCAGGGCTTTGACCTGAGCAATGTTCCAGGCCGTGCCGTCGGCGAAGCGCACTTCTTCCAGGCGATAGCTACCGGCTGCGTCACCGTTGAAATAGCTCTGCACCGTGATCTGGTCCGTACTGTCTTTCAGACGCAAGATCAGGTCGTCGCCAGAGCGCGTTGCCACGATGTCACTGGCTGCGATGTCGGCACCAAACTCGATGGCATCGACCTTACTAGTGCTGGTGTCGTAGTTGTAGACGGTGTCCTGTCCCCAGCCGCGCTCGAAGCGGTACACGTCGCTACCAACACCCCCGGAGAGGTAGTCGTTACCCGCACCGCCGATCAGGGTGTCGTTACCATCCTCACCGTACAGAGTGTCGTTGCCCAGACCACCCTTCAGCACATCTTGCCCGGCGCCACCGTACAGCGTGTCGTTACCGACACCGCCATCCAGGTCATCGTCGCCGCCGTAGCCATTGATGGTATCGTTACCGGCACCTCCACTGATGGTGTCGGCAACGGCATAGCCGTAGAGGATGTCGTTGCCATCGGTGCCCTGCTGCACCAGGGCTTTGACCTGAGCAATGTTCCAGGCCGTGCCGTCGGCGAAGCGCACTTCTTCCAGGCGATAGCTACCGGCTGCGTCACCGTTGAAGTAGCTCTGCACCGTGATCTGGTCCGTACTGCCTTTCAGGCTCAGGATCAGGTGGTCACCGGAACGGGTTACCGCGACGTCACTGACCGCAATGTCGGCACCAAACTCGATGGCATCGACCTTACTAGTGCTGGTGTCGTAGTTGTAGACCGTGTCCTGTCCCCAGCCGCGCTCGAAGCGGTACACGTCGCTACCGGCATCACCACTCAGGTAGTCGTTGCCCACGCCACCGATCAGGATGTCGTTACCATCCTCACCGTACAGGGCGTCGTTGCCCAGACCACCCTTCAGCACATCTTGCCCAGCGCCACCGTACAGCGTGTCGTTACCGACACCGCCATCCAGGTCATCGTCACCGCCGTAGCCATTGATAGTGTCGTTACCGGCACCACCACTGATGGTGTCGGCAACGGCATAGCCGTAGAGGATGTCGTTGCCATCGGTGCCCTGCTGCGCCAGGGCTTTGACCTGAGCAATGTTCCAGGCCGTGCCATCGGCGAAGCGCACTTCTTCCAGGCGATAGCTACCGGCTGCGTCACCGTTGAAGTAGCTCTGCACCGTGATCTGGTCCGTGCTGTCTTTCAGACGCAGGATCAGGTAGTCGCCAAAGCGCGTTACCATGATGTCACTGGCCGCGATGTCGGCCCCAAACTCGATGGCATCGACCTTACTAGTGCTGGTGTCGTAGTTGTAGACCGTGTCCTGTCCCCAGCCACGCTCGAAGCGGTACACGTCGCTACCGGCATCACCACTCAGATAGTCGTTGCCCGCACCACCGATCAGGGTGTCGTTGCCGTTGGCACCGAAGATGCGGTCATCACCTTCATTGCCCAGCAGTTGGTCGTTGCCGTCGTCTCCGTAGAGCGTGTCGTTGCCCAGACCACCCTTTAGCACATCTTGCCCAGCGCCACCGTACAGCGTGTCGTTACCGACACCGCCATCCAGGTCATCGTCGCCGCCGTAGCCATTGATGGTGTCGTTACCGGCACCACCACTGATGGTGTCGGCAACGGCATAGCCATAGAGGATGTCGTTGCCATCGGTGCCCTGCTGCACCAGGGCTTTGACCTGAGCAATGTTCCAGGCCGTGCCGTCGGCGAAGCGCACTTCTTCCAGGCGATAGCTACCGGCTGCGTCACCGTTGAAGTAGCTCTGCACCGTGATCTGGTCCGTACTGCCTTTCAGGCGCAAGATCAGATCGTCGCCAAAGCGCGTTACCACAATGTCACTGGCCGCGATGTTGGCCGCAAACTCGATGGCATCGACCTTACTGGTACTGGTATTGGTGTCGTAGTTGTAGACCGTGTCCTGTCCCCAGCCGCGCTCGAAGCGGTAGACGTCGCTACCGGCATCACCACTCAGGTAGTCGTTACCCGCGCCACCGATCAGGGTGTCGTTGCCAGCTTCCCCGCGAAGCGTATCGTTCCCTGTTCCACCAGCCAGGAAGTCATTTCCAGCCCCCCCGTACAGCGCGTCATTCCCATCAAGGCCAAATAGGTAGTCTTGCTTATCTTTGCCCGACAGACTCTGATTACCGGCCGCACCTAGCTGTAGCCCAATTCCTAGCGCATTAATCTTTGTAATCTCATCCGAACTCAGGCTGGTCACAAAACGTTCGACGAGAGGATTCAGCTCAGTAATGGCCCTGCCAGCCATTTGCTGAGTAACGAACTCCAAGAGATCAGTCGCGCCGTTGACGTGGTTGTTGTCGAAGGTGGTTTGGAACAGTGTGGCCACTTTACTGAAATCAAGGCCAAGGCCGTTTTCGTCAAGGGTGACACCTATTGCCTCGACGTAAGGCCGCAGGCGGGTCTGGAGCAGCAGTCCGTTGTAGATGGACTCTCTCAAGGACTCATAGGCCTGATTGATGAAGTTCGCCTGGCCTTCGTTCAGCACCAGGTTTTTCTCGGTTAACGTCCAGTGAGAGGCGATGGATGCACCACCGCTCTGGGTCCCACCGTTGTTGCTGATCGCGCTACCCGAGATGTTCGTCAGTGATGCGCCGGACTTGACACCTAAGCGGCTCAAACCACCACTGCCGTTCTCTTCCTTAGTGAAGTTGAAAAAATTCTGCGCGTTGAATACTTCCAGAAGACGCACGCGCTCAAGCAGAGTTTTCTGCTGAAGCTGAGCGGTGGTTGGACCACTACTGATCGAGCCCGGATCGATACTCCCGGAAGAGGCACCACTGCCCCCACCTGAGAACCCCAAGTCCTGCTCCCACGACCATTCGAAGTCTACAGTCATGACACCGGTAGACAGATCGCTGACCCGTTGCTCGAAGGTCCGATAATTCGAGCTACCAGCCCACTCACTCAGCAGGCTATCGAGCAAAGCCATCTGCTGCTCTCGGGTTTGAGCACCGGCATATTCAGCTAGCACTCCTTTGAGCGCAGAATTTTGCATACTGGCTTCACGCAGATCCCGCACTGCCCCGGACCCTTTCATGTCCGGGAGAGCTTTGGCCGCCTCATCTAGTGGTAGATGATCAGTGAACTCTCGATAGAAGGGGTTAGACGCAAGATCCAGATTGCCGGCGATGCTTTGATTTCCGTTGACCGCGCCAATCGAACCGTCGTCCCGCACAAAACTACCAATGGCACTGATAATGTTGCCGTTGCTGTTTTGATTGCTGGCAGTTGCCGTGAGATTGATGGAAGTGATGTGGTGATCGGCGAGCGACTTCAGTTCGTTGACCTGACTGACTCCGTCCTGATTCAGATCTTGCCATACACGTACATTCGCGAACTGGGTGTCATTGGCATCAAAAACACCATCGCCATTGGAGTCCAAGTCCTTGAGAGCATCAAACCCATTTGTAGCTTTTTGGCCATTGGATTTGAGGAAGTCCACTCCAAAAAGTTCAGCACCATTGTCTATTTTTCCATCGCCGTTACGATCCAAAGCAAGGAATCCGTCGTCTTTAGCAGCCCAGCCAGTACCGGTTTTTAACCCGTCGCCATCAAAGTCAAATGTTATTCCTGCAGTTGAGTCAACGGTTTCAATACCGTCGCCGTCGAGATCAAGAACTAAAGGGTCAGCTCTAAGGACAAAGCTATTGGCGGAAGTGAAATACTGGCTAACAGTATCCCAAATTCTTCCCCCGACATCGTCTCCATATATAGCCCCAGCAATTCCAGCTATAACCGAAGTGATTGCCAGGGCCGTACCTGATATTGGAAGAGTCGCTACAATCCCTACAGCCACCACGCCACCTAGGGTTGCATAAAGCAAAGAAGTTGACTGTTTCCCGACCTCATTCCAGTTTTCGTCGCCAACAGCCTTGCCAAGCTGATAAATAGTAATTGCCTCTCCCAGCGGCATCTTACTTCCTATCTCCCCAAATATGCTTTTAAATTGGGCTGCATCCATGTTGCTCGTGATCTTACTTTCCACGCCCGCCGCAATATCTCCGACAGCCTTAGCGGTCGCCTTAAATGCATTGGCACTATCCACACTCCCTGCTAAAAGGGACTTTTCAGCATAACGTTCAGCTAGGGCTTCTTTCGCCCGAAGGTCATAAGCCATTAGCTCAGCTGTTTTTTTATATCGCTCGGAATCGCTTAGCTCAGCCTCAGAAGCAAGCTCCTTCGCCTTTTGAAGAGTTTCCTGCTCTATCTTTGTGACTTCCAGTTTGTAATCTTGAACATCTTTGTCCTGTTGAGTCTGCGGCACGTAGAATCCCTCCGTTATTTAAATAATTTAAATCGCGCAAACCTTCAATCGAGAAATTACCATCTAGCGTTGATCAGAAAACAACTCCAACCAAGCATCAAGCTAGCAAGGCTTGGAGGTCTTAATTTTAATAACAAGAGCCATGCAGTATGATATCCCACAGAATACTAGAGAATATAACATATCAAAAACAAGCTGACTCCCACTCAAGACTCCCCGCAATGCGTACCCCATTTGGTGTGGAAATATCCCATTACGCAAAGAAAACCCTTGATAGAACGAGTTACAAGGGAAATATGAAAATGCCAGAAGAATTAGAGCGACCGAAGCGAGGAGGCCACCAGTAATCACACTAGAGCCATTTCGGCTGGACTGCATCTCCTCCCTAGTATATTTTCCAAATTTCAAATAGAAGAGAGTCCCGACAATACAAATCGGCACCCCTAGAGCGACAGATATAGCTCTACTGCTGTCAACCCAAAATCCATCACTATTAGCACAGGTAAATGATATAAGCATATCTCCCGGAAATTTTGCCAGCTGATCACCATCAGGCGCAGAGAAATAGCCAAACAAGAGCATCGTAATGAAATTAAAAAAAACGAGGCACAAACTTACTCTTCCAACGGGCATATTCATCCTCTATCGCTCAATTAAGCTTTCGCTCACATACTGTTTTAATGGGCTAAGGAAGTACTCGATAACCTTTCGCCTGTCCGTTTTAACTTCGGCACTCACTGCCATTCCCGGCATTAATGGCACATCCGTACTTGCAATTCGAATATGGTTCTGGCCAAGTTGAATGCGCATACTATAGAGCAACCCGTGCCTCTCATCTTCGATCGCATCCTCTGAAACACTGATAACCCGACCATGCACTACGCCGTACTTGGTGAAAGTGAAGGTCTCCACCTTGATCTCCACTTCCTGCCCTGGACGCACAAATCCGATGTCCTTGTTCTCAAGCATGGCTTCCACTTCGACCGGCTGGTCATTGGGAACAATGACCATCAACGGCTGAGCCTCAGTAACAACACCACCATTGGTGTGGATTGCCAGTTGCTGCACGGTGCCATCGACTGGAGAGGTGAGGCGAGTTAGTCGATCCCGTCGTTCAGCCTTGAGTAGCTCTTGAGTAAGTCCTGCTGCCTTCTGCTCGGATTCGTGCTGCAGATCGAGCATGGTGCGTCGAGTCTGGGCAATGACACTTTCTCGACGCTGCTCGGCTTCACGTCGTGATGCGTCCAGTTCGATAACGCGCGCCTGTTGGACGGCGAGTTCACGATGCTGATCGAGTCTGGCTTGTTCCTTTTCCAGCCAGGCGTGTTTTGCCACAAAATTGCGCTCCAGAAGACGCTTGTAGTCAGTGGCCAGTTGCTCAGCGATCGGCAAGGTCTGCCGTAAGGAGTCAACGGTCGCCTGAGCGGCACGAATCTCCGCAGCGCGTTGATCTATCGTCGCCTGGGTTTGCCCCACATTGCTGCTCAGCTCCAGATACTGCCCCTGAAGCCACAACTGAGCTGCCTGGCGCTGGTTCTCGGCAACATCAGGTAAACGAGGAGTCAGTGGCCGTGGCGGCTGGGCAGTACGAATCGACTCCAACAGCGCTGCCGCCCTCGCGGCATCAATCCGAGCGGCTAGCAAGTCTGTCTTCAGCCGCTCCACATCCGCGCCTGTTTGGCTGCCGTCCAGTTCTACCAGCAGATCTCCAGCTTTTACCTGCTGGCCGTCGTAGACATGAATGTCCTTTACCACCGCCACATCGCTTGGCTGGATCACCTTAGTCTTGCCACTGGGGATGATTTTGCCCCGGGCAGTGGCGACAACATCGATCTCGCCGAGGCATGCCCACAACACGGCCAATGCCGAGAAAGCAATGATCGACCATTTGATATAGCGAGCAGCGGGGTGAACCGGTTGCTCTTGCAATGACAGCGCTGCCGGGAGGAATTGCACCTCGTGCGGCAAACGCACCGGTGCCTCCATC
This sequence comes from Pseudomonas triclosanedens, assembly GCF_026686735.1. Lineage (NCBI taxonomy): Bacteria > Pseudomonadati > Pseudomonadota > Gammaproteobacteria > Pseudomonadales > Pseudomonadaceae > Pseudomonas > Pseudomonas triclosanedens. The sequence goes on along the minus strand of NZ_CP113432.1, from coordinate 1,808,601 downwards.
TGCTTGCGGTTTCGCCATGCATGCGACCAGGTGCGACGGTAGCGATTGAGCAGTTCGCGTTTGGCGCTCATGCCTGGCCCCCTTGCTGCAGGCGGTGCAGCCGCGAATAGTGGCCGGCCTGCAGCGTGAGCAGCTCGCCATGAGTGCCCTGTTCGACGATTTGGCCACGATCCATGACGATGATTCGGTTGGCGTCACGAACGGCACTTAAGCGGTGAGCGATGATTACCACTGTGCGACCTTGACAGATAGCTTTCATGTTCTGCTGGATGACGCGTTCGGATTCATAGTCCAACGCACTGGTCGCTTCGTCGAAAATCAGAATGCGCGGATTACCGATGAGTGCTCGTGCGATGGCGATTCGTTGCCGTTGGCCGCCCGACAATGAAGAACCGTGCTCGCCCACTACGGTGTCGTAGCCTTCCGGAAGCTCCAGGATGAACTCATGCGCCCCTGCCAGCCTGGCGGCTTGCATTACCGCCTCCATAGGGGTGCCCGGATCTGTCAGCGCGATGTTTTCCCGGATACTGCGGTTGAACAGCAAGTTATCCTGTAACACCACGCCAATCTGACGACGCAATGAACTGACGTCGGCCAGTGCAAGGTCCATCCCGTCGACCAACACCCGCCCACGCTCAGGAACATAAAGTCGCTGCAGCAGTCGGGTCAGGGTGCTCTTGCCGGATCCCGAGCGCCCAACGATGCCGATTACTTCACCAGGGCGAATGGCGAGGCTGACTCCGCGAAGGACCTCCGAACCATCAGGCCGGTAGCGGAAATGCACCTGGTCAAACTCGATCTGGCCACGAAGCGCCGGCAGCGTACTGCGGGTAGCCTGGGCCAGTTCGGTCTGGCTGTTAAGGATGTCGCCCAGGCGCTGCACGGAAACGCCGGTTTGTTGGAAGTTGGTCCATAGCTGGGCGAGCCGCATGATGGGTTGCGCCACTCGTCCGGCCAGCATGTTGAACGCCACTAACTGCCCGACAGTCAGTTGGCCATCTATTACCAGGCGAGCTCCCAGCCAAAGCGTCGCTACGGTGACCAGTTTGCCGATCAGCGAAACACCTTCGTTAGCGAACGTGGACAAGGTCTGGGTCTTGAAACTGGCCGATACGTAGGCCGCCAGTTGGTTGTCCCACTTGCGGGTGACTTGCGGTTCCACTGCCATGGACTTGAGTGTGTCGATGCCATTGATCGACTCCACCAGGAACGCCTGGTTCTCCGCGCCGCGGCTGAAGCTTTCCTGCACTCGCGCCCGCAACAGTGGTGTGATCAGCAGCGAAAGCACGAAGTACAATGGTAACGAGAGGATCACTACCAGGGTGAGCCATCCGCTGTAGAAGAACATCACCGCGATGAACACCACGGAGAACAGCACGTCGAGTAACAGCGTGATGGCGTTGCCGGTCAGGAAGCTGCGGATGTTTTCCAGTTCCCTGACACGCGCAACGGAGTCGCCTACCCGGCGGGCCTGGAAGTAGGCCAGAGGCAGGCTGACAAGATGCCGGAACAGGCGCGCACCCAGTTCGACGTCGATCCGGCTCGCCGTATGGGCGAAGACGTAGCTGCGCAGCCCACTGAGAAGCGACTCGAACAGCATGATGCCCAACAGGCCAACTGCCAGGACATCAAGCGTGGAAAGCCCCCGATGGACCAGCACCTTATCCATCACGACCTGGAAAAATAGTGGCGTCAGTAGCGCAAATATCTGAAGGACGAAGGAAGCAACCAGTACCTCCCCCAGCAGCTTGCGGTACTTGACGATGGCGGGGATGAACCAGGTGAAGTCGAACCTCGACAGCTCGGAAGCCTGCGAGGCCTCTGAACGGAACAACAGCAGCTCGCCAGTCCATCGTGCTTCGAGTTCTTCCTGGCTGATGATCTCGGGGCGTTGCACCAGCGGGCTTTGAATCAAGGCCTTGCCCTGATCGATCCGAGCGATGATGAAGTAGTCACCGTCATTGCTTCGCGCGATGGCGGGCAAAGGCGTTTGTGCCAGTCGGTCAAAACGGGTTTTAACTGACTTGGCTTTGAGACCGAGCTTGCGTGCAGCCAGCAGCAGATCGGCGCTCCCGAACTGAGCACCTGGCGGCATGAATTCATGAGCCAGTTGATCAGCAGAAGCAGCAAGGCTGTGAAAACGGGCCAGCATGACCAGGCAGATCAAGCCGGTATCCGGCGCCTGAGATTGTTCTTGCTCTGGTGGTAGCGCTTCGGTACTGGACATGCGGGTTTTCCTGGCGTGTCAGAGAGGACAGGCCAACTGGGTCAGAGAAGAGGTAGTGGGTGCAGGCTGTTTGCCCGAAGCGGAGAGAGCTTCGGCAATCAACTCCCGGTAGCCGGTCAAGCCGGCTTCAACGCTGTAACGGCACGCGGTTTCGCGCGCTTCGGCTCGTAGAGCCTGCTGGGCCTGCGGACTATTCAGGGCGTGCAGCACTTGATCGGCGATCCCTTGGGTATCGAAGAAGTCGACCAGATAGCCGTTTTCCCCATGCAGCACTACTTCCCGTACCGGGGCGGTATCCGAGCCGATTACCAGGCACCCCGAGGCCATTGCTTCGAGCATCGACCAGGACAGGACAAAGGGGTAGGTCAGGTAAACGTGAGCAGCCGAGACCTGCAGTACCTTGCAATAAGTTTCGTAAGGGACCTTGCCCAGAAAGTGCACACGCTCGAGGTCGACGGGCACTTCGCGCAACATTCGCTTACGCCAGTTTGCAGCGTCTTTAGGCTTGCCACCGTAGCTGACGTCGTCTCCCCCGATTATCACTATCTGAGCGGTACGATGCTCTTTCAGGATTCGCGGCAAGGCTCGCATGAAGTTGTGAAATCCCCGGTATAGCTCCAGGTTCCTCGCGACATAAGTGAGAACGGGCTGGCCGGCTTTTAGTTCGAGCCCGGAAGGAAGTACCAGACTGGCTTTCGGATCAGGTCTGAGCTGCCGAGTCGGAATACCTTCGTGAACGACCCTGATCTTCTGCAGATATGGCTCGGGATGCACACTGCGCTGCCAGTGAGTTGGAGATATTCCCCAATCACACTGTTGCAGGTTCAGAAGGTGCAGCGCGTTACACGTGTTGAGCCTGCAATTGCCATCGAGCGAGGCGGGGAATTCCGGGTCAAATCCTGCATCTGCCCCCTGAGTGCGGTAATAGAATTCGCAGAAATGCACCAAGGGGACATCAGGAAAGACGTCCTTCACGTAGAGCGTTTCGCCCCACGCAGGGTGGCCCAGAATGACGTCCGGGCGAAAACCTTCGGCTTTGAGCTTCTGGATTACTCGCACGACCTGCTGGCCGTGCAGAACAGCCGACTCGAAAGGTTGCAGGTAAGGATGTGTCTGCGAAGATGCGACACGATGCGGTCGATATCGGTATAGCTCGATACCTGCCATGCCTGGGGCGGTGTCCCGGCCAATGGCAACGACGCGATGCCCGGACTGCGCTGAAAAATACTGCGCTATATATCGAAACTGACCGGGGAAATTCTGGTGGATGAGCAAGAGGTTCACGAGGGGACCTCTTACCATACCCGGCTAGGCGCGGGAGCGCGCACGCCAATTGATATCCGTATCGAATTGATAGCCCGCATGCATCCATCCGTGGTGTGCAGGGTATGAAGACAACCGGCCAGAACTCAGGCTCGGCTCAGAGAGCAATAAATAGCGCACTCATAGCACTTTGTCATCCTTTGTGACGGATCTGACACACACATCAAAAAGCTATCCATCGACATTTTATGACGCTCTCTCGGGGGAGGGAACGTGCCACTGATCGCTGGGTGAAAGTCCGCTATGGGTCGATTGCTGCCTGTCACGAGGGGCTGCAAGCTACCGATCCATAATCATCAGAAGTAATCAACACTCAGGGACGTACGTTATGAGGCGTCCTCTGTCGGTCATGACGACCCAATGTGATTGGTCAAATCCGATGCAAACGATGGTCAAGTCGAATGCAATCAGGTGGTCAAGTAAGTGCAATTGCGCACCCTAATTTCGGGCGAAGAGTCATAGATGGACTGGATGACTAGCTTTCGAATGGCCTCGTTGATGCCACCGATGAGGAGCACGCAGAGGACTATGACGCCGAAGGATAGGAATACCTTTGCGAATCTCATGACCACCATCCCTGGTTCGTTTGAGCGAGTGTATTCCACGGGGGTCTGCGCTGCCGAGAGCGTGTCTGATCCTTTCGACACTTTTTCGACACTGCCCCTAGTGCAGAAAAGACAAAGCCCCTGAAACTCTAAGAACTTCAGGGGCTTTGGCCATATGTAATGGCGGAGAGATAGGGATTTGAACCCTAGGAACCATTGCTGGTTCAACGGATTTCGAATCCGTCCCGTTCGACCACTCCGGCATCTCTCCGTGCGGCGCGCATCATACCAGCTTGAAGTCCGAACGCGAAGCTTTGTTTTCGGATTTTTTTCGTGGTATCAGGTGCTTGCGTGCCTTTGTGAATTTACAGCGGCACGCCGAGACGGTGAGCTACTTCTTCGTAAGCCTCGATCACGTCACCCAGGCCTTGGCGGAAGCGGTCCTTGTCCATTTTCTTGCGGGTTTCCTTGTCCCACAGGCGGCAGCCGTCCGGGCTGAACTCGTCGCCCAGTACGATCTTGCCGTGGAACAGGCCGAACTCGAGCTTGAAGTCCACCAGCAGCAGGCCGGCATCGTCGAAGAGCTTGCTCAGCACTTCGTTGACCTTGAAGGAATAGGCCTTCATTTCGGCCAGTTGCTCCAGAGTCGCCCAGCCGAAAGCCTGTACGTGGGATTCGTTGATGAACGGATCGCCCAGGGCGTCGTTCTTCAGGAACAGCTCGAAGGTCGGCGGAGTGAGCTGCAGGCCCTCTTCCACGCCCAGACGGCGTACGAGGCTGCCGGCGGCGTAGTTGCGCACAACGCACTCGACCGGGATCATCGCCAGCTTCTTGACCAGCACTTCGTTGTCCGAAAGCAGTGCGTCGAACTGGGTCGGAATGCCGGCGGCTTCGAGCTTTTGCATGATGAAGGCATTGAACTTGTTGTTCACCATGCCCTTGCGATCGAGCTGCTCGATACGCTTGCCGTCGAACGCCGAGGTGTCGTTGCGGAACAGCAGGACGAGGCGGTCGGCGTCATCGGTGGTGTAAACCGACTTGGCCTTGCCGCGATAGAGTTCTTCGCGTTTTTCCATGATGGGCTCCGCTTGCTTGAATGGATGGGCTCAGGCGATCGTTCGCCAGTCGAGTCCCGAATGCTGATCGGCTACCTGCAGCCAGTCCGGGTCGCACCCCAGGGTGTCGACAAAACTTTGCCGGGCCAACTGCGGCGAGTTGTTCTTTTCGCTGAGATGCGCCAGCACCAGGTGCTGTAGGCTTTCCCAGCCCAGCTGCGCCACCAGTTCGGCGGCCTGCCGGTTGTTCAAATGCCCCCACTGGCCGCCGACACGGGCTTTGAGTGGGTAGGGATACGGTCCGCGGGCCAACATGTCGCTGTCATGATTCGACTCGATGATCAACGCGTCGAGGCCACGATAGCACTCCAGCACCTGCGCCGTGGCGGCCCCCAGATCGGTGAGCTGGCCAAAGCGCTTCCGGCCATCGGAAAACACGTACTGCAGTGGCTCTCGCGCATCGTGGGAGACGCTCACTGCAGTGACTTCCAGGTCTTTCAGTACCAGGCGATCGCCGCATGAGAGCAGCCCCGCCGGGGCCACCGGCTTGCGCATTCCCTGCAGAGTACCGGCGCTGAGATACACGGGTATTCGATGGTGTCGGACAAGCAGTTCGACGCCGTTGATATGATCGGAATGCTCGTGCGTGACCAGGATCGCATCCAGCTGCCCGGGCTCAAGGCCCAGGCGCGCCAGACGGCGGATGGTTTCACGTAGCGGGAATCCGCAATCGATCAGTATCCGGGTGTCAGAACTGCTCACCAAGGCCGAATTGCCCCGGCTTCCGCTCCCCAGGACCGCGAAGCGCATTCCGCATACTCTCCTGGAGTTTTTCCAGCACACCCTGCGCGACATCAGCCGGCGCGGAGGTGTTGATGTCTTTGTCGACGGTGACCTGCACCGTGTTGTTCACGCTGGTCAGGCGGACCTGATAGCGCTGCGCCTTGGCATCTTCCTCTTCCTTGGTCTTCTCGCCACCGCCGAACAGGCGGCTGAAGAAGCCAGGCTTCTCTTCGTCCTTCTTCTTCGCCCCTTCGGCGATGTTGACATAGTAGACGCCGAGGCTGCGGTTGAGGTCGTCGACACGGATGTCGGCGCGATCCAGGGCACGGCCTACGCTGACCCAAGCACGATCGAAGTCGGAATCCACGGTAAGCACCGGGTTGCCGCTGCCGTCCTTGCTCAGGTCGGCGCTGCCGGGCGTGTCATAGGCCGAGTGTGCGGCGAGCAGGGAGACGGAGCCGCCCTTCTCGGCACTGGTAGCCATGCTCGCCAGCATTTCGTCCAGCAGCGCGGCATCGAGGCTCGGCACAACAGGCTTGGACGGCCAATCGGCACTGGCAGTGCTACCCGCCGGGCGGGTTTCGCTCAGCACGTAGACTTCACTGGTGTTGGTCTGTACGCCTGGCTCGATACGGACACGAACGCGGGTTTCGCTATCGGGCTCGATACCGGAAACACGGCTGTTCAGGCGACGCGCAAGGGGCGCGGACAACTGGCTGAGCGGTTGCCAGTTGGTGCTGAACTCGCCAGTCTGCGGGCGTTCCTGAGCGATGGAGAAGCCGTTGTCCTGGAAGAACTGATGGGCTACCGGCCAGACTTCCGCCGGAGGACGCTGGGCGATCAGCCAGCGCGAGTCGCCGCTCTTCTGCAGGCTGAAGTCGCTGACTTCGCCGGCGCCACCAGCCAGCGGCTGCGGACGCGGAACCTCGAACTCACCTTCCTTTTCAGTACTGGTGGCGACGTTCATCGGGATGGGCAACAGCGGATCCAGCGGCTTGCTCTGCAGGCCTTCGGGAACCTTCATCGGTGCCGTTTCGCGGGCATTGAGATAATCATCGCCGCGATCACGGAAGTAACCGTCCGGGCCCCACAGCCAGCCGCAGCCGGAGGTGTTGCCGATGACAAGGGCGAGCGCAGTCAGTCCTGCCAGTCGCTTCATGCGAGAGAGCTCCTTAAGCCAGAACGCCGGTCTGGCGCATGGCCTGACGCAGCGGCTCGTGGCAACGTGGGCTGAGCCAGGTCAGGGGCAGGCGGATACCTTCGGGAATCAGCCCCATTTCATGAAGGGCGAACTTCACCGGAATCGGGTTGGACTCGATGAACAGCGCCTTGTGCAGCGGCATCAGGCGGTCGTTGATCGCGCGGGCTTCGCCGGCATCGCCACGCATGGCGGCAGCGCAAAGGTTGCTCATGGCGCGTGGCGCAACGTTGGCGGTTACCGAGATGTTGCCCTTGCCGCCCATCAGCATCAGTTCAACGGCAGTGGCGTCGTCACCGGAGTAGACCAGGAAGTCCTTGCCGACACGGTCGAGCACTTCCTTGCCGCGCTGCAGGTCGCCGGTGGCTTCCTTGATGCCAATGATGTTCGCTACTTTCGACAGGCGTTCGACGGTTTCAGGCAGCATGTCGCAGGCGGTACGGCCCGGCACGTTGTAGAGAATCTGCGGAATCGCTACGGCTTCGGCGATGTGGCGGAAGTGCTGGTACAGGCCTTCCTGGGTCGGCTTGTTGTAGTACGGGGTCACCAGCAGGCAGGCATCGGCGCCACCGCTCTTGGCGGCTTCGGTCAGCTCGACGGCTTCGCGGGTGGAGTTGGCACCGGTACCGGCGATCACCGGAATGCGGCCGTTGACCTGGTCGACCACGCGACGGATCACTTCCAGGTGCTCGCTCACGTCGAGAGTGGCCGATTCACCTGTGGTGCCGACCGCTACGATGGCGTTGGTACCTTCCTGCAGGTGGAAGTCCACCAGCTTCGCGAGGCTGTCCCAATCCAGTCGACCCTGAGCATCGAAGGGGGTGACCAGCGCCACCATACTGCCCGCAATCATGCAACCGCTCCTGCCGGAAAAAGAAAGCCGTAATGGTACTGTCGCCACCGGCCACGCACAAGCTGACAGCAGCGTCCCGCGAGCGGTCAGACATTCCCCTCATCGGCGCTTTTCGCTACCCTGCTTCCTTTGTCGATGCGGCCTGCTCGCCGCCATTCCCAGGAAAGCTGCATGTCCACCTCCCACCCTCGTGAACAATTTCTTCTGATCAGTGCGCTGGGCCCGAACCCGATGGAACTGACCAGCGTGCTGTGCCGCACCTGTGTCGATAACCGTTGCTCGGTGATCAGCAGCCGCCTGACCCGCCACGGTGAATTCAGCGCGGTGGTCCTGCAGGTCGCCGGTAGCTGGGACGCTCTGGCGCGCCTGGAAGGCGGCCTCCCCGCGATCGCCAAGCGCCACGGCTTCACCCTCAGCGTGACCCGCAGCAATGCCCATGTCACCCGAGCCCAAGCCCTGCCCTACGTCGCGTACGTCAGCGCGGTGTACCGTCCGGACATACTCAATGAGCTGTGCCAGTTCTTCATCGATCACAACATCGAGCTGGAGAACCTCACCTGCGACACTTACCAGGCGCCGCACACCAATACCAGCATGCTGAATGCCACCATTACGGT